>CBFGPX010000018.1:0-33116 GCA_965650725.1 uncultured Comamonadaceae bacterium | reverse complement strand
CGCCCGGCGCTGGACCTGCTGGCGCCCAACGTCGCCTGCACGACCGGCAGTGGCAACCCAGCGTTTCCTGGCGGTGACGGCACCGACGACTGCTCGGCCGGCAACCCCGACCTGAAGCCCTATCGCGCCAGCAAGTACGACCTCAGCGTGGAGTACTACCCCAGCCGCGACACGCAGGTCAGCCTGGCCACCTTCCGCACCAACATCGACACCTATGTCCGCAAGGGTGTTCTGAGCCGTGGCGTGGATTTCTACGGCGACGGCCGCATCTTCGACGTGACCCAGGCCATCAACGGTGAGGGCGCCAAGACCCAGGGCATCGAGCTGGCGGGCCGCACGGCGCTGTCCTTCCTGCCGGGCTGGCTGAGCGGCTTCGGCGTGGACGCCAACGTCACGCGCATGACCTTCAGCTACGCGCCTGGCAACCAGCTGATCAGCCCGCTGGACGAGTCGGTGCTGCCGTATCCGGGCCTGTCCAAGATGGCCTACAACCTGGGCCTGTGGTACGACAACGGCGAGTTCAACGCCCGCGTGGCCTACCACCACCGCGACAAGTACTACACGGGCGGCAACGACGTGTCGGGCAACCCGAACTTCCGCGACAAGACCGGCTACCTCGATGCCAAGTTCCAGTGGAAAGCGACCAAGAACCTGACGTTCTCGATCGAGGGCAAGAACCTGACCGACCAGGCCGAGCTGAGCTACGCGGGCGACCTGTCGCGCCCCAACGAGCTGGCCTGGTCCGGCCGTCGCTACTACCTGACCATCGGCTACAAGCTGTGATCTCCGGGCCTGGCCCGAGCGGCCAATCCTGTTGCGCCTGATCACTCAGGTGCCCGGCCTCGAAAGAGGCCGTTTTTTTTAATGGGTGGAGCCCCTCGCCAAGTCTGCCGCGCTGGACGCGGGCGGTCTGGTCGTCCCCCCGAGGGGCGGCGATGCTTGCCGGATTGACCGGCAAGCACATCGCCAGACGGGCCGGCTCGGGAGCGGCCCGGCGCTCGGCCCGCGCAGATGCACGACGGCCGCTTGATCAAGAAATGGATTGCTGCATGACACGCTCGATCTCCAAACTGGCCTGCGGCCTGATGTTCGCAGTGGCCGCCACCGCTCAAGCCGATGGCCTCCAGGTCGAAAAGCTGGACCGCGGCGTCGTCGCGCTGGCGACGCCGTCGGGCGTCTTCGTCAGCTGGCGCCTGCTGGGCACCGAACCGGCCGGCGTGCGCTTCAACGTCTACCGCGACGGCCGGCGGGTCAATGCGCAGCCGCAGGCGCTGACCAGCCTGACCGATGCCGCCGGGCGCCCCGACAGCCTCTACACGGTGCGCGCCGTCGTCGATGGCCGCGAGCAGGCCGGCGAGGCCGGCGTGGCGCCCTGGGCCCAGCCCTATCTGCGCGTCCCGGTGCAAAAACCCGAGGGCGGCACCACGCCAGACGGTGTCGCCTACACCTACCAGCTGAACGACGGTGCGCCGGCCGACCTGGACGGCGACGGCCAGTACGAGCTGGTGGTGAAGTGGCAGCCCACCAACGCCAAGGACAACTCGCAGCGCGGCTACACCGGCAACACCTTCGTCGATGCCTACAAGCTGGACGGCACGCGGCTGTGGCGCATCGACCTCGGGCGCAACATCCGCGCCGGGGCTCACTACACGCACATCGTGGCCTACGACCTGGACGGCGATGGCCGTGCCGAGGTGATGATGAAGACCGCTGACGGCACGGTCGACGGACAGGGCAGGGTCATCGGCGACGCCAACGCCGACCACCGCAACGCGACCGGCTACATCCTGGCCGGGCCGGAGTGGATCACCGTGTTCAACGGCCTCACCGGCGCGGCCCTGGCCACGGCCGACTACGACCCGCCGCGCGGCGGCCAGGGCGAGGCCTGGGGCGACAGCTACGGCAACCGCGTGGACCGCTTCCTGGCCGGCGTGGCCTACCTGGACGGCCAGCGGCCCAGCGCCGTGTTCTCGCGCGGCTACTACACGCGCGCCGTCATCGCCGCCTGGGACTGGCGCGACGGCAAGCTGAGCAAGCGCTGGACCTTCGATAGCGACCGCGATGCGGCCAGCAAACCCGCCGCAGGGCAGGGCGCGCACTGGTTCTCGGTGGCCGACGTGGACGGCGACGGCCGCGACGACATCGTCTACGGCGCGGCCACCATCGCCAGCACCGGCAAGCTGCTCTACAGCACCGGCCTGTGCCATGGCGACGCGCTGCACGTCAGCAGTCACGATCCGGCGCGCGCTGGCCAGCAGGTCTTCATGGTGCACGAGAGCCCGCGCTGCTACGGCGCGCACGGCCTGGAGATGCACGACGCCGCCACCGGCAAGATCCTGTGGAGCCTGTCCGGCAACAACACCGACGTGGGCCGCGGCGTCTGCTTCGACATCGACGCCGCCCACCCTGGTGCCGAATGCTGGGGCAACGTCGGCGGCCTGATGAACGCCAGCGGCAAGCTCATCAGCGACAAGCACCCCAACCGCTACAACTTCGCCGTCTGGTGGGACGGCGACCTGCTGCGCGAGTCGCTGGACCATGTCGCCATCGACAAGTGGAACCCGGCTTCGTTCAAGTTCGAGCCGCTGTTGAACGGCAAGGCCTTTGGTGCAGCGTCCAACAACGGCACCAAGGGCAATCCGGTGCTTTCGGCCGACCTGTTCGGCGACTGGCGCGAGGAGGTCGTCTGGCGCAACGACGACAGCACCGCGCTGCTGGTGTTCTCCACCGCCATCCCGACCGAACACAGGCTGGTGACGCTGATGCATGACCCGCAGTACCGCGTGCAGGTGGCCGCGCAGAACGCCGGCTACAACCAGCCGCCGCACACCAGCTACCACCTGGGCGCCGCCATGAAGGCGCCGCGCTACCTGCCCATCCAGACTACGCCATGAAACTCATCGCCTCTCTCGCGCTGCTGGCGGCCCTCGTCGGTTGTGCATCCACACCGGAGCCCGCGCCGCGTCCGCTGTACCGCGACCCGACGCTGGACGGCGCGGCCGACGTGTCGCTGGTGTTCAACCGCGGCCTCAAGCGCTGGGAAATGTTCTACACCAACCGCCGCGCCACGCTGCGGCTGGACGACCCCAAGGACGTGAGCTGGGTGCACGGCACGCCCATCGGCATCGCGACGACCGACGACGGCAACCGCTGGCGCTTCGACCGCGAAGCGAAGTTCCCCGCCGAATGCACCGGCGTCACGCTGTGGGCGCCGGAGATCCAGGACTTCGATGGCGTCTACCACCTGTGGCTCACCATCGTGCCGGGCGTGCACAAGAGCTGGACCGGCGAGCGCCGCATCGAGCACCTGACCAGCACCGACCTGCGCAACTGGCAATGCGCCGGCAAGGCGGACCTGGGCTCGCCCAAGGTCATCGACGCGAGCGTCATCCGCGCGCCGCAGGGCGGATACCGGATGTGGTTCAAGGACGAGGCCGCCGGCAGCAAGCTGAAGTTCGCCGACAGCCCCGACCTGAAGGCCTGGACCGTGCGCGGACCGGTCAGCAGCCTGCCCGGCGAAGGCCCGACGGTCTTCCAGTTCGGCGGCAAGTGGTGGCTGGTGGCCGACCTGTGGAAGGGCCTGCTGGTGCTGCGCTCCGACGACGCATTGAACTGGGAGGAGCAGCCCACGCGGCTGCTGGCCGGCGTGGGCCAGCATGCCACCGACCGCGCCAAGGGTCAGCACCCCGGCGTGACCGTGGTGGACGGCCGCGCCTACCTCTTCTACTTCACGCACCAGAGCGGCGAGCCCGAGGCGCAGGCGGACGACCGCTGGCACCAGCGCACGGTCATCCAGGCGGCCGAGCTGACCGTGAAGGATGGCTGGCTCAGCGTGGACCGCGACGCGCCGCCGCCCGACCTGCGTTCCGCCTTCAAGAGCCGTTGACCACCATGCGCCAGCTTCTGACTTCCCTGTTGTTGCTGGCGCTGGTCGGCGCCGCCCAGGCGGGCTTGGACGTGTCCACGCGGGCCACGCCAGACAGCCTGCCGCTCGACGGCACCGTTATCGTCGCCAGCCCGAATGCCGATCCGCTGGAGGCCTTTGTCGCGCAAGACCTGGCCGACGACTTCAAGCGCCTGGGGCTGCGCACCAGCGCCAAGGGCCCGGTGCAGATCTGGGTCGGCACCGCAGGGCGCCATGCGCAGATCGATGCGGCCGGGCTGGATCTCTCCAGGCTCAAGAACTGCTGGGAGTGCTTCCACATCGAGCTGCTGCGCAAGCCCGCGCCGGGCGTGAGCCATGCGCTCGTCATCGCCGGCGCCGACCGGCGCGGCACGGCCTATGGCGTCTACACGCTGAGCCAGGCGCTGGGCGTGTCGCCGTGGGTCTGGTGGGCCGACCTGGCGCCACTCAAGCGCGGCCCGCTGCATGTCTCGCTCGCCGAGCCGCTGCGGGACGGCCCTGCGGTGAAGTACCGCGGCCTGTTCATCAACGATGAGGACTGGGGCCTGCAGCCCTGGGCCGCCAACACCTTCGAGCCCGAGGCCCGCAACATCGGTCCGCGCACCTACGAGCAGGTGTTCCGCCTGCTGCTGCGCCTGAAGGCCAACACGCTGTGGCCGGCCATGCACCAGGTGTCGGGCGCGTTCAACGCCAACCCGCGCAACGCGGAACTCGCGCAGCGCTACGGCATCGTCATGGGTTCCTCGCATGCCGAGCCGCTGCTGCGCAACAACGTGTCCGAATGGAAGGCGCCGCACGACCAGTACAACTACGCGACGCACGGCGCCCAGGTGCGCGACTACTGGGCCCAGCGGCTGAAGGCCAACGGCCGGTACGAGAACCTCTACACGCTGGGCATGCGCGGCATCCACGACAGCGGCATGCAGGGCGGCGGCACGGTGGCCGAAAAGCAGGCGCTGCTGAACCAGCTGCTGGCCGACCAGCGCGAGCTGCTGCGCCAGCATGTGGGCGACCCGGCAACGCTGCCGCAGGTCTTCGTGCCCTACAAGGAAGTACTGCCGCTGCTGCCCGGCCTGGCGCTGCCGGACGACGTGACGCTGGTCTGGCCCGACGACAACTTCGGCTACATCAGGCAGTTCCCGGATGCCGCCCAGGCCCAGCGTCCGGGCGGCTCGGGCATCTACTACCACCTGAGCTACCTCGGCGCGCCGCTGTCCTACCTGTGGCTGGACACCACGCCGCCCGCGCTGGTCGCCGAGGAGATGGGCCGGGCCTTCGACGCGGGCGCGCGCAGACTGTGGGTGGTGAACGCGGGTGACATCAAGCCGCACGAGGTCAACCTCAGCCACTGGTTCGACATGGCCTGGAACCCGGCCGCCGTGCGCGCGCAAGGCCAGCCGGCCTGGCTGCGCCAGCTGGCGCGGCAGCTGTTCGGCATCGAGGAGATCGCTGCGATCTGGGACGGCCACTACCGCATCAACTTCGAGCGCCGTCCCGAGCATCTGCAGTTCCACCTGGCCGGTGAGCGCATGAAGCGCAGCGGCTGGTCGGCCGCCGTGGTGGACGAGCGCCTGACCCGCTTCGCCCAGTTGCTGGCACGGCTGGACGCCGTGCGCCCGCGCGTGGCCGCGGCGCAGCGCGGCGCCTTCTTCCACCTCGTCGAATACCCGCTGCGCGCGGCGGCGCTGGCCAATGAACGCTTCTTCGCACTGGAGCGCTACGCCGCCACGCTGGAGCGCGACCCCGCCGGCGCGCGCCCGCTGGCCGCCCGCGCGGTGCGTGCCGACCGGCGACTGAAAGCGCTGACCGCGCGCTACAACGCCGGCCGCTGGGCCGGCATGCTGGCCGAGGAGCCGGCCGACGGCCTTTGGACCAGCTTTCGCCAGCAGGCGCCGCTGCTGCCCGCGCCCGGCCTGGGCGGTGCCGCGCCTGACGCGCTGGCCGAGCTGACCCGCGCCGCGGCCGACCTGGCGCCGCTGCCGCTGCTGGAGCCCATCGCGCCGTCTCTGCGCGTGACGGCCAGCGACGCCTGGCGCCGGGTGCCCGGCCTGGGGCGTGGCGACGGCGTGCTGGCCGCCCGCGAGCCCGGCGCCACGCTGGACCTCGCTGCCCCCGGCGCCGCGCCGGGCCCCAGCTGCCTGCGCGTGCATGTGCTGCCCAGCTACACCGCCACGCCGGGCGAAGCCTGGGCCGCCGACGTGCTGCTGGATGGCCAGACGCTGCCGCTGCGCTGGCCGCGCGGCACGCAGGACGCGGCCTGGGCCCAGGGCGTGTTGTCCAATCGCCTGGCCGTGGCGGTCACGCTGCCCGCCCGCCCTGGCGCACTGACGCTGCAACTGCGCGCACAGCAGCGCGACCTGATGTTCGACGGCGCCGAGCTGCTGCCAGGCGCATGCCGCTGAACACGAGGAGCCCGCGATGACCTCTCGCCTGATCGCCTGCCTGCTCGCGCTGCTGCTGGCCCTGCCGGCGCTGGCCGCCGACAAGCCGCGCGTCTTCGTGCTGACCGACATCGAGAACGAGCCCGACGATGCGCAGTCGCTGGTGCGGCTGCTGACCTATGCCAACCAGTTCGACATCGAAGGCCTGGTCGCCACCACCTCCGTGCACCAGCCGCGCAAGACGGCGGCCTGGCGCATCCGCGAGATCCTGGCCGCGTATGGACAGGTGCAGCCCAACCTGCTGCTGCACGAGCCGGGCTACCCGACGGCGCAGCAACTGCTGGCCGTCGTCACCGAGGGCCGCGCCGACTACGGCATGCAGGCGGTGGGGCAGGGCATGGACTCGGCCGGTTCCGACGCACTGATCGCCGCCGCCGACCGCGCCGACCCGCGCCCGCTGTGGGTGCCCGTCTGGGGCGGCCCCAACGTGCTGGCCCAGGCCTTGTGGAAGGTGCGCGCCACGCGCCCGCCCGAGGCGGTCGACCAGTTCGTCGCCAGGCTGCGCGTCTACGCCATCTCCGACCAGGACGACTCCGGCCCCTGGATACGCAAGACCTTCCCCGGCCTGTTCTACATCGCCAGCCCCGGCTTCCACCCCGGCGGCGCCTACCACCACGCCACCTGGGCCGCGATGGGCGGCGACCTGTTCCACGGCCGCTTCGTCGGCGCCGACCCCACGCTGGTGGACAACGCCTGGATCGACCGCCACATCCGCCGCAACAAGGGCCCGCTGGGCGCGCAGTACCCGCACGTCGAATTCATGATGGAGGGCGACACGCCCAGCTTCCTCGGCCTCATCGCCAACGGCCTCAACGTGCCCGAGCAGCCGGACTGGGGCGGCTGGGGCGGGCGCTACGAGTGGTACACGCCGCGCAAGCAGAAGTGGCACCTGGAGGCCGAGACCCGCCCGATGTGGGCCGACGCGGTGGACGAGGTGCGCGGTGCCGACGGCCGCTGGCACACCAGCAACCAGGCCACGCTGTGGCGCTGGCGCACCGCCGTGCAGAACGACTTCGCCGCCCGCATGGACTGGACGACCCAGCCCTATGCCAAGGCCAACCACCCGCCGATGGCGAAGCTGGCTCACGCCGACGAGCTGAGCGTCAGGCGCGGCGACACCGTCAAGCTCAGCGCCGCCGGCAGCAGCGACCCGGATGGCGACGCGCTGTCCTACGAGTGGTTCTATTACGGCGAGGCCGGCAGCTTCACCGTGTCCAGCGGCCGTTCCGGCCAGCCGCTGGACATCCGCGGCTTCGACCAGCGCGAGGCTTCCTTCGTCGTACCCGCCCAGCGCGTGATGCCGCCGGGCACGGGCACGATGCACATCATCCTGGCCGTGACCGACCACGGCACGCCCCGCCTCACGCGCTACCGCCGCGTCATCGTGAAAGTCGAACCATGAAGCTCCTGTCCCTCGTGCTCGCCGCGCTGCTCGCCACGTCGGCCTCCGCCCAGAATCCGCTGAACCTCGGCAAGGACCTGCGCACCGCCGACCCGTCCGGACATGTCTGGAAGGACGGCCGGATGTGGCTCTACACCTCGCACGACGAGGAATGCCAGGCCGACTTCCACATGAAGGACTGGTACGCCTTCTCGTCCACCGACCTCGTCAACTGGACCAACCACGGCCCCGTGCTGTCGGTGAAAGACCTCAAGTGGGCCGACGACTACGCCTGGGCGCCCGATGCGGCCTACAAGAACGGCAAGTACTACCTTGTCTTCCCCGCCGGCACCGGCATCAAGGATCGCCAGAACCCCAAGAACAGCACCAAGTGGATGGGCGTGGGCATCGCCGAGAGCGACAACCCCGCCGGCCCCTTCAAGGACATGATCGGCGCGCCGCTGTGGCGCAAGCCGTATGCGAACGACCCGGTGCTGTTCGTCGATGACGACAACCGTGCCTACCTCTACAGCCGCACGTCGGGCGTCAACTACCTCGTCGCCGAGATGGCCGACGACATGCGCTCCCTCAAGGGCGAGCTGCAGAAGATGGACATGGGCGGCTACGAGCCGCCGATGGAGGGGCCGTGGGTGTTCAAGCGCAAGGGCCTCTACTACTTCACGATGCCGGAGCACAACCGCATCCTGACCTACTACACGGCCACCTCGCCCAAGGGGCCCTGGAAGTACCAGGGCGTCATCATGGAGCAGGAGAACAACGCCAACAACCACCACTCCATCGTGGAGTACAAGGGTCAGTGGATCCTGTTCTATCACCGCTGGCTGGACACGCCCGGCGCGGCCTGCAACAAGAAGCAGCGCCACGTGGCGGCGGAGTACCTGCACTTCAATGACGACGGCACGATCCGCAAGGTCGAGCGGACGATGGAAGGCGTCGGTGATTTTCCCCGTCGCGCAACACCTGGCACTGCCGCGGGCATGACAAAGTAGCTCGCAAGCAATGGCCGAGCATGCGGTCGTGAAGGCAGGGAGACTTTTGATGATGAAGCCGGGTGCTCGGAGTCTTGTTTGGCTGGGAGGCATGGCTGGCGCCGGTGCCATCGTTCTCGCGGTCTACAACTGGCGTGCCGATGGCGCCGCAGCGCCGCCGCAAGCACCAGCGTCCACGCCGGTGCCAGCGCCTCCCATGGCATCGCTCCCCCAGGCAGACCCGGCCCCTCCCGCCGCGGTGGCTGCCGCATCGACGCCGGTCGCTGCAAGCGCGGCGATGCCGGCTTCTGCCGTCTTGCGCGCCCAGCCTGGGGACGTCTCGCGCATGCAGCGCGACGTGCAGCTCGCCATCGGCAGCGATCAGCGTGGCAAGGCGGGGGAAGCCGCGCGGCACATCCAGAGATGCCTGGCGTTGGAGCGCGACCCGGAGCGGAATCGCCAGGCGATGGAGGCCATGCTGCGCCGCTTGCCCGAAGCCGCGGCTGGCTCCTTCAGAGCGAGCCACCAGGAGTTGGTCGCCTCCTGTCAGGCCGTGGATGAATCTTCTCGCGCCCAGCTGGTGCCGCTGCTTCGCCGCAGCCTGGCCGAGGGCGACAAGGGCGCGGCAGCAGGCCTGGTGCGGGCCTTGGGGAAGGACTTCAATCTGGCGGACGATCCCGACGTCCTTGCGGCGCTGCGGCGTGACGCCTGGGACTGCGACGACGGCTCACAACGTGCGCTGAGCAACCTAGCCCGACGTGATCCGCAACTGTTGCCTCCCAACGAGATCGGGGCCTTGCGCGATCTGGAGCGCATCCAGTTCAGCAAGAGCATGGAGGCTTTGCTGCGCCAGGCGGAGGGTGACACCAAGCGCCAGGCCGTCCTCCAAGCCATGCTGGCCACCTACAAGTCGCCGCCCGAGGCCGATCCCGCAGAAGTGGCGCGAATCTCGGCCGAGATCCAGAGCCGCTGCAAGGCTGGGCCGGCCCAAGCCGGCGGTGTGCGGCCCGCCGTGCCCGGCTGATCGGGTGCGAGCAGAGCGCGGCTGACGGATCAGCCCTCGCGCGAACGGGCTGACCACGGTGCGGGACGCCTCAGAACCGGTACATCCACCCCGCAAACAGGCTCGCCTGGTAGCTCCGCTCCACCAGCGGACTGTCCTCCACGGCCTTGCCCAGCAGGCGGCCCGACACGTCCAGGAACAGCATCTCGTTGCTGCTGGTGGCGTAGGTGAATCTCAGCCCGCCTTCGGTCTGCAGGGTGGACTTGCCCAGGTAGGCTGGCCGGCCGGTGAGGGCCTCGGTGGGCTTCACGCCGAAGTAGTAGTCCACGTACTTGCGGTCCACGTGGCGCACGCCCAGCCGTGGCGTGACGGCCAGGTCGCCGAAGTCGAAGCGCTTCTCGTACTCCAGCGAGATCATGCGGCCCTTGCTGTTGCCCAGTGCATCGCCCTGCAACTCCAGCGAGAGCTCGCCCATGCCTGTGTCCCAGATGGCCGCGCCACCCACCCACAGGCTTTCCTTGCGGCGGTCCATGCCGCGCAGGAAGTCGGAGTCCTTGGCCTTGTAGCCGTCGAAGCCGAAGCGCCCGGTCAGCCGGTATTTCACCGGGCCCGTGCTGCCCAGCTTCAGGCCGACGCTGGGCAGTGCGACGGACACCCACTCGTTCTCGTAGATCAGCAGCGGCAGCACGCGCGCCTTGGTGTCCACGCCGCGGTAGGGCTCCAGCGTGGCGCCGGCGCCGATGCCGGCGATGGTCAGCGAGGTGGGCGGGCCGTTCTGGGCCAGGGCCGGCGAGGAGACAGCCAGCGCCGCAGCGAGGCGAAGGATATGGGCTTGCATCGAGACTTCCTTGCAGGAGGGAATGGAACGCCGCGCAGGCTAGGCAGGCTGAATTAGTGCCGCGTTAAACCTTGGCTTCGCGAAGGCCGAGTCCCTTGTACGGAGGTCGCCTCATTTGGATCTAAGTCAACGCGCTTAAATTCCGCGCATGCGCGCACTGCTGGTGGAAGACGACGACATGATCGGCAACAGCCTGACCCAGGCGCTGGGCCGGGCCGGCTGGTCGGTGGACTGGGTGCGCGACGGCGAGCCCGCCCGCACCGCGCTGGCCGACGGCGGCTATGCCTGCGTGCTGCTGGACCTGGGCCTGCCGCGGCTGGACGGGCTCAGCCTGCTGCGCCAGCTGCGCGCCAAGGGCGAGCTGACGCCCGTGCTGGTGCTGACCGCGCGCGACGGCCTGGACGACCGCATCGCCGGGCTGGACCTGGGCGCCGACGACTACCTCGTCAAACCCTTCGAGCTGGGCGAGCTGCTGGCGCGCATGCGCGCGCTGCTGCGCCGGGCCAGCGGTTCGGCCCAGGCGCTGCTGGGCGCGGGCGCCGCGCTGCAGCTGGACCTGAACACGCGCGAGGCCGTGCGCGGCGCGCAGCGCGAGGCGCTGACCGCCCGCGAGTTCGCGCTGCTGCGCGCGCTGCTGGAGCGGCCCGGCGCCATCCTGTCGCGCGAGCAGCTGGAGCAGCGCATCTACGGCTGGGGCGAGGAGATCGGCAGCAACATGATCGACGTGCTCATCCACGGCATGCGCCGCAAGCTCGGGGCCGACGCGATCCGCAACGTGCGCGGCCTGGGCTGGCGCATCGCACTGGTGGATGCCGCGGCATGACGGGGCGGCTGGCGGGTTTGAGGCGCTGGCGCGGCTCGCTGCAAGGCCAGCTGGTGATGTGGCTGCTGCCACTGCATCTGCTGACGACGGCCGGGCTGGCCTGGCTGTTCCAGCGCAACTACGCCGACACGGTCTGTCACTTCATGGACGGCCAGATGCAGGCACTGGCGCAGTCCAACGCGGCGCGCAGCTGTGCCAGCCTGGCCGAACCCATGCGGCGGCTGGTGCCCGAGGAGGTGCACGAGGGCGGTGAGTTCGTCGTGCAGCTTTGGTGCGCGCAAGACCCGGCGCGCCATGTCAGCGGCATGCCGTCGGTGCAGCTGCCGCTGCAGGCCGCGCCGGGTTGGTACGAGCGATCGGCCGCCGGGGCGCAATGGCGCGTGTACACGGCACCGGCCGGTGCCGGGGAGGTGCATGTGCAGGTGCTGCAGAGCTTTGCCTTCCGCGACATGGAGGTGGGCGGGCGCAGCTTCTTCGCCAGCCTGGTGGGCCTGCTGCTGCTGCCGGTGTCGCTGGGCGTGCTGGCACTGGTGGTGGGGCGCGCGTCGCGGCGACTGCAGCACTCGGCCCAGCAGCTAGCCCAGCGCGACGAGCACAGCGCGGCGGCGGATGCGCTGCAGGTGCCCTGCGAGATCGAGCCTTTGGTGGGCGCCTTCGAAAGCCTGCTGGCGCGGCTGCGCGGCGCGCTGGCCTCGCAGCGCCTGTTCGTGCAGGACGCCGCGCACGAGCTGCGCACGCCGCTGACCGCCTTGAGCCTGCAGCTGGAGAACCTGCGCCCGCACATGGCGAATGCCCCCGCCGAGTTCGAGCAACTGCAGCAGGGCATGCGCCGCGCCCGCCATCTGGTGGACCAGATGCTGAGCCTGTCCCGCCAGGACCTGGCGCCCCACGCGACGGCAGCACCGCTGGACCTGCGCGAGCTGCTGCGCGCCAGCATCGGCCAGGCGATGGCCGAGGCCGACCGGCGCGGCGTCGAGGTGGGCTTCGTCGATGCGGTCGACGGGCCGGTAGCGCTGCAAGGCCAGGAAGGCGACCTGCGCAGCCTGTTCGACAACCTCATCACCAACGCGCTGCGGCACTCCCAGCCCGGCAGCGAGGTGGAGCTGCGGCTGACGCCCCGGTGGGTGGACGTCATCGACAACGGCCCGGGCCTGCCCGAGGCCATGCGCGAGCGCGTGTTCGACCGCTTCTTCCGCATGCCCGACGCGCCGCCCGGCGGCAGCGGCCTGGGGCTGGCGATTGCGCGGCAGGCCGGGCTGCGGCATGGGCTGCGCATCGAGCTGCGCGGGCGGGATGACGGCCAGTCGGGGCTTGTCGCACGCGTCCATCTGCCTGGGGCCTGTTAACACTACGCGACCTGCTTCCGTAGTGTTAACAGGCCCTAAGCCTCATCTCATTCATGCCGCCTAGATTGAGCGGCATGAACACACGCCCACGCCCACGCTTGCGTCCCGTCCGCCTCGCTGCCTACGGGCTGTTGTTGGTGCTTGCCGTCCTGACCGGCGCGATGGCGCTGCGCTATGCCTGGCCCGGCCAGCCCTGGGCGCCGCCGCTGCCCAATCTGACCTCGCAGCGCGAGCTGCTGGTGCTGCATGCCGTCGGCGGTGGTCTGGCGTTGATGCTGGGCCCGTGGCAGTTCTCCGCACGGCTGCGTCAGCGCCGGCCGCGGCTGCACCGGGCGCTGGGCTGGGCCTATGCGGCCTGCCTGCTGCTGGCTGGCCTGACGGCGCTGCCGCTGGCCACGCAGTCCGACGGCGGACCCATCGCGCAGGTGGGCTTCGCGCTGCTGGGCGTGCTGTGGCTGGTGACGACGTCCATCGCGCTGGTGCACATCCGCGCACGCCGTGTGGACCTGCACCGGCGCTGGATGCTGCGCAGCTTCGTGCTGACGGCCGGCGGCATCACGCTGCGGCTGCAGATCGTCGCAGGCAACGTGCTGGGCGTGCCCATCGAGGCCTACTATACGGCGCTGGCCTGGACCTCGTGGCTGCCGCAGGCGCTGCTGCTGGAGTGGTGGCTGCGGCGCCGGCCCGCACCGCGGCGCGAGCCGCCGCAGCCGTGGCCGGACACGCAGCTGGAGCCGGTCAACGAATGAGGTGCACCACCAGCCCGTTCAGGTAGCGCTCCAGCTGCGTGTAGCCGCTGGCGGGGTCGACGGCCTTGGCGTCGCTCGGGTCGCGGGGGTTCAGGCCGTGCGCCACCTCCCACGCGTCGGACATGCCGTCGCCGTCACTGTCCAGCGGCGCGGGCTTGCTCTTCAACTCGGGCCAGCCGCCCACCTCGGTCTGGCTGTTGATCAGCCGGCCGCGGCGCTGGCGCACGTCGTCGACGAGGCGCTGGTCCACCGCGTCGCGCACGAGGGACGCGCCCACGCCGGCCAGCACGCGCTCCAGCGTCCTGTCGGGCGCATCCACCGTGACCGGCGCGAAGGGCAGGGCCGCCGCCAGCTTGTAGCCCTCGGGCAGGCCGCCCGGCAGGTGCTTCGCGTGCGCGCGCACCAGCGTCCACGGGTCGGCGGGCACCTGTCCGTCCATGCTGTTGCCGGCGAAGAAGGCGCGCGCGCCGGGGTTGCTTTCCTCGAACGCGAAACTGCCTTTGGAGTTCGGGCCGCGCAGGTAGACGTTGCCGACGAAGTTGTAGCTGGCGCGCTCGCCGCCCCGGTCCAGGTTGTAGCCGGCGCGCTCGGTGGCCCAGTTGTAGAAGACGTTGGCGCGCAGGTCGTAGAAGCCGCCCAGCGGGTCGGCCTCGGGCTTGAGGTAGTTGCCCGGGCGGGGCATGCGGTCCTGGTGGTGGGCCCACAGGTTGTGGTGCATGGACAGCCGCGTGCCGCGCGCGCCGCGCAGCAGGCTGCCGAAGCCGTGGCAGGCGCCCTTCTTGGCGGTGTTGCAGTTCAGCGATTCGCCGATCAGGCTCCACTGCACGGTGACGTGCTGGTAGGCCGGCCGGCCCAGGTCCGGCCGGGCGACCGAGACGGACAGCGACTCGTCGCTGGACCAACTGGTGGACACGTGGTCCAGGATGATGCGCTGGCCCGAGCCGACGCTGATGGCGTCGTCGTCGGCATTGGCCGCGTCGCCCAGGCGCGAGCGGATGAAGCGCACGACGACGTCGTCGGCGGCTATCGTCAGCGGGTGGTCACGCAGCGTGATGCCGTCGCCGGGGGCGGTCTGGCCGGCGATGGTGATGCGGCCCTGCGTGATGTGCAGCGGCTTCTTCAGCGCGATGGTGCCGGACACGGCGAACACCACGGTGCGGGGGCCTGAGGCCTCCACGGCGGCGCGCAGCGAGCCGGGGCCGTCGTCGGCCAGCGTGGTCACGTAGATCGTGCGGCCGCCGCGGCCACCCTGTGAGATGGCGCCTTCGCCCTCGGCGCCGGGGAAGGCGGGCAGCGTGGTGGGCGGCGCCGCTGTCGGCGCGTCGGGCGTCGCGCAGGCGGCAAGCAGCAGGGCGGCGGCGAGTGCAGTCAGGTTTCGCATGTCAGTCGTCCAGGGCAGGGCGCGCGGCGGCGCCGGCGGGGGTGTCCAGCGCGGTCAGGCGCAGCGCGATGCCGGGCTTGCCCGGCAGCGGGATGGCGCCGGGTGCCACGAAGTCGTAGCGGCCCTGCGGCCTGAACTGCAGCGGCGCCTGGACCGGCGTGATCGTCATCGCCCAGGTGTCGATGATCTCGGCCTTGAAGCGCTGGCCGTCGCGCAGGCCGGTCAGGTAGAGCTTGGGCCGCCACTCGGTGGGCGCACGGTCGCCGAAGTAGACCAGGTAGTGGCGCCCGGGCTGGCCGGCGATGAAGAGGTCGTCGAAGGCGTCGATGGGGTCCAGGCCTTCGGCCGGTGCGGCATCGAGGATCTGCTTCAGGAAGGCCAGCCGCGGCGGGCTGTCGCCGCGCAAGGCCACGCCCTGGGCAAGCCAGATCACACCGTCGGCATCGGGGATGAACTCGCTGTGCCCGCCATAGCCGCCCGCGATGGTGACCGACCAGAACGCGTGCACCATCTGCCGACCCGTCAGCTGCGCCCAGCGGCGGTCGTGGTTGCCTTCGTACTTCAGCTCGTCGAACACCACCGGCTTGCGCCAGGCCTCGCGGAACAGCACGGCGCGGTTGGCGTCGGCCGCCGCCATGCCGTGCTGCATGCTGACGTGGGTGATCCAGTCCTCGGCCTGGTTGTAGATGCGCTTGCCGTTGTGGATGGAGCGCAGGTGGCCGTAGGGGTCGATGCGCTGCACCAGCCGGCCCAGATGGGCCCAGTCCGCATCCGTCTTGGTGCGCACGAAATCGAACTCGTTGGCCAGCGACCACCACACGTTGCGGTAGGCCCCCAGCCGCGCGACGACGTAGCGCACGTAGCGCTCGTCCTGCTCGCGGGTCATCGTGTCCAACCCCCACTCGCGCCGGTCGTCGTAGGGGTGCAGCAGGATGAGGTCGGCCTCGATGCCCAGATCGCGCAGCTGGCCCACGCGCTGCTCCAGGTGGCGGAAGAAGGCGGGGTTGAAACGCGTGTAGTCCGGCCTGGCGGGCGGCGTGCCGGTGCTGCTCTCGAAGGGCCAGAACTCGGGCGGGTGCCTGTCGACGCCGGCCGTCTGCGGGAACACCAGCATGCGCACCTTGTTGAACGGCGATGCGGCGAGCGCCTTCAGCGTCTGCTCCTCCAGCACGTTGCCGCGGTGGGCCCAGCTGTACATCGTCGTGCCGACCGGCTTGTACGGCGTGCCGTCGGCGTAGCCGAAATGGTGCTGGAAGCGCACGCCCACCGGGCCGTGGTTGCCGGCCTTGGCCGGCGTCGCGGTGAACTCGCCCTGCTTGTTCGTCAGCGGCCAGCGGTTGCTGTGCGTGACCCAGGTCCAGCGGCCCGGGCGTGGTGGCATGAAGCGCAGGCGGTAGCTGCCGTCACCGTCGTAGAAGCCGTCCACCTCCACGGCCTGCGTGCCGTCGCTGAAGCGGGCACTCAGCTGCACCTCGGTGAAGGGGTTGCCGTCGGCCGGGCCCTTCAGCTCGACCTCGAAGACGCCCCATTGCTCGACGGCCTGCGCCGCTGCACTGCACAGCGCCAGCATCAGCAGGGCCACCACACGCCACAGTCTCATCAGGCTCACTCCATCAAGCACCGGCGCGGCCACCCGCGCTCAGCTCAGTCGATCCATCATCCAGCGGGCGGCGAGGCCGGGCCACTGGTCCTGCCTGCCGCCCAGCCCGCGCAGCGCAAAGCCGTGCTCGGCCTGCGGGAAGACGTGCGCCTCCACGTCCAGCCGGTGCTGCTGTGCCGCGACGATGAGGTTCAGCGCGTGCTGTACCGGCACGATGGGGTCATGCAGCGCATAGGCCAGGAACACGGGGCAGCTCGGCAGGCCGTGCGGCTCGCCCGTGATGCCGATGGGCCAGGCGTCGTAGAAGGCCTGCTTCTCGGGCGGCGGGAAGTCGGGCTTCGCCGCAGGGAACTTGTGGTCGCGGTGGTTGGCGTTCAGTGGCGCGTAGGCGATGACGGCACCGGCAGACTCCCGCTGGCAGGCCATCACACCGGCCAGGTGGCCGCCGGAGGACAGGCCCACGTGCAGCAGCGGCAGTGGCGGCAGCGTGGCCAGCAGGTCCAGCGCGCGCAGGCCGTCCTGCAGCGCGATGTCGAAGGGATGGCCGTCCTGGCCCGGCAGGCGGTGCACCAGCACGTAGGCATCCAGCCCCAACGTGTTCAGCCACTGGGCGACCTCGACGCCTTCCTTGTCGTGCATCAGCTGCAGGTAGCCGCCGCCTGCGTAGACGATGGCGCGGCCCCTTGCGGGCGTGGGCGAGGGAAAGGCGTGCAGCTCGGCCCGCGTGGGGCGGCGGCAGATGCGGTCGGGGGCAGCGCCCTCGAAGACGTTGGCCGCACCGTCGGACAGAGGGATCACGACGCGGTTCATGGCTTCGCGGTCTCCTTCAGCGGCAGGCCGAAGTCCGGCATGCCGTCGGCGGTGAAGTTCAACGGTTGAACGCGCGTGGCGCGGCCCGTGTCCTTCAGCGGGTCGCCCTTCACGTCGCGATAGTTGCGCGCGTGGAAGACGTTCAGCACGGTGCCGTCGGGCTCGACGAGGAAGCTGTTGTGGCCGGGGCCGAACTGGCTGTTCTCGTCGCTGGTGGCGAACACCGGGCCGGGCGACTTGCGCCAGCTTCTGGGGTCCAGCAGGTCGGCGTTCTCGTCGGCCCACAGCAGGCCCAGGCAGTACTCGGCACCGGTGCCGGCGGCCGAATAGGTCATGAACACGCGGCCACCGTGGACCAGCACGGCCGGCGCCTCGTTGACCTGGTGACGCACCTTCTCCCACGCGTACTCGGGCCGGGTCAGCCGCACCTGCGGGCCCGTCAGCTCGGTGGGGCTCTTCATGAGCGACAGGTAGATGTTGGTGCTGTGGTTCTTGCTGGCGGGGTCGTCCTGCGCCCAGGCCATGTAGCGCTTGCCGCGGTGCTCGAACACCGTGGCGTCCAGCGTGAAGCTCTCCCACGCGGTCTTGATCTGGCCGCGCTCGGTCCACTCGCCCTGCATGGGGTCGGCGGACGCGTTCTCCAGCGTCCACAGGCGGATCTTCCACGGCTCCTTGGCCTCGCCGGCGCTGAAGTGGATGAACCAGCGGCCGTCCAGGAAGGCCAGCTCCGGCGCCCAGATGTGGCGGCTCATCGGGCCGCTGTCGTGCTTGCGCCAGACGACCTTAGGCTCGGCGGTGGCCAGGCCGGCGATGGACCTGGCGCGGCGCAGCTCCAGCAGGTCATAGGCGGGCACGGTGGCCATCAGGTAGTACCAGTCGCCGTGGCGCAGGATCTGCGGGTCGGCGCGCTGCGGGATCAGCGGGTTGGGCCAGGGCAGCGGCGCGGGCGCCGGCGCGGCGGGGGCTTGCGCCAGCACTGGCAGCGCCGGGGCTAGCACGGTGGCAGCGATCAGGCTGCGCCGGGTCAATGCGTTAGCGGTCATGAACTCTCAAATGCGTTGCAGTGCGCCGTTGCGGCGCTCGAATCGGGCGGTCTGGCCGGCCGCGAGCTTCAGCGGCAGCTTGCCGCCGCGCCAGCGCAGCTCGGTGCTGCCGCCATTCTTGCTGGTGATGCTCAGGGCCTGCAGCTCGCCGCCCTGCCAGGCGAAGGCCAACTCGAAGCCGCCACGCGCGCACAGGCCGGAGACATTGCCTGCGGGCCAGCCCTTGGGCAGGGCCGGCAGCAGCTGGATGCGGCCGCGGTGCGACTGCAGCAGCATCTCGGCGATGCCGGCCGCGCCGCCGAAGTTGCCGTCGATCTGGAAGGGCGGGTGGGCGTCGAACAGGTTGGGGTAGCTGCGGCTGGGATGCAGCAGGCGGTTCAGCGTGGCGTAGGCGTGCTCGCCGTCCTTCAGCCGCGCCCACAGGTTGATGCGCCAGCCTATGCCCCAGCCCGTGGTGTCGTCGCCGCGGCGCTCCATCACGTTGCGCGCGGCGGCGGCGAAGGCGGGCGTGTCCTCGGGCGTGATCTGCGCCGACGGGTACAGCGCGTACAGGTGCGACACGTGGCGGTGCTGCAGCTCGGGCGCTTCCATGTCCCAGTCCTCCATCCACTCCTGCAGCTGGCCGGCCTTGCCGATGCGGTCGGGCGGCAGGCGGTCGCGCATGGCCAGGCAGTCGCGCGCGAACGGACGGTCGGTGCGCAGCTCGCGTGCGGCCTCGGCGCAGTAGGCGAACAGGTCGCGCAGCAGCTGGCTGTCCATCGCCGGGCCGGCGCAGACCGAGGAGCCGTGCGGATGGCTGTTCTCCGGCGACACGCTGGGGTTGGTGACCATGTGGCCGCTCTTGGGGTCCTTCACCAGCGTGGCGAGCTGGAACTCGGCTGCGCCCTTCAGCAGCGGGTACAGGCGCTTGAGCACGGCGGGGTCGCGTCGGAACAGCCAGCTCTCCCACAGCGTGTTCACCAGCCACACGCCACCCATGGGCCACAGGCCCCACTTGGCGCCGTCGGTCGGCGCGGCGACTCGCCAGCCATCGGTGTTGTGGAAGGCCACCCAGCCCGGTGCGCCGAACATCTTCTGCGCCACGCCGGCGCCGGTGACGGCCAGGTCCTCCACCATCGCGAACAGCGGCTCCACGGTCTCGCCGATGTTGCACAGCTCGGCGGGCCAGTAGTTCATCTCCGTGTTGATGTTGATGGTCCACTTGGACCCCCAGGACGGATTGGTCTTCTCGTTCCACAGACCCTGCAGGTTGGCCGGGAAGCGCGAGCCGGGCCGCGAGCAGGACAGCAGCAGGTAGCGGCCGTACTGCAGGTACAGCGCGGCGAGACCTGGGTCCTGGCCTTCGGCGAAGCGGGCGATGCGCTCGTCGGTGGGCAGCGTGGCGTTGGGGCCGGTGCCCAGATCGATGGCGACGCGCTTGAACAGCTTCTGGTGGTCGGCGCGATGGGCCTCGCGCACGGCTTGCGGCCCGCGGGCGACGGCGGCGGCCAGCGTCTGCCGGTTCAGCGCGGCCGGGTCGGCGGAGATGTCGTCGAAGCGCTTGTAGCCGGTGGCGCCGGCGATGAGGATGAAGACCTCGTCGGCGCCCTGTACGAACAGGCCACCGTTGCGCGCCGTGACCTTGCCGCCGCGCGCCACCACCTGCAGCCGGCACTCGAACGGCAGTCGGCCCTCGATGCCGCCCACCGTCGGGCTGGTGCCCGCCACCCACAGCGTGTGGTTGCCCTCGGCGCCGCTGGTTCTCTGGTGCGGCGCGTTCAGAGTGATGTCCGTGGTGATCCACTTGGGCTTGTCGGCCGCCAGGCGCACGACGATGAGCTGGTCGGCCGCCGACGCGTAGACCTCGCGCGTCAGCGTCGCGCTGCCGGCGCGAAAGCGCGTGGTGGCCACGGCCTCGTCCAGGTCCAGGCTGCGCTCGTAGCCGCGCACGCCGTCCAGGCCGGGGAAGACCAGCAGCAGCTCGGCCAGCGGCTGGTAGCTCATCTGGCGGTTGGGCACGCCCAGCAGCGTCTCGTTGGCCAGCTTCTCGGCCTCGGCATAGCGGCCGGCAAAGATCAGCTCGCGCACCTTGGGCAGGCCTTCGCGCGCCCTCGGGTTGGCCGTGTCGTAGGGGCCGCCGGAGAAGAGGCTGTTCTCGTTGAGCTGCAGCCGCTCCGTGTGCGTGCCGCCGAACACCATCGCCCCCAGCCGCCCGTTGCCCACCGGCAGCGCCTGCACCCATTCGTCGGCGGGGCGGCGGTACCAGAGGCGATGGGGCTGGGGCTTGTCGTCCTGCGCGCTGGCCAGGGGAGCGGCGAGCAACGGGGCGAGCGGCGCGCCGAAACGCAGCAGCCCGGCCTGGGCCGCCTGCTGTTGGAGCCAGTCGCGGCGCGTGGGCTGTTGTCTCTTCATGGTTTTTTGTAGAACTCGGCTTCGACGATGGACAAGACACCGCGGCCCAGTCGGGCGGCGCCGGTGTCGACGATCTTCTGGTTGGCGACCTCGGTATTGGCGGTCGCCATGCCGCCCTGGGCTTCGCCGGTCAGCTCGACGGTGACGTTCTGGCCGCGCTGGGGTTTCAGCGGCAGCGTGACGTAGCCCAGGCTGCGCTCGGTCAGGCCACGCCAGACCTCCACGCCATCGACGCTGATGCGCAGCGGGTAGCGGCGCTCGCGCCAGCCGCCCAGCTTCAGCGTGATCTCGCTGAGCATGGCCGGTTCGGCGAGGCGGAACTGTAGAGCGCCTTTGCCCGCCTCGCCGGTCCAGGCGGTGGATTCGTCGTCGTCGAAGGCGTTGGCCGCGTTGCCGCTGTTGGCCTCGGCGCTGGCCACCGGCACGGCAATGCGGCTGACCGCGAACGACGGCGTGGCGGGCGTGGGGCCACGCACGGATTGCGCGGGCACGCCGTCCGCCGGCATGCGCCGGGACAGCCCACCGCTGACAACGACCGGCTGCGAGCGCAGTTCGACGACGGCAGGCGCGAGGCCCTGCGCCTCGGCGCGCAGCTTGATGGCGCCGGCCTCGGTGGTGCTGCGCACCAGCACGCGGTTCACGCCGCCTTCCACCGGCAGCTCGCGCGCCAGCACGAAGTTGCCCGGTCCCTGGGCGATGCCGCCGCGCCATTCGGCCGGGCCGTCCAGCGTGAACTTCACGGTGTCCAGCGCGATGGGGTTGCGGTGGCCCTGGGCGTCCACCACCTCCACCTGCACCAGCGCCAGGTCCGCACCGTCGGCCTGCAGGCCTTGCGGATGGGTCTGCGCGGTCAGCTTCAGCGCGGCGGCGGCGCCGGCCGTGATGCGTGCGTCCTCGCAAACCTTGTTGCCCGCGTCGTCCAGCCCCACGGCGCGCAGCTCGCCGGGCTGGAAGGCCACGCCGTCGAAACGGAACACAAAGGGCTCGACGGGCTCGGCGGTGGCGATGGGCTTGCCGTTCAGCAGCAGTTGCACGCGGCGCGCACTGGAGATCACGGTGACGGCTTTCACCGTGCCGGCCGCGTAGTTCCAGTGCCCCAGGATGTGGGCGCGGGGCCGTTCCACGTCCACCCAGCCGTCCCACATCACCTGGTGGCCGAAGAAACCGTCCTTGGGAATGCGCATCGCGTCGACCTCGCCGCTGCGGCGGTAGTTCTCGGCGCCGCGGTGGTGGGTGTTGCTGTCGCTGAAGATGATGTTCACGCCGCCCGACGACACGCGCGTGCCGGTGCCGGGGCGCTCGCGCCAGTAGTCCACCCAGCGGCGCACGTTCTCCAGCGCGTGAGAGTCCTGGTTGTGGTTGTAGCTGGGCGCCGGCTGGCCCTTGTGCGGCGGGCCGTCGCCGTTCTTGTGGAAGGGCGGCGAGAGTTCGTCCCAGAACTTGCGGGCGCCCTCGTCGCGCGAGTACTCGGTGGCCCACAGCGGGCGGCGCGCGCTCTTGTTGATGTAGAGCATCTCGCCGCCGTACTCGGCCACGTCCTGCAGCGCCTTGGACAGCATCTCGCGGCTGCCCGCGGCGCGGCCGCCGTGCGGGTCGTAGCGGTCGCGGATGGCCTTGACCTCGGCCATGTGCTCGGCGCTGACGCCGCGGTTGCCCGCCTCAACCATGACGATGCTGGGGCTGTTGCGGAAGTAGATGACGGCGTCGCGCATGGCCTCCATGCGCTGCTCCCAGCGCCGGCCCGTCACGTCGGCCTCGGAGTCGCCGGCGGGCATGGCCTGCATCAGGCCGATGCGGTCCAGCGAGTCCACGTCCTGCTTCCACGGAGCGGTGTGCATCCAGCGCACGAGGTTGGCGTTGCTGGCCAGCATCTGGCCGTTGCTGTAGTCGCTGAGCCAGGCGGGCACGGACTGACCCGTGGCCGGCCATTCGTTGGACGTGCGCTGCGCATAGCCCTTCAGCTGGATGACGCGGCCGTTCAGCTTGACCATGCCGTTGGCGAACTCGGTCTGGCGGAAGCCGGTGCGGGTGACGACTTTGTCGGTGGGCTTGCCGTTGACGGTCAGCGTGGTTTCGACGTCGTACAGCGCGCCATGGCCCCAGCTCCAAAACTGCAGGCCGGTCACCGGCGCTTTTGCCGTCACGGTGGTGGTGGCGCCGGGCAGCACCGTTTGCGTGGGTGCTTTGAACGTGGCGGCGAGCTTGCCGGTGGCAGCATCGCGCAGCGTCACGGTGTAGCCGAAGCTGCGCGTGCGGTGGTGTTCGTTGCGGACCTGGGACTCGGCGGTGATGGTGGCTTTGCCCGCCTTGATGTCGAAGTCGGCCGCGTGGATGTAGACGCCCGTGGTGCGCAGGTTGGAGAACAGCGGCAGCGTCTGGTAGAGCTTGTCGGTGACGTGCAGCCGCAGGTTCTTGGGCAGGCCGCCGTAGTTGGCGTTGAAGTTCCTGTCGGCCCACTGGTAGCGCTGGTTGGTGGCGCGCTCGCGGTAGTCCCAGCGGTTGTCGGTGCGCACGGCGATGACGTTGTCGCCGGGCCTGATCTCGGCGCTGATGTCGAAGCCGAAGGCGGTGACGCCGTTCTCGTGCAGGCCGACGCGGCGGCCGTTGACCCAGACTTCGGCCGCCTGTCTTGCGCCTTCGAACTCGATGAAGACTTTGCGGGTGGTGACGTTGGTGGGGAGGGTGAAGCGCTTGCGGTACCAGGCGATGCCTGTGGTGTGGTCGACGATGTCCTTTGAAAAAGCGTCGTCTTCGTTCCAGGCGCGGGGGAGGGTGACTGGCTTCCACGCCTTGTCGTCGAAGGTGGGGCTTTCAGCGCCGGCGGGGTCGCCGACGTGGAGGCGCCAGCCCGGGTTGAAGTTGTAGACGTCGCGGGCGGCGATTGCGGGCGTTGCCAGCAGGGTGGCGATGAGCAGGAGGTGCTTCATGTGTTGGTTCGTTGCTGTGGCTTGATGGCCAGGCCCATGCCGGGATGCGCACCCGGCAGCTCGGTAACTTTGGCTTCGCCGAAACCTTCGGTTTTCTTCTGCGGACCAGAAGACAACGAAGTTGCGGCGAAGCCAAAGTCACCAAAGAAGAGGCGCTGAACCGCACCCCATCCCGACGCCGCAGCCAGCAGCGCGCGAAAACGGACAGCGGCATTGCGCGTGGACGCGAGCCGCTGCGCTCTCGCGGTTGTCCTTGTGACGGGCAGCGCAGATCGAACCTTCACGCCGCTTAACGCCGGCTGCACGCCGGGCTCATCCGCCGAATGCAGCGCCGCTCGGGCGGCGCGACGACGTTTGGAGTTCAAATCGAAACCTCGGCGGCGTTGAGATGGTCGTGCGGTTGCCCAAGCAGCCTGCCCACCGCGACGCGCCTCACCGTCACGCCCCGCACCGGCAGCGAAGCCTCACCGCGCAAGCGGCTCACATGCTTCGCCTCCACCACCTCAACGTCTGAAACGAACAAGCCCTCAACAGGCGTCAACCGCTTCTCCAGCGTCGGCATCAAGGTCCGCCACTGATAGAGCACGTCCGTGTCCACGTCCAGCACGCTGCCCACCAGCCGGTGCGCCTTCACGCGCCGCAGGTGGATGTTGCGCACGAACCCGCCGCGCCGCTCGTTGGTCTTCACGAACAGCAGGTTGAACAGCTGCACCTTGTGCGTGCTGCCGCGGTTGTCGACCTCGCAGTCTTCCACCAGCACGTCCGAGATGCCGCCCGCCAGCTCGCTGCCGATGGCCATCAGCTGGTGGCCGTTCAGCACCTTGCAGCGCCGCACGACGATGTGGCGCGACGGCGTGGCCAGGCGCCAGCCGTCGCGCTCGCGGCCGGACTTGACGGAGATGGCGTCGTCGCCCTGGTCGAAGCTGCAGTCCTCGATGAGCACGCGCTGGCTCATCTCCGGGTCCACGCCGTCGTTGTTGTGGCCGTGGGCACGGATGTGCACGCCGCGGATCAGCACGTCCTCGCACAGGAAGGGGTGCACGGTCCAGAACGGGCTGTTGACGATGCGCACGCCCTCCAGCCGCACGCGCTTGCAGCGGTTGAAGTGCAGGAAGGGTGGGCGCAGCTGGGCCTGGCGCCCCAGCTCGCCGTCCGTCATGCGGCGCTCGCTGGCCGGCACGCCGTCGATGGACATGCGGTACAGCGCCACCAGTGCGTCCATGTGGCCCCTGGGCCGCGCGAACCACTGCTGCCAGACGTCCATCTGCGCCTCCAGCGTGCCGGCGCCGGTGATGGCGATGTCCTCGCAGCCCTGCGCGTAGACCAGCGGTGAATGGATCATGCACTCCAGCCCCTCCCAGCTCGCCAGCACGGCGGGCAGGTAGTCGGCCGGGTCGGGCGAGAAGCGCAGCGTCGCGCCGGCGTCCAGGTGCAGGTTGACGCGGCTCTTCAGGTGCACCGGGCCGCTGGGCCAGACGCCCGCCGGCACGACGACGATGCCGCCGCCCGCGTCGTGGGCGGCACGGACGGCCAGGGCCAGCGCGGCCGAGGTCAGCGCGAGGCTGGCCGGCTGCGCGCCGAAGTCGGTGATGACGAAGCGCGGCCGGCCGTCGAACACCGGCAGGCGCAGCGGCGGCATGTCGAACGGCGTGCCGCTGACCGCCAGCGTCTGCGTCGGGAAGCCGGCCCGCGCCGTCGCACAGCCGGCGAGCGCTGCGGTGGCGGCCAGCGCCGCGCGGCGGGTCAGCATCACTTCACCAGGCCGGCGGCCTTGGCCGCCTCGTCCAGCGTGTCGCCGATCAGCGCCAGGTTCTGGATGGCCGCCAGGCCCCATTGCGCGGCGCCGTTGGTGCCTATGCCCGGCTGCTCGTCCAGCGGGCGCAGCACGGCCACGCCGCCGATGCGCCGCGTCCTTGCGTCGCCCTTCAGCGCTCCGGAGGCGAAGAACTCCCTCCACGCCCGCAGCGCCAGCGCGCGGTCGCGCTCCTGGAAGGCCGCGTAGGCCGTCATGCGCGAGCCGGTGTCGCCCAGGCTGCGGCCGCCCGGGTCCTTGCCCAGCAGCGCCACGATGTCGGCCTTGGGGGCGTTGTAGTAGCGGCAGTACTCCAGCCATGCGCGGCGGTAGGCGGGCGCGTCCACCAGCGTCAGCAGCTCGGAGCTCATCTCGATGACGCCGAACACGCCGTTCAGGTGCGAGATGCTCACCGTGTCGCCCGGCCCGGCGAACTTGCCGGTGCGCGGATCGAACGGGGCGCCGCCGGCGAACCAGCGGCGCTTGAGCGCGCCGATGCTCTCCATGCCGTTGACGATCTTATCGCGCCAGCGCGTGTCGCCGGTGCGCTCCCATTCGGCCAGCCAGGCGGCGATCAGCGAACCCCAGCTGGTGCCGAACGAGGTGTTGATGAGACCGTCCGGCGCCGGCTTGGGCGCCTTGTCGCCGAGCTTGCGCGAGATGTCCACCTTGTCGAGGTCGCGGTCCGACTCCAGCAGCTCGCGCATCAGGTCGCCCACGCGCTCGTCGGCGGTCAGGAAGTAGTAGATGCGGCGGTAGGCGGCGTTGGACACGCGCGGCTGCTTGGACGAGTCGGACCAGTGCTGCACGCCGTGCCGCGTGCCGAAGCCCTTGAAGCGGCCCAGGTGGTAGACGTCCACCTCGCCGGTGTGGCGCGTCATCGCCTCGGCCAGCTTGAACAGGTCGGCGCGGCCGGTGCGCAGGTAGCTCATCCACAGCCACAGGTCGGTGGACAGCTCCGAGTTGTCCCAGGCGTAGCCGCCGATGTCGTAGCGCCACATGTGGCGGTCGGCGTCGTAGCTGTGCATGACGTCGCCGTAGTTCCAGAAGCCGTACCAGCGGTGCTGCTCGACCTCCTTCAGGTACTGGTTGAGCTGCTGCGCGGCGCGGTCCTCGATGAGCTTGCGTGCGGGCGTGCCGGTGTCCACCGGGTCCCAGTCGCCGAACACGGCGCAGGCATGCAGGCGCTGCGGCGTCACCACCAGCCGCGCCGGGTTGGCGACCTGCTCGGCCATGTCCGAGAAGGCCTGGTGCGAGGGCGTGGCGGGCAGCGCCCACAGCTGCAGCTCGGAGGTGCGGGCGACGCCGTGGGCGTCGTCCCAGCCGGGCTCGTAGTCCTCGTAGGTGATGTTGAGGCCCTCGACCTGCTTCTCGAACGTGTCCATGTCGCCGGGCGAGCGGTAGGAGCGCATGTCCATGGCCGGGGCCGACGGCGACCACAGCCAGGCGGTGACCTCGGCCGTCGGCGTGGCCGCGCCGCGCACGTCCAGCCGCACGGGCGCACGCTGCCAGAAGTCCTTGAAGCCCAGCGCCACGCCGCCGGACGCGCCGCCGGCGTAGACCAGGCCCTTGTTGCGCGTGCCCGCGTTGGACGCGATCCAGGCCTGGCCCGGCGCGGTGCGCTTGTTCAGCGTGTAGCCGTCGGGGCTGGACTGCGACAGCGAGAAGTCGCTCCACTCCGGGATCCACTGCAGCCGGTCCGACACGCGCTTGTCCATGCCGGAAAGCGGCGGCAGCGCCCGACCGGCGACCTGGGCGTCCTTGAACGCCTGGCCGGGGTCGCGGCGCAGGCCGGTGACGGGCCGCACGGCCTCGCCCCAGACGCCGACGCCTTCGCCGGTGAAGCGCACGTGGCGGTCGTAGGAGGCGTCGGTCATGGGCACCTGGGCGGTGACACCCAGGCCGGCGATGAAGTCCTTGGCCGGCACGCCGTCGAAGACGAAGCTGTGCACGATGCGCACGCTGTCCGAGCCGGCGTAGAAGTACAGCCGCACCGAGAACGGCAGCCACTCGCGGCCGTGGCCGCTGTGCATGCCGTCCAGCTTGACGACCGCGCGCACGGGGCCGCGCTGCTCGACGGTGACGGCGGTGACCTTGCTGGTGAAGGCCTGGCGCGCGACGCCGCCTTCGCCCTCCAGCTCGGCGCCGTCCTGGCGCAGCGCGACCAGCTTGACGGCCTTCAGCGTGGTGCGGCCGGCGCGTGTGGCCTCGGCGATGAGGTGCTCGCCGCGGGTGGGGATGGTCCAGCTCAGCTCACCGGCCGTGACGAGGATCTGCGCGTCGGTCTGCTTGACGCCGACATTGCCGGCCGTTCCGGCCGACGGGGCGCCGGGCTCCAGCTTCAGGCCCGCGGCGGGCGTGCCGCCGGCGACCGCGTGGGCGGTCCACTTCAGCGAGCCGTCGGGCCAATAGGCCAGCGGCCAGGACTGCACGGGCAGGTTGGACCCGGCCAGGCGGAACTGCAGTGCCTGCCCGGCCGCGGGCTTGCGAACCTGGCCGCGCGGCCAGGGCACGCCCAGCGTCGTGCCCTCGAAGCGGGCGGGCGGCGCACCGTCCAGCCAGGGCAGGGCGGTGTCGGCCACCGGCGCACCGGGCTTGCTGGACAGGTTGGCCGTGGCGGCATGGCTCAGTGGCGGCAGCGCGCCGGCGAGCGAGACCGCCGCCGTGGTCTGCAGGAAGCCACGGCGGGAACTTTTCGTCGATTGCATGGGGGCTCCGGAAGGAGGTGCCGGCTCAGCGAGCCTGGCTCTTGTAGTGTTCGGCCATCACGTCGAAGGCCTGCTTGCGCTGGCCGGTCTCGGAGATCAGGCCCTTGCGGTTCCAGCCGTTCTGGAAAACGGGGTGCTCGCGGCGCGGCGACTTGAAGTCCTTCAGCACCCAGGGCGACAGGCCGCGCAGGTTGGGGATGGTCGCCAGCATCTTCAGCGTGGCGCGGTAGTAGGCGGCCTGGAACTCCTCACTCCATTTCTTCGGCTCGGCACCCAGGTCGTGGTGGCCGGCCAGTGCGTCGGCGCCGAACTCGGAGATGAGCAGCGGCTTGGTCGTCGGCAGGTCCCAGCGCACCTTGGCGAGGTCCGCCAGGCTGTCGTTGCCGTACCAGCCCGCGTAGGTGTTGACGGCCATCACGTCCAGGTGCGGCAGCAGCGGGTCGGCGATCTTGACCGTGTAGCCCTCGCGCTCCACCAGCAGCGCGGCGCTGATGAGGCGGCTGGGGTCCAGCTCGCGCACGGTGGCGGCCAGCGCGGCGTGGAAGCGCGTGCGGTTCTCGGCCACCGGCGTTTCGTTGCCGACGCTCCACAGCGCCAGCGCGGCGCGGTTGCGGTCGCGGTAGATGGTCTCGGCCTGCTGGCGGCGGGCCTTCAGCAGCACGGCGGGGTTGTCCCAGTCCACGGTCCAGTAGACGGGAATCTCGCTCCAGACGATCAGGCCCAGTTCGTCGGCCACGCGCAGCATGGTCTCGCTGTGCGGGTAGTGCGACAGGCGCACGTAGTTGCCGTTCAGCCCGGTCTTGACCTCGTTCAGCAGCGCGCGCGCGGCGGACTCGGTCATGCGGCGGGCCGGGTTGCTGCCCAGCTCCTCCTCGTGGATGGACACGCCGCGCAGCGTGACGGGCTTGCCGTTGAGCAGGATGTCGGCGCCCTTCACGGCCAGCGTGCGAAAGCCGATGCGGTCGTTCACGGCGTCGGCGCCTGACGCAAAGCGCACCGCGTACAGCTGGGGCGACTCCGGCGACCAGAGCTTGAGCGTGGCCGGTGCAGGGATGTCGAAGCGCGCCTCGCCGTTGGCGTCGGTGGTCGCCTGCGCTTTCAGGTCCAGTCCATCGATCTGCACGCTGACCGGCTGGTTGCCGGCCTGCGCGCCGTTGAGCTGCAGGCTGCCCACCAGGCGGCCGGCGTCGGTGAGGCGCAGCGTGGCGTCGTCGATGAAGGTGGCGGGCGTCTGGATCAGCCTCACCGGCCGCGTGATGCCGCCATAGAGGTCCCAGTCGGTGATCTCGCCGGGGATGCTCTGCGCGTCGTGCCTGGAATCGACGCCGACGACGAGGCGGTTGCCGCTGGCGCGCAGCGCCTCGGTCACTTCCAGCACGAAGGGCGTGAAGCCGCCTTCGTGTCGGCCGACTTCCTTGCCGTTCAGGTAGACGTAGGCGTGGTAGTTGACGCCCTCGAAGCGCAGGAAGCTGCGTGTGCCGGCCTTGGGCGCAGGCAGGTCGAAGCGGCGCTGGAACCAGATCAGCCCGTCGTACCAGCGCAGTTCCGGCTCGGCCGCGTTCCAGGCGCCGGGGATCTGCATGCCGGGCGCGCGGTCGAGGTCGAACTCGAAGAAGCCGGTGCCGGGCTTGGCCTCCTCGGCGGCGATGTCCACGTCGCGGTGGCGCTGCATGCGCGACTTGGCGACCCAGCCGTTGATGTCGGTGAGGCCCGTGCGGTAGTAGTCCTTGGAGTAGGTCCAGCGGCCGGACAGGTCCTGCACCTCGGTGCGCTGGCCGGTCAGGAGCAGCAGCGGGCGGAGGTTGTCGGCAGCGGCGAAGGCGGGCGAGGCGATCAGCGCCAGCAGGGCCAGGGCGCGGCGGATCACTGCTGCACCTCGATGACCAGCACCGACTTGGCCGGCAGCGTCAGCGCCAGCGTGCCGTTCTTCGCTTCGGCCTTGAAGGGCTGGGGCTTGACGCGGTCCGGCGCATCGAACCAGTTCTGGGCGTCCATCGCGGCAGCGGTCATCAGCTGGCCGCTCACGGCGCGCACGCCCTTGCCGCCGACGGCGAGTTGCACGGGCAGGTCCTGGCGCGGGTTGACGTTGGCGAGGCTCAGGATGAGCTTGCCGTCCGTTGACCGAGCGGCGCTGGCGCTGAGCGCGGGGATGCGGTAGTTGCCGTTCGGGCAGACGAGCGAGGCGGGCGCGCAGACGGGCGTGGGCGTCGGGTAGATGGGCACGCCGGTCAGCACCGGCACCGTGGGAATGCCCTTGGGCAACTGGTAGCTCGGCACCTCGCTCATCTGCACGGGCAGCGAGGTGGCATCCATGAAGGGCAGGTGCATCGCGAACGCGTGGTAGGTCGGCGTCAGCACCATGCGCTCCTTGTCCGTGACGATCATGGCCTGCAGCACATTGACCATCTGCGCCATGTTGGCCATCTTCACGCGCTCGGCATGGCGGTGGAACACATGGAAGTGCAGCGCGGCCAGCACCGCGTCGCGCAGCGTGTTGCGCTGCACGAGGAAGCCGGGGTCGGTGCCGGGCTCGGGGTCGTACCAGCTGCCCCACTCGTCGAAGTAGATCGCGAACTTCTTGGCCGGGTCGTTGCGGTCCAGGATCTCGCGGTGCTTGGCGAGGTAGCCGTCAATGGTCTGCGGCACGGCCAGCGTGGAGATCCACTCGGCCTCGGGGAAGCCCACGGCCGCGCCCTTCTTCTTCCAGTCGCGCGTGGGCAGCGAATACTGGTGGTGCGTGATGGCGCTCATCTGCTTGATCTCGGCGCTGAGCGTCTCGGTCCAGTGCAGCTCCAGCTCCTGGCCGCCGCTGGCGACGAGCTTGGGCCGGTTGCCGCGCGGTGCCTTGGCGAAGGTGGCCCACTGCTTGTAGAGGTCGGCGTAGTAGCTCGGCTTCATGTTGCCGCCGCAGCCCCAGCTCTCGTTGCCTATGCCCCAGTAGTGCACCTTCCAGGGCTGGTCGCGGCCGTTGGCGCGGCGCTCGCGGGCCAGCGCGGTGTCGCCCTCGGCCGTCAGGTACTCCAGCCATTGCGCCATCTCCGCCACCGTGCCTGAGCCCAGGTTGGCGTTGATGTAGACCTCGGTGCCGAGCTGGTCGGCCAGGTCCATGAACTCGTGCGTGCCCACCGTATTGGGCTCGATGACGCCGCCCCAGCTGGTGTTCACGCGCGGCGGGCGGCTGGCCTGCGGGCCGATGCCGTCGCGCCAGTGGTATTCGTCGGCGAAGCAGCCGCCGGGCCAGCGCAGCACCGGCACCTTGACCGCCTTCAGCGCGTTGACGACGTCGCTGCGCCAGCCGCGCACGTTGGGAATCTTGCTGTCCGTTCCCACCCACAGGCCGCCGTAGATGCCTGACCCGAGGTGCTCGGCGAACTGGCCGTAGATCTGGCGCGCGATGACCGGGCCGGGCTTGTCGGCCTGGATGTCGATCTTGACCGGTTCCGCCGCCTGCGCAGCGAGTGAGAGTGACAGGCTGAAGGCGGGGAGCAGGTGTTTCATCGGCATTGGAGGATTTGGAAATCTCTGATCTGCAAGCGGCTGGCCGTTGTCCTCAGCGCGAAGTAGCCGTGCAGGCGTGGATTGGCGTCTGCGCGTGTAAAGAGTTCGTTGCTGCCGGCGCGCCAGCGCAGGTGAACAGCGTTGTCGGACGTGGGGCGACGCGAAACAATCTCGACGGTGAGCGGTTGGCCCAGGTGCAGACGGGTCTGCGGCGTCATCGGCCGCTCATGCGGCTCGGCGATGGCGCCGTCCGCAAAGCCCGCCAGCAGCCGCTTCTCGCTGCCGGTGTAGTGGCGCAGCCGGCTCGTCATGTTGGCGTTGGCGCCGAAGCCGACGTAATAGGTCGGCAGCGTGTCGTAGCCGGCGAACTTGCCGCTGCGCGGGTAGGGCTCGCTGCCGTCCAGTTCGAGCGCATTCCAGAACATGTTGAGGTCCGAGATGCGGCCGGCGTGTTCGCCGGCAGTGGCGGGCGCGGGCAGGGCCACGGCGGTGAAGCGGATGGCGTAGTCGCCGCTCAGCGGCTGGCGCCACCACAGCGACAGGCCGGCGGGCGTGGCGATATCCAGCACGCCGTTCTCGGCCGTGACGACGGCGCGCGCGTCCTCGGCCTCCAGCCGCCAGCGCGTGAGGCCAGCGCGGAAGTCGTCAGCGGCAACCGTTTCGAGCTTGCGCGGCGCCTCGCACCACGCGGCGGCTGCCAGCGGCAGCAGCGCGAGCGTCAGCCCGCAAAGTGAAAGACGGACGGCAGGTCCCATTGGCGCGGCTTGTTGTCGGGTTCCACTTCCATCAGCGGGGCCATGTAGTCCCACCAGCGGCGCATGACGGGCAGCGTGGGCAGCTCGTCGATGGGAAAGCCGGCTTTCAGCTTCAGCACCGCGAACAGGCTCAGCGTGCTCTCGTCCAGGAAGATGGAGTAGTCGTGGATGCCGGCGCCGCGCAGCGCCTCGGCCAGGTCGGGCCACAGCTCGTCGTGGCGCTTCTTGTACTCGGCGACCACGCCGGGTTTGAGCTGCATCTTGAAGGCGCGAATCTCGTCGCTCATTCGTTGTCTCCTAAAGGATGTCTTGTTCAGCCATCGGTCGGTCGGAAACGTCGCGCCGTTGCAGCGCTGCGTCCGCATGCCAATGGGATGAGGCCAGCCCGTCGAGCTGGCAGCTGGTTCCCGCCGCGATGGGCTCGCCCAACTGCAGGCGGCAGGCCGCGTCGAAGTGCCAGGCCAGCGCGTCCTGCACATGGCCGCCGCGCGCGGCCTCGATGTCGAGCGCGCGGAAGTCGAAGCGGCGCAGCGGCACCTCGGCCGTCGCGTCCACCTCGAACGCGGTCTGCGCACCGCGTGCGACGAGGCGCTGGATGCGCACGCCTTCGACGCGCGTGCGGCCCCGTTCGCGCGGCACGGGCTGGGCCAAGGTCTGCCAGTGGGGCGGGGCGTTGGGCAGCTCCGCCGCGGGGATCCGTGCCTGGCTGTAGGCGGGATTCCAGTTCATCGTCGCGC
>CBFGPX010000017.1:0-33618 GCA_965650725.1 uncultured Comamonadaceae bacterium | reverse complement strand
CGCGATGCTGCCCTTCATGGGCTACAACATGGCCGACTACTTCCAGCACTGGCTGGATCTGGGCACCCGGCTGCAGCTCTCGGGCGCCGAGCTGCCCAAGATCTACTGCGTCAACTGGTTCCGCAAGGGTGCTGACGGCAAGTTCGTCTGGCCCGGCTACGGCGAGAACATGCGCGTGCTGAAGTGGATGCTGGACCGCCTGGACGGCAGCGGTGGCGGCCAGGAGCACGTGTTCGGCGTGACGCCGGACCATGCCGACCTGAATTGGCAGGGGCTGGACTTCACGCCCGCGCAGTTCGACGCCGTCACCCGCATCGACGCCGCCGAATGGCAGGCCGAAATGAAGCTGCACGACGAGCTGTTCGCCCAGCTGGCGCACCATCTGCCGGCCGAGCTGCCGCAGACCAAGGCGCGCATCGAGGCGCGGCTGGCCCGGCTGGCCTGAGCGCCGCCGCAAGCGTCCCGCAAGACCCGGACCCCTGAGGCTTGGGGGGTGCCGGGTCGCCGGGCCGACACGGGCGCGGGCTAAGCTGGAGACCGATGCCGCCCGAATCGCCCGCCCTCAGCCGCGCCGCACTGGCGCGCTGCTTGCCTTTTGTCGTCTTCATGGCCTTGCTGGCGCTGCGCGGCTACCTGCCCGCCAGCCTGGGCCTGGACAACCGCTGGATCTACGGCGGCCAAACGCTGATCGTCGCCGGCATGCTGGCCTGGTACTGGCGCGAGTACGGCGAGCTGGTGCGCCAGAACCTGCCGGACGCGCGCGAGACCGGCTGGGCCGTCGTCGTGGGCATTGCCGTGTTCGCGATCTGGGTGCAGCTGGATGCACCGTGGATGCAGCTGGGCAGCGCCACCGCCGCCTTCGTGCCGCTGGACGACATGGGCCGGCCCATCTGGCCACTGATCGCGCTGCGGCTGATGGGCGCGGCGCTGGTGGTGCCGGTCATGGAGGAGCTGTTCTGGCGCTCCTTCCTGATGCGCTGGATCCAGCACCCCGGCTTCGAGCGCGTGGACCCGCAGCAGGTGGGCCTGCGCGCCATCGTGCTGTCCACCTTCGTCTTCACGCTGGCCCACACGCTGTGGCTGGCCGCCGTCGTCGCCGGGCTGGCCTATGCGTGGCTGTACCGCTGGAGCGGCAAGCTGTGGGTGGCCGTCATCGCCCACGCGGTCACCAACGGCCTGCTGGGGGTGTGGGTCATCGCGACCGGCCGTTGGGAGTTCTGGTGAGGCCCAGGCCGGGCCGCTCCAGGTCCCGGAACGCCTCGAAGACCCAGGACCGCAAGCCGATCACCACGCTGTAGGGCCGCTTCTCGGCCTGGGGCAGCTTCTGGTCCAACAGGTGCTGGCGCGCGAAATCGTCGGCCGCGCGCTGCAGCCGCTCGGCCAGCTCGCGCGCATGACCGGCGCCGAACTCGCCGTGCACCAAGGTCAGCAGCTCGCCCTCGCCGTCGAAGCCGCCAGCGAAGAAGTCCGCCATGACGCGCTCGCGGAAGAAGCTCATCACCGGCCCCTGCGGGCGCCAGCGCAGCGTCTTGGCCACCTTGAGCTTGTAGCGGTTGTTGGGCCGCAGCTCGATGACGCCCAGCCGGTCCAGCTTGACCAGCGCCGCGACGGCATCCGCCTCGCTGAGCCGGTAGCGCGCCAGCACGTCCTCCAGCGCCCACAGGCTCAGGCAGCAGATGGCCACCAGCAGCAGTTTGGGATCCGCCACGACGGCCCTCTCCTGCTCCAGGCTCAGCTCGCGCTGCGCCGGCGCCTGGCCGGCCAGCCGACCCGCCAGCTCGGCGAACTCCAGCTTCAGCACGCGGCAGATTTCGTCCACCCGAGACAGTGGCATCTCGCCGCCCGGCGCCAGCATGCGCTTCACGCTGGACTCGGAGAGATCCAGCTCGCGCGCCAGCTCGGCATAGCTCAGGCCCTGGCTCTTCAGCTCCGCCTTGATGAGTGCGATCAGGGATTGGGTGCTCGACATGGGCGCGAACGGTAGCGCATGGCGCCGCAGCAGGCGCTGGGGGAGCAAAAACCGCTGCTGTGCGACCTGCGCCGAAGGGCACGGCGCGGTGGCGTGGCATGCGCCTGTCGTCGGTCATTTCCGCGACCCGACCCCGCTTTGAGCGCCTGGGAGTGTCATGAAACGCTACCGGCCGGCGCTCGCCGCGCGCCTCGGAACTATTCCCGAGGCCGGCACTCGCGGCATCACGCAAGATCGCGGCCATCGCAACCCGACACGCCTCCACGCCATGTCCTCCACCCCGTTCATCCGCCGCGACACCGGCGCCTGGCGCCTCCAGGTCTGGATCTCCTTCGGCATCAGCGTCGCGCTGTGCGCCTCGGGGCTGGCCTGGCTGCCGGGGCAGGACCTGGACCGCGCATTCATGGTGATGGGCTATGTGTTCTGCCTGTCCACCGCCTTCGCGCTCGCCAAGTTCATCCGCGACAACCAGGCCGCCCAGGTCGACACGCCCATGTGGCGCCTCGTCGTCTGGGCCGGCTTCGTGCTGGCCATGAGCCTGACGGGCTGGGGTCTGTGGCGCATGGAAATCCAGCCGGTGTGGAAGGCCTACCTGGGTGTCTGCTGGCTGTACCTGATCTCCAACGTCTTCACGCTGGCCAAGATGCTGCGCGACGCACACGAGGCCGACCTGCTGGAAGCCCGCCTGCAAGGCCGCCGTGAAGCGGTGGCAGCGGTCGAGACCGAAACCCTATGAACCCGGAGTTCCCCATGAAGCCCCTGTTCGCCGCCCTGACCCTGTCCTTGTCGATCTCGCTGACCGCGCCGACGGCACAGGCCCAGTCCGAGCTGAGCGCGATCTCGGTCGCGCCCGTCGCCCTGTCCGTCATGGCCGTCAGCGCCACCGGCGCGGCGCTCAGCGTGGTCCCGGCCGCCATCCTGTCCGCCGGCGTCACGCTGACCGTCGTCAGCGTGGAGGTGGTCAGCGGCGTGACCGTCTGGGTGCTGGAACGCGCCTCGGACGGCGTGCGCATCAGCCTGCGCACCTCGGGCAAGCTGGCCGAGGGCCTGGTCGTGTCGACCGGCGCCGTGGTCACCGTGTCCGTCATCGGCGCGGGCGCCGTGCTGTCCACGGCCGGCCACGTCATCGCCTTCATCCCCAACGAGATCGGCAAGGCGCTGCTGCACAACGAGCAGGTGAGCCGTTGAGGTTCGCGCTCGCCGCCGCAGCGCTGGTACTGGCGACAGCGGCCCACGCCGGCCGGCCCTGCGAGGAGAAGCCGCAGACCACGCAGCAGGTCGAGCTCGGCCTCAAGCTGGCCCAGGCCACCGCCCAGCAGCTGGAGGCCAGCGGCGCGCAGGTCGCCATCCTGGCGCGCGCGGGGCAGGACCTGTCCAAGTACGGTCTGCAGTGGTCGCACCTGGGCTTTGCCTACAGGGACGCGCGGCAGCAACCGGCCGTCTGGCGCGTGATGCACAAGCTCAACCACTGCGGCACCGACCACGCGGCGCTGTTCCGCCAGGGCCTGGGCGAGTTCTTCCTCGACAGCCCGCACCGCTACGACGCGGCTTTCGTCGTGCTGAGACCTGAGCTGCAGCAGGCGCTGCTGCCGGTGCTGACCGACAACGCCCGCGTGGTGCGCTTCAACGAGCGGCGTTACAGCATGGTGTCCTATGCCTTCGGCACCACCTACCAGCAGAGCAACCAGTGGGTGCTGGAGACGCTGGCCGGCGCGGCGGCGCCCGGCATCAACAGCCGCCGCAGCGCCCAGGACTGGCTGAAGGCTCAGGGCTACCAGCCGACCGACCTGCGCCTGTCGGCCCTGACCCGGCTGGGCGGAAGGCTCACGCAGGCCAACATCGCCTTCGACGATCATCCGACCGCGCGCCGCATCGGCCGGCACATCGACACCGTCACCGCCGACTCGATGTTTGCCTGGCTGCCGCGCGCCGGCCTCTCCGAACCCCTGCAGCTGGTCAAGCAATGAGCCAAGAACATCCGAATCAGTTCGCCCTTTTAGGCCAGCGCCGCTTCGCGCCCTTCTTCTGGACGCAGTTCCTCGGCGCCGCGAACGACAACGTCTTCAAGTTCGCCTTCACGCTGATGGTGACCTACCAGCTGCAGCTGGACTGGCTGCCGCCCAGCATGGCGGGACTGGTCATCGGGGCGCTGTTCATCCTGCCCTTCGTGCTGTTCTCGGCCACCAGCGGCCAGCTGGCCGACAAGCACGACAAGGCGCGGCTGATGCAGTTGGTCAAGAGCCTGGAGATCGCCATCATGGTGATCGCGGCCTGGGGCTTCTATGCCACCAACGTGCCGGCGCTGCTGAGCTGCGTGTTCCTGATGGGCCTGCACTCCACGCTGTTCGGCCCGGTCAAGTACGCCTACCTGCCGCAGCAGCTCAACGAGCGCGAGCTGACCGGCGGCAACGGCATGGTGGAGATGGGCACCTTCGTGGCCATCCTGCTGGGCCAGCTGGCTGGCGGCATCCTGGTGGACACGCCCGTCGTGGGCCCGCAACACGTCGCCTGGGCCTGCCTCGCGCTGGCCGTCCTCGGCCGCGCCACGGCGCAGGCCATCCCCGCCAGCCCGCCCACCGACCCCGGCCTCAAGATCAACTGGAACCCCTTCACCGAGACCTGGCGCAACCTGAAGATCGCCCACGAAGGCCTGGCCGTGTTCCGCTCGCTGCTGGGCATCTCGTGGATGTGGTTCTTCGGCGCGGTCTTCCTGGCCAACTTCCCGGCCTTCGCCAAGGAGGTGCTGCACGGCAGCCCGCAGGTGGCCTCGCTGCTGCTGGCGGTGTTCTCCATCGGCATCGGCATCGGCTCGCTGATGTGCGAGATGCTGTCCAAGCGCCATGTCGAGATCGGCCTGGTGCCGCTGGGCGCCGTGGGCATGAGCATGTTCGCCATCGACCTGTACTTCGCGTCCACCGGCCTGCCGGCCAGCGAGCCCTACAGCGTGGCGGCCTTCCTGGCCCAACCCGCCCACTGGCGCGTGCTCATCGACCTGACGCTGCTGGCGCTGTTCGCGGGCCTGTACAGCGTGCCCATGTATGCGCTGATCCAGCTGCGCGCTCAGCCCACGCACCGCGCCCGCATCATCGCGGCCAACAACATCCTGAACGCGCTGTTCATGATCGCCAGCTCCGTCATCGCCGGCGCGATGCTGGGCGCGGGCATGAGCATCCCGCAGGTCTTCCTGGCGGTCGGCATCGCCAACGCCATCGTGGGCATCTACATCTTCCTCATCGTGCCGGAGTACCTGCTGCGCTTCGTGGCCTTCGTGCTGACGCGGCTGGTCTATCGCTTCCGCATCGTCAACGACGAGCGCATCCCCACCACCGGCCCCGCCGTGCTGGTCTGCAACCACGTCAGCTTCGTGGACGCCGTGCTGCTGATGGCCGCCAGCCCGCGGCCCATCCGCTTCCTGATGGACGCGCAGATCTTCCGCATCCCGGTGCTGGGCTGGATGTTCAAGCTGGCCAAGGCCATCCCCATCGCGCCGCAGAAGACCGACCCGGCCACGTATGAAGCCGCCTTCACCGCCGCTCGCGCCGTGCTAGCCGATGGCGAGCTGGTCTGCATCTTCCCGGAGGGTGGCATCACGCGTGACGGGGAATTGCAGCCGTTCAAGGGCGGCGTCATGAAGTTGATCGATGGCTTGCCCGACGTGCCCGTCATCCCGATGGCGCTGGGCAATTTGTGGGGCAGCTTCTTCTCGCGCGTGGAAGGCGGCAAGGCCATGGTCAAGCCGCTGCGGCGCGGGTTATGGAGCCGGGTCAACCTGACCGTGGACCAGCCGCTGACCCCGGCGGCGGTCACGCCCGACGTGCTGCGCGAGCGCGTGGCGGGGCTGCTGCAAGGGAGAACCGCATGAGCGACAACGAGCAAGCCCCCAAGGTCTGGCGCGTCATCGCCATTGCGCTGCTGGCGGTAGCCACGTTGGGCTTCGGCCTGGCGGGCCTGTGCGGCGCGGCGTTCACGCTGATGTCGATGCCGGACGTGCTGTCCAACCGCTCCGGCAGCTATGCCGGCGCGGCGCTGATCTTCTCGGTGCCCAGCCTGCTGATCGGCGGCGGCCTGGCCTGGGTCTGCGGCCGCGGGCTCTACAAGTTCATCAAGCGCCGCCAGGCGTGATCGCCGACGCCCCCACCGCCGCCTGGGCCCACACCGCCTTCGCCTACGCCGGCATGGCGCTGGGCGCCGCGCTGTGGCGCCGCACGCTCAAGCAACAGCAGCGCGGCGGTGCGCTGGCGCCGGGCAACTTCGGCGTGCTGGTGGGCCTGCTGATCGGCGCGGCCATCGGCAACAAGGCGGTCTTCCTCATCGAGCGGCCCGACATCGCTGCAGCACTCTGGCACAACGGTGCGCTGGCCTTGCCCGGTCAGAGCATCGTGGGAGGCCTGTTGGGCGGTCTGATCGGCGTGGAGATCGCCAAGAAGCTCACCGGCCAGACGCGCAGCACCGGCGACGCGATGGTGCTGCCCATTGCCATCGGCCTCGCCATCGGCCGCATCGGCTGCTTCGTCGCCGGCCTGCATGACGACACCTATGGCCTGCCGACCTCGGCGCCCTGGGGCATGGATTTCGGCGACGGCATCGCCCGCCACCCGACGCAGCTCTACGAGATCGCCATCGTGCTGCCGCTGGGCTGGGCGCTGCACCGCGCGCGCTTCGCCACACCGGGCCTGGCCTTCAAGCTGTTCCTGAACGCCTACCTGCTGTGGCGCTTGGGCGTCGAGTTCCTGAAGCCTGTGCCGGTCGCCTGGCCGCTGGGCCTGTCGGGCATCCAGTGGACCTGCCTGGTCGCACTCGCCGTCTACCTGCCCCTCACGCTGCGCGCCGCCCGCAGAACGCCATGACACGCAAGGTCCGCCCCTACCTGTTCTACGACACCACGCAGTCGGTCTGCACCACCTGCCTGCGGCCCGTGGAGGCCAAGATCGTCATCAAGGACGACCGCGTCTACATGGACAAGTGGTGCCCGGCCCACGGCACCGAGCGCGTGCTGGTCAGCGACGACGCCGACTACTACCGCCTGTGCCGCGAGGTCTACGTGAAGCCACCCGAGATGCCGCAGCGCTTCGCCACGCCGATGAAGTACGGCTGCCCCTACGACTGCGGCCTGTGCCCCGACCACATGCAGCACAGCTGCCTGTCGCTCATCGAGATCAGCGACCACTGCAACCTGCGCTGCCCCACCTGCTATGCGGGCTCCGGGCCCGAGCGGCTGACGCACCGCTCGATGGACGAGGTCATCGCGATGCTGGACGCCGTCGTCGCCAGCGAGGGCGAGGCCGATGTCGTGCAGATCTCCGGCGGCGAGCCCACGCTGCATCCGCAGTTCTTCGACATCCTCGATGCCGCCAAGGCCCGGCCCATCAAGCACCTGATGGTCAACACCAACGGGCTGCGCATCGCGCAGGACGCCGCCTTCGCCGAGCGGCTGGCGGCTTATGCGCCAGGGCTGGAGGTCTACCTGCAGTTCGACTCGCTGCGGCGCGAGGCGCTGATGGACCTGCGCGGCGCCGACCTGCGCCGGCCGCATGACGAGGCGCTGGCGCGGCTGGACGCTTTGGGCCTGTCCACCACGCTGGTGATGACCGTCAAGCGCGGCGTCAACGACGACGAGATCGGCGACGTGATCCGCCACGCGCAGTCGTTCTCCTGCGTGCGCGGCGTGACGCTGCAGCCCATCCAGAACGCCGGCCGCGTGGAGGCCTACGACGCGGCCAAACACCGGCTGACGGTCAGCGAGCTGCGCCGGCGCATCGCCTCTCAGTCAGGCGTGTTCACGCTGGCCGACGTGCTGCCCGTGCCCTGCAACCCCGACACGCTGGCCATGGCCTACGCCTTGCGCGGGCCCGACGGCCTGGTGCCGCTGACCCGCCATCTGGACGCCGCCACGCTGCTGTCCGGCGACCGCAGCACCATCGTCTTCGAGGGCGACCCGGCGCTGAAGTCGGCGGTCTTCAAGCTGTTCTCGACCAACCACTCGCCCGAGGGCCAGGCCAACTGCCTGTCCGAGCTGCTGTGCTGCCTGCCCAAGATTGACGCGCCGCGCCTGAGCTATCGCGACGTGTTCCGCGTGTTGGTCGTGCAGTTCATGGACGCGCAGTCGCTGGACATCCGCGCGCTCAAAAAGAGCTGCATCCACATCGCCCGGCCCGACGGCCGCATGGTGCCGTTCGAGGCCTACAACCTGTTCTACCGGGACGAGCGCCAGACCGAGCTGGCCGCCATCCGCGCCGAGATCGACGCGCAGCGCGAGCGGCGACTGCAGGTCAGGCCGAAGGTGGCATCTCTCGTGCGCGCCTGAACAGTCGCTTCAGGCGCAGCTTCATCGCCCGCGCCGTGCGCCACACCGCGCTGGCCCGCACCCAGGCCAGCAGCTCGGCCTTCCAGCCCGTCCAGCGCGCGTAGAGCTGCGCAAACCAGGCTAGCTGCATCAGCGCCGGCTGGATGAGCTGGAACAGCCAGGCCAGCAGCGCCGTGCCGAACAGCTTGGCCGCGATGATGACGCCCACGCCGAGCAACGCATGCCCCTCGGCCACCAGCCACACGGCGGCGAGCTTGATCGGCAGGATCAGCAGGCTGGGCAGCACCAGCACGGCCAAGGCCCAGCGCGGCGGCAGCCGCCGCAGCAGCGCTTCGAACTGGCGGATGAGCGGCAGCCTGGCGATCAGCGCAAAGGCGCGCCGCAGCGGCTCCCAGCCCCATTCCTCGAACAGGATGAGCAACGCCAGGATGACGCGGACCAGCCAGCGCAGCGGGGCAAGTGGCGATGTGATCACTCAGTCAACCGGTCTTGAAACCAGCAACTGCCGTGCTGCATTCAACTTCCGCTGCCAATAACGCGAGCCCGGAAGTCAGCGTCATTGCGCGCGCTCCAGCGCATGACGCTAGTGCTGTAGCTTTGGAGAATGGCAATGGACTGTTCACTCACCGACCGCGTCGTTCGCAATGCTGGTTCGGAATCCTCTTCCAATGCATCGGGTAGCTGGATGTCATTGAGCAACGCCACTCGTTCAGCTGCCGGGCGGGTTTCCTTCAGCTCCATCCAACCAAAGGACGCCAGCTTGGCAGCTTGAACACTCGGACTTGCGAGCAACTTCAGCAAACGCTCACGCCCTTTGCCGAGCGAGATAACGAAGTCCATGGGGTGGTCCACCGTTCGACCCGGCAGGGGCACATTCGCAACATAGTGAACATCGTTCTCATCGAGGAACTCCTTCACGAGTCCAAAGAAGTCCCCCAAGCTTCGCGGCGTGGCCGCCATCCACAAATCATTGAGCCGACTGATCGCCGTGAGCAAAAAATGAGCGCGCTGCGGAAGGCTATCGGGGGTCACCGACGTCATCAAACGAGCGCCGTCGAACCGAACACCGCAGCCAGCAATTGCATGTTCAATGATCGCCTTGCGGCGCTCAGAGCGCTCTATCGGCACTCCCAAATCAAGCAAATGCTCGACCGTCTTGCCACCATCGTGCAGTAGTAGCTCAGCACCCGTGTTGTCGAGGTACACCTCTATGCCATCGTGGAACGGATCCAGAAAGGGCGTACTCAACACTTGAGACTGCCCTCGCGCGACAGTCACCATCCGGTCTCGCAGCCATGCCAGATACTCGCGCGCAAGGTCCGGCGACTTGGCCAACGCACTCATAACAGAGCCTCGGTGAGACCGGCCGGGAAGCGGACCCGGATGATTTCCAGGAAGCGGCAAAGGGTATCCATTGGACGACCTACGTCATACCAGTCAATAGCCTCCGCCCAAGCCAGGCCATGCCCCTCTCGAAACACATGTAGGTGCGGTCCTCGCAGAACGGTCCCGTCAGGGTTAATGTGTTGCGCCGCGTTGTCGATACGAGCTAGGCCGAAATGTCGGTCCCGCGTTCTGAGTTGCGCTGTGATTTCGTGAGCGTTGCGCTTGAAGGACAGCAAGAACTCCAAATTCCGATCTGTCACGGAGACCACCAGTTCTTCCTGCCGTCGATCCTCGTGCCAAGTCACGCATTCGCGAGCGACGGCTTCCTTGGCCAACTCCAGCAATTGCTGCACGCGTTGAGCAGTCAACATGCTCTTCTCCCTGTTGCTGGCCAATATAGCGCGCGACAGAGTTTGACGCGCCAATTGCCTACATGCTTGAGCTGCCGATGTAAGCCGCGATAGTCGTCAAACTCCGCGCGCCCGGTCCGCGTGGAACTGCGCCCGCCACGCCTCGAAGCGGCCGGCGTCCAGCGCGTCGCGCATCTCCTGCATCAGGTTCAGGTAGTAGTGCAGGTTGTGGATGCTGGTCAGCATCGGGCCCAGCATCTCGCCGCAGCGGTCGAGGTGGTGCAGGTAGGCGCGGCTGAAGTTGGCGCAGGTGTAGCAGCTGCAGCTTTCGTCGACCGGGCGCTCGTCCGTCTTGTAGCGGCTGTTGCGCAGGCGCAGGTCGCCGTAACGCGTGAACAGGTGGCCGTTGCGGGCGTTGCGGGTGGGCATCACGCAGTCGAACATGTCGACGCCGCAGGCGACGCCTTCCACCAGGTCTTCCGGCGTGCCCACGCCCATCAGGTAGCGCGGCTTGTTCGCCGGCAGCTGGTGGGCCGTGTGGTGCAGGATGCGCTGCATCTCGGCCTTGGGCTCGCCCACGCTCAGGCCCCCGATGGCATAGCCGGGCAGGTCCAGGTCCACCAGGCCTGCCAGCGAGGCGTCGCGCAGGTTCGTGTACATGCCGCCCTGCACGATGCCGAACAGCGCATTCGGGTTCTGCAGGCGGCCGAACTCGGTGATGCAGCGCTTGGCCCAGCGCAGCGACATCTCCATGGACTGCTGCGCCTCGCGCTCGGTCGTCAGCTTGCCCTTGCTCTCGTAGGGCGTGCATTCGTCGAACTGCATGACGATGTCGGAATTCAGCGCCGTCTGGATCTGCATGCTGATCTCGGGCGTCAGGAACAGCTTGTCGCCGTTGACCGGCGACGCGAACTTGACGCCCTCCTCGCTGATCTTGCGCATGTCCCCGAGGCTCCAGACCTGGAAGCCGCCGGAGTCGGTCAGGATGGGCTTGTTCCAGCTCTCGAAGCGGTGCAGCCCGCCGAACTGTGTGATGACGTCCAGGCCCGGGCGCATCCACAGGTGGAAGGTGTTGCCGAGGATGATCTGCGCGCCCATCTCTTCGAGCGACCTCGGCGTGACGCCCTTGACCGTGCCGTAGGTGCCCACGGGCATGAAGATGGGCGTCTGCACGACGCCGTGGTTGAGCGTGAGCGTGCCACGGCGGGCGCGGCCTTCGGTCTTGAGGAGGTCGAACTTCAGCATGGCGCGATTGTCGCCGGCAGGCCTAGACTCGCTCCATGCGCTGGCACCTGTGGCTGATCGGTCTGCTGCTGGCCTGCACCGACGTGGCGGCCTGCGGGCGCTACCGCATGGCCTTCTACGAGTACGCGGCCCTCTACTACCGCGGTGCCGACGGCCAGTACCAGGGCATAGACAAGGACCTGATCGACGAACTGGCGCGCCGCACCGGCTGCCAGTTCGACACCGTGGTCGAGTCGCGGGTGCGCATCTGGGCGCTGATGGAGCAGGGCCAGCTGGACCTGACCGCATCGGCCATCCCGACGCCCGAACGCGAGCGCAGCTTCGAGATGCTGCCCTACCTGCAGTCGCGCCAGCTCACGCTCTTTCATCCGTCCATCGCCCCGGTGCCCGCCACACCGGAGGCCTTCAGCGCCGACCGCCGGCTGCGGCTGCTGGTGGTGCGCAGCTTCCGCTTCGTGCCGACGCTGGAGGCCTGGGTGGCCCGGCTGCGGGCCGACAAGCGCGTGGTCGAGGCCCCTGACCAGCCCACCGCGCTGCGCGCGCTGAAGGCGGGTCGCGCCGAGGCCATGCTGCTGGGCAGCAACTCTCTGGCCCTGACGCGCCGCCAGGACCCGGGGTTCGAGCGCTTCACCGCCGCGTCCTACGCGCCCGACGAGCCCTCGGTCGCGTCGCTGGCCCTGTCCCGCGAGCGCGTCGTGCCGGCCGATCGCCAGCTGATCCGCCAGGCCCTGGCCGCCATGCAGCAGGACGGCAGCCTGGCCGCCATCCTGCGCCGCCACCTGGGGCCGCCGCAGACGCCATAGCACCGCGGCGCGATCGCGACAATCGCGCCATGCCCCTGACCCTCGCCGCCCCCGCCCAGCATGAGCTGGTCGTCAAGAAGAGCCGCTTCCTGGGCTGCGTGGAGCCCTGCGCCGACCGCACCGCGGCGCAGGCTCGCGTGGCGCAGTTGCGCGAGCAGCATCCGGGCGCAGCCCATGTCTGCTGGGCGCTGCTGGCCGGCGGCCACTCCGCCGCCAACGACGACGGCGAGCCCGGCGGCACCGCCGGCCGGCCCATGCTGGACGTGCTGCGCCACCAGGGCCTGGACGGCGTGCTGGCCACGGCCGTGCGCTACTGGGGCGGCGTCAAGCTGGGCGCCGGCGGCCTGGTGCGCGCCTACACCGACTGCATCGCGCAGGCGCTGCTGACGGCCGACAAGGTCGAGCGCGTGGCCCAGGTGGAACTGGGCTGCGAGCTGCCCTATGAGCTGGAGGGGCGCCTGCGGCGGCTGGCCGACCAGCATGGCGCCGTGCTGGCGGACGTGCGGCATGAGGCACGCGTGCACATGCGCTTCTCACTGCCCGTCACGGCCCGCGAGGCGTTCACGGCCGCGGTGGATGAGGCGGCTCAGGGGCGCGTGGGCTGGGTGCGCGACAGCAGCATCGCATCCCCATAGCTGAAGAACCGGTAGCGCTGCGCGATTGCATGGCGGTAGAGCGCCATGATGCGGTCGTAGCCCGCAAACGCGCTGACCAGCATCATCAGCGTGCTCTTGGGCAGGTGGAAGTTGGTGACGAGCCGGTCCACCACGCGGAACTCGAAGCCCGGCGTGATGAAGATGTCGGTCTCACTGGAACCGGCCGCCAGCGCGCCGCCGCGGGCCGCGGATTCCAGCGCGCGCAACGTCGTCGTGCCCACGGCCACCACGCGGCCGCCGCGCGCGCGGCAGGCGGCAATGGCATCCACCGTCGCCTGCGGCACGTCGAACCACTCGCTGTGCATCTTGTGGTCGGCAATCCGCTCCACGCGCACCGGCTGGAAGGTGCCAGCGCCCACATGCAGCGTCACATGGGCCTGCTCGACGCCGCGCTCGGCCAGGCGCGCCAGCAGCGCCTCGTCGAAGTGCAGCGCCGCCGTCGGTGCGGCCACGGCACCAGGCTCCTTGGCGAACACGGTCTGGTAGCGGCGCACGTCGTCCTCGCCGTCGGCATGCTCGATGTAGGGCGGCAGCGGCACGTGGCCATGCGCCTCCAGCAGCGCGAACGGGTCGCCGTCCAGGCGCAGGTGGAACATGCCGTTGTCGGGCCCGCAGCGGCCCAGCACCTCGGCGTCGAAGGCATCGGCAAAGCGCACGCGGCTGCCTGACTTGGGGCTCTTGCTGGCGCGCATGTGCGCCCAGACCTCGCGCGTGCCGGGCAGCACGCGCTCGACCAATGCCTCCACCGAGCCGCCGCTGGCCTTGAAGCCGAACAGCCGCGCCTTGATGACGCGGGTGTTGTTGAACACCAGCAGGTCGCCGGGCTGAAGCAGCTCGGGCAGTTCGCGAAACACGCGGTCCACGGGCAATGCCGCCGAGGCATCCAGGAGCCGCGACGCGGTGCGCTCCGCGGCGGGATGCTGGGCGATCAACTCGGGGGGAAGCTCGAAATCGAAATCGGCGACCGTGTGGGTCGCAGCGGCGGGCGCTTGCATCGTCAGATTGAGGGCCGGACAGACCCGTGCCAATGAAGGGGCGCGAATTCTCCCATCGCCCACCCTTGACCCAACGCAAGGCAGCGCCGGCCGTGCGCTGCCAGCATGACGTTCAGGAGGTTCCCATGACGACTGCCCTGACACCCGGCCAGCACGCCTGGCTGGAAAGCGAGCTGCGCCTGGCGCGCCAGCGCACGCTGGCCGCGCTGCAGGCCCAACGTGGCGGCAGCGACCGCCTGACCCATGCCGCCACGCTGCTGGAAGACGACCCGCAGGAGCACGAACCCGAGCGCGAACTGGACCAGGCCCGCGACGCCCACCTGCTGGCCGAGCTGCAGGCCATCGACGATGCACTGCAGCGCCTGAAGACGCCCGGCTACGGGCGCTGCATGGATTGCGACGCCGCCATCCCCTTCGACCGCCTGCAGCGCCTGCCGCAGGCGCTGCGCTGCGTCGACTGCCAATCCGCCGCCGAAGCCGCCCGCTGACCCCCTGCCGGAGTACCCCATGTTCCATGCCGTCGTCTATCTGGACCACCATCACGCCAAGGTGCTGCATTTCGATGCCCACCAGGCCCATGAGGCCCACATCGCGCCGCATGACCGGCGCGCCCACGGGCATGATGCACACGCCGACCACGCGTTGTTCGAGGCCGTCTGCCAGGCCGTGCAGGACACCCGTGAGGTGCTGGTGACCGGATCGCACCCGGTCATCGGCCAGTTGCGCCACTACATCGAGGCCCACCGTCCGCAGCTGGTACCGCGCATCGCCGACTACCGGCCCGCCGCCGAACTGAGCCAGGGCCAGATGCTGGCCCTGGCGCGGCAGTTCTTCATCAGCTACGACCGCATGGCCGGCGTACCGACGTCGGGCTGAGGGCCGGCCACGAGCCGGGGCTGGCCGTGCGGTATTGCACGCCCGCGCGTCCGTCATGGCCAGCGTTGTCAGCGAAGGGTCACGGGGCAATGGTGGGATACGCCGTCGCCGCGCGCCGCCGGCACTCCCACTGCCCCCCCGCCCCGTGAAGCGTCGCGCCTGTCTCGCCCTGCCCCTCCTGCTCGCCAGCGCAGCCGCGCCGACGCAAGCCGCAGCGCCGCCCGCCGCGCTGCTGGGCATCACCGAGAACCTGCCGCCGCTGAACTACCAGGACGAACAAGGCCCGCAAGGCTTCAGCGTCGAGCTGCTGCGCCTGATGGCGGCGCACGCCGGCCTGAGCCTGGAGCTGCGCGTGCTGCCCTGGGCCCGCGCGGTGCAGATGGCCGAGTCCCACGCGCACAGCGTGCTGTTCTCGCTGACGCGCACGCCCGAGCGCGAGGCGCAGTTCCAGTGGGTGGGGCCCATCGCCCAGCGCCGCATCCTCATCTACCGGCTGGCCAGCCGCGACGATCTGAAGCTGCAGCAGCTCGACGAGCTGGACGGAGCGCGCATCGGCGTGGTGCGCGACTCGGCCGCCGACCGCAGCCTGCAGGCCGCCGGCCTGCGCCCGGGCATCGAGCTGGAGCAGGGGCTGGACGACGCCACCAACATGCGCAAGCTGCTCGCCGGCCGCATGGAGTACATCACCCTGCTGGACTGGGCCGCGGCCTGGAACCTGCGCCAGCTGCAGCTGCCCTACGGCACGCTGCGGCCCGTGCTGGAGCAGGACACGGCGCGCAGCTATTTCTACGGCCTGCGACCCGACGCCGCCGCCTGCAGGCGGCGCTGGACCGGCTCAAGCGCGACGGGCGCTATGAACGGCTGCGGCTGCGCTACTTTCGCTAGGGCCTTTTCACACGACGGGAGCAGGTCGCGTTGAGGCCAGAAAGCCCGCGAGCAAGGCGCAAAGCGCAGCCGGGTTGAACACCCGGCGAGCATTTGCAACGCCGCGCGCGGGCTTTCTGGCCTCAACCCGAAGGGAAGGCCATCCGCCAGGGGCCACTCGGCGTTGCACCGCTTGCCCGCATATCAATGCGGGCAAGCGGTGCGCCTTGATTGGCCCCTGGCGGATGGCCTTCGCGGCCTACTTCCGTCGTGTGAAAAGGCCCTAGCCCGCCAGCTGCTGGTGAACCCGCTGCGCCAGCGGCTGCAGCTCGGTGGCCGGCTGTGCGCTGAGGGCGTAGCCGAAGTCGCCGTCGGTCCAGTACAGCGTGGTGCGGCCGTCCTGCTGCAGCAGCCGGAACGCCGTGCCCGCGGGCGCGGCACCGGGTGCGAACACGGCCATGTACAGGGTCAGCCGGTCACCGTCGGCGTTCTCGTACATGAACTGCGCGCGCGCGCTGCCGGCGCCGGACGCACCGGAGTCGCCCGGCAGCAGCCGCCCGCCGAGCAGCGCATAGCCGCGGTCGCTCAGCACCGGCACCTTCAGCGGCCGCCCCAGGCGCTTGCTCAACCATTGCACGAGGTGCGCCTGCTCGGCGGCCGACACCTCCACCGGGTGCCGCTTCTCGGCGCTGTAGACGGCGAAGGCCACGCCGGCCTCGCGGGCAAACTCAGGCACGCTCGCGGCGCGGCCGGCCGCCGCCTGCGCAGGCCAGGCCGGCATGCCGGCGTCATGGCGGCCCCATTGGTAGCCGCCGGCCAGGCCCAGCGCGACCAGCAGTGCCGCGGCCAGCGCCTGCGGCAGCGCCAGCCGCCAGCGTCGGCCGGCCGCGGCGCGCCGCACGATGCCGCTCAGCTCGGGCGGCGTCTCGTCCAGCGGCCAGTCGCGGGCCAGGCCGCGCAGCGCCAGGCGCTGCGCCTGCCACTGAGCGACGCGCGCCGCCGCCGCCGGGTCGCTGCCAAGCCGCTCCAGCACGGCCACGCGCTGCTCCAGCGGCAGTTGCCCGTCGACGAAGGCATGCAGCTGCGCCTCGTCCGGCGGCAGCGGCTGGGGATGGGGGTCTTGGCTCATCGCTTCATCCGCGCCAGGTTCACGATCTGCGCGCCCGCGGGCGGGGCGGCGGGCGCAAGCCGTTGCCGCAGGGCCTCGCGCCCGCGGTGCAGGCGCGACATGACGGTGCCGATGGGCACGCCCAGGATTCCGGCGGCTTCGGCATAGGTGTACTCCTCCACCGTCACCAGCAGCAGCACCGCGCGCTGGCCGGCGGGCAAGGCCGCCAGCGCCTGCTCCAGATCCAGCCGCTCGTCGGCCGGCACCGCGCCGTCGGCGCGGTCGGGCTGCTCGTCCAGCGGCGCATGGCCGTCGTCCAGGTGCCAGTCGCGCAGCTGGTTGAGGTGCAGGTTGTGCATGATGGACAGCACCCAGGGCCGCAGCGACGTGCCCGGGCGCCACAGACTCCACTTGCGGCAGGCCCGCTCCAGCGTGTCCTGCACGAGGTCGTCGGCCCGCGTGGCGTCGCCGGTCAGCAGCCGCGCATACCGGCGCAGGGCCGGTATGTGGGCGAGCAGCTGTTCGACGGACACGCCGGGCCTGAGCTGTCAGGGCCGGGCCAGCTGCCAGACCTTGTTGAAGCCGTCGCCGCTGCGGTCGCCGGGCTTCTGGTCCTTGACCCAGAAGTACAGCGGCTTGCCCTTGTAGGCCCACTGGCGGCTGCCGTCGTCGCGCGTGACGACGCTCCAGTCGCCGCGCGCCGAGGCATCGGCCGCGGCCGTCAGCGGCGGCCAGTTGGCGGCGCAGGGGCCATTGCAGACGCTCTTGCCGCTGCCGGCGGCGTCCTTGTCGAAGGTGTAGAGCGTCATGCCGTTGGCGCCCACGAGGGCGCCGTTGCTGGCGGTGGCCGGCGCCGGCGGTGCGGAGGCACAGGCGCCCAGCAGGAGGGCGGCGGCCAGCGGGAGGAGGCGGAGCTGCATGTCGGTTCTCGCAAAGGAAGGTGACATGACGGTAAACACGCAAGGGCCGTCCACTATTCCATGCCGCCAGAATGCCGGCCATGACCGCGCCGCCCCCGCCCCAGGACAAGCCCAAATCCGCGCCCCAGAAGGCGCTGGAGAAGCTGGGCCTGGTGCGTGACATCGACCTGGCCCTGCACCTGCCGCTGCGCTACGAGGACGAGACCCGCATCACCCCCATCGCCGCGCTGCACGACAACGAGCCGGCGCAGGTGGAGGGCGTCGTGGTGGACTGCCAGGTGGAACTGCGCAGCCGCCGCCAGCTGCTGGTGCGCGTGAAGGACGAGTCCGGCACGCTGCTGCTGCGCTTCCTGCACTTCTACCCGTCGCAGCAGAAGCAGATGGCGGTGGGCACCCGGCTGCGCGTGCGCGGCGAGGCGCGCATCGGCTTCTTCGGGCGCGAGATGGTGCACCCGGTGGTCAAGGTGGTGGACGAGGACACGCCGCTGGCCGCATCGCTGACGCCCGTCTACCCGGCTTCGGCGCAGCTGCCGCAGGCCTATCTGCGCAAGGCGGTGGCGTCAGGGCTGGCGCGGGCCGACCTGCGCGAGATCCTGCCGCCGGGCGTGGTGCCGCAGGGTCTGCCCACGCTGAAGGAGGCGCTGACCTATCTGCACCACCCGCCACCCAGCGCCTCGCAGGACGCACTGCACGAACACCACCACCCCGCCTGGCACCGGCTCAAGTTCGAGGAGCTGCTGGCCCAGCAGCTGTCGCAGCTGCAGGCCCAGCGCGAGCGGGCGCTGCTGGTGGCGCCGGCGCTGCGCGCACGGCCCGGCGGCCTGCACGAGAAGCTGCTGGCGACACTGCCCTTCCAGCTGACCGCCGCCCAGCAGCGTGTGTCCGAGGAGATCGCGCAGGACCTGGCCCGCCCCCAGCCCACGCACCGGCTGCTGCAGGGCGACGTGGGCTCGGGCAAGACGGTGGTGGCCGCGCTGGCTGCGGCGGTGGCCATCGACGCGGGGTGGCAGTGCGCGCTGATGGCGCCCACCGAGATCCTGGCCGAGCAGCATTTCCGCAAGCTGATCGGCTGGCTGGAGCCGCTGGGGCTGAAGGTCGCCTGGATCACCGGCAGCGTGAAGGGCAAGGCGCGGCAGAAGATGCTGGACGCCGCCGCCTCGGGCGAGGCCCAGCTCATCGTCGGCACGCACGCCGTCATCGAGGACAAGGTGCGCTTCGCCAGGCTGGGCCTGGCCGTCATCGACGAGCAGCACCGCTTCGGCGTCGCGCAGCGGCTGGCGCTGAGGGGCAAGCTCAAGGCAGGCGCCGACGCCGGGCCGCCCCAAGGCGGCGCGCGCCCCCTCGGGGGGCAGGAGCCGCACATGCTGATGATGAGCGCCACGCCCATCCCGCGCACGCTGGCGATGACCTATTTCGCCGACCTGGACGTGTCCACCATCGACGAGCTGCCGCCGGGCCGCAGCCCCATCGTGACCAAGGTGTTCACCGAGTCCAAGCGCCACGACGTGGTCGACAAGATCCGCATGGCGGTGGCCGACGGCGCCCAGGTCTACTGGGTCTGCCCACTGGTCGAGGAGAGCGAGGCGGTGGACCTGCGCAACGCGACCGAGACGCACGCCGAGCTGAGCGAGACGCTGGCCGGCACGTCGGTGGGACTGCTGCACGGGCGCATGTCGCCTGCGACCAAGGCGGCCGTGATGGCGCAGTTCTCCAGCGGCGCGATGAGCGTGCTGGTGGCGACGACGGTCATCGAGGTCGGCGTGGACGTGCCCAACGCCAGCCTGATGGTCATCGAGCATGCCGAGCGCTTCGGCCTGGCGCAGCTGCACCAGCTGCGCGGCCGTGTCGGGCGCGGCGCCAAGGCCAGCGTGTGCGTGCTGATCTACAGCCCGCCGCTGTCCGACACCGGCAAGTCGCGGCTGAAGGCCATGGCCGAGACGACCGACGGCTTCGAGATCGCGCGGCGCGACCTCGACATCCGCGGCCCGGGCGAGTTCATGGGTTCGCGCCAGAGCGGCGCCGAGCTGCTGCGCTTTGCAGACCTGCAGGAGGACGCGCCGCTGCTGGTCGCCGCCCGCGAGCTGGCGCCATGGCTGCTGGACGAGCATCCCGAGGCCGCGCGACGGCAGGTCGCGCGCTGGCTCGGGACGAAGGCGGAGTTCCTAAAAGCCTAGGCTCACTTGCAGCTGAAGCTCTTGGCGTTGACTTCCCTGACGTTGCCGGCGCCGCAGGTGGCGACGGCGCTTTCGCTCATCTTGGCGATGGCGTTGGTGTCCGCCGGGATCGAGCCGGCCGGCGGGGCGAAGACGCAGGCGCTCAGCAGGGCAGCGGCGGTCAGCGAAACGGCGAAGGCAGCAAAACGGTTCATTCGGATTCTCGGGGTCAGGTGTTGAAGAGACGCGCATCCTCGCCGATACAAGGGCCGGCCCGGCCAGGCGGGCGACGGGCTGCAGATCGGCCGGGACAGACTGCACCCCCCTCCGACCTGCGGCATTCATCCGCCCAGGCAGACGCCCAGGTCACGCGCCGTGGCCAGCGTGTCGCCGTCCAGCGGCACGGCCTTCATGCGGCCGGCCACCTCGGCCAGCGGCACGGGCACGACGCGGTGGCCGTCCAGCGCCACCATGACGTCGTCCAAGCCGTCGGCCAGTGCGCGCACCGCCGCCGCGCCGAAGCGCAACGACACGACGCGGTCGAAGGCCGTGGGGCTGCCGCCGCGCAGCAGGTGGCCCAGCACCACGCAGCGCGCGTCCTTGCCCGTCAGGCGCCCGAGCGACTGGCTGACCTGCTCGCCGATGCCACCCAGCCGCTCGGCATGGCCGGCCTCGGCCGGCGCCAGCAGCGCGCGCTGGCCGCCGCGCGGCAGGGCGCCCTCGGCCACCACCACGATGGAATAGGACAGGCCCAGCGCGTCGCGCCGCGCCACCAGCTCGGCCACCGGCGCCAGGTCGAAGGGCAGTTCGGGCAGCAGGATGGCATGCGCCCCGCCGGCCAGGCCGGCATGCAGCGCGATCCAGCCGGCGTAGCGGCCCATCACCTCGACGACGATGATGCGGTGGTGGCTGGCGGCGGTGGTGTGCAGGCGGTCGATGCACTCGCTGGCAAAGGCCACGGCGGTGTCGAAGCCGAAGGTGACGACGGTGCGGTCCAGGTCGTTGTCTATGGTCTTGGGCACGCCCACCACGCGCAGGCCGCGCTGCGCCAGCCGGTGCGCGATGGCCAGCGAGCCGTCGCCGCCCACGGCCACCAGCGCGTCGACGCGCTCGCGGGCCAGCGCGTCCAGCAGGTCCTGCGAGCGGTCGAGCAACTGCACGCTGCCGTCGGCCTGCGGCGTGGGGTAGGCGAAGGGGTCGCCCTTGTTGGTGGAGCCCAGCAGCGTGCCGCCCAGGCTGGCGATGCCCTCGACCCGCTCGGCCGTCAGCGCCAGGCAGCCGCCGTCGCGGTAGCGCTCGGGGCGCAGCAGGCCGTCGTAGCCGTCGCGGATGCCGATGCAGTCCCAGCCGCGCAGCAGCGCGGCGCGCGTGACGGCGCAGGTGACGGCGTTCAGGCCGGGCGCGTCGCCGCCCCCGGTGGTGATGGCGATGCGGCGGATGGAGGGTGTGGTGGCAGGCATGGCGGGAGTCTGCTACAGCTCCAGCCTCTCCCGCAGCAGCTTGGCCTGGCGGCGCGACACCTCGACCTGGTGGCCGTCGCGCAGCGTGACGCGGTAGCCGTCGCTGCTGGACGGCGCGATGGCCTGGATGCAGCGCAGGTTGATGAGGTGGCTGCGGCTGGCGCGGAAGAACAGCTGCGGGTCCAGCTTCTCCTCCAGGCTGGTCAGCGTGCGGTTGATCAGCGGGCGCTGACCGTCGAACCAGGCCTGGGCATAGTTGCCGCAGGCCTCGAAGCCGGCGACGTCGCCCAGCCGCACGAACCAGCAGCGCTCGCCGTCGCGCAGGAAGACCATGTCATCCGCGCCCTTCAGGGCCGTGCCCGCTGAAGCAGCGCCGGCGGGCGGCGGGCGCAGCCGCGCGCGGGCCTTGGCCAGCGCTTCCTCCAGGCGCTCGGGCGCGATGGGCTTGAGCAGGTAGTCCAGCGCGTTGCGCTCGAAGGCGGCCAGCGCATGCTGGTCGTAGGCGGTCGTGAAGACGACCAGCGGCAGGTGCTCGATCTGGTCCAGCAGGTCGAAGCCGGTCGCGCCGGGCAGCTCCACGTCCAGCAGCAGCAGCTCGGGGCGCTGCGTGTCGATGGCCTCGCGCGCGGGCGCCAGCTCGGCGGCCTCGCCGACGATGTCGGCATCGGGGATGGCGGCCAGCAGCGTGCGCAACTCCTGGCGGGCCAGGCGCGAGTCCTCGACGATGAAGATCTTCATGCGGCCAGTGTCACACTGACCTGCACACGGCCGTCCTCGGCGCCGATGCGGCAGTCTGCCCCCGGCCCACCGGCGCGCGCCAGACGTTCACGCAGGTGCACCAGGCCCAGGCCCGTGCTGGTCGGCGCATCGGGCACCGCCCCCCACTGGCCGGGGTTGTCGACGGCCAGGGTCAGCGTGTCGCCGTCGCGCGCGATGCGGATGTCCACCACGCCGCCGCCCGGCGTGCGCGCGATGCCGTGCTTGATGGCGTTCTCCACCAGCAGCTGCAGCAGCATGGGCGGCACGCTGGCGCCGGCGGTCGCGGGGTCCACCTGCCAGTCCACGCGCAGCCGCTCCTCGTGGTGCAGCTGTTCCAGCGCCACGTAGTCGCGCACGACGGCCAGCTCGTCGGCCAGCGGCACGCGCTCCTTGGCGCTGTGCTGCAGCGTGTGGCGCAGCGTGTTGGACAGCCGGCTCAGCATCTCGCGGGCGCGTACCGGGTCTTCGTTGATGAGGGCGCGCAGGTTGTTCAGCGCGTTGAACAGGAAATGCGGGTTGATCTGGGCGCGCAGCACCTGCAGCTCCAGCGCGCGGGCGGCGGCCTCGGCCTGCCACTTGGCGATCTCGCCGCGGCGCCAGCGCTGCACCATGGTCACGCCGACCCACACGGCCAGCCACAGCCACAGCAGCACGCAGGTATTGAGCGCGTAGGTCAGCAGCACGGACCAGCCCCGCGGCATGCCCGGCGGGAACTCCAGCAGGCCCAGCAGCACACCGGCGCGGTTGACGACGAAGATCAGCCCCTGCAGCGTCAGCGCGAACAGCGCGGGCATGAACAGCAGGCGCAGCAGCAGCGCGCGGGGCGGCAGGTCCAGCCAGGCGCGGCGCAGGGCCAGCGCGCGCAGGGCCTCGCTGGACAGCCACAGCCCGCTGCCGAGGAACACCATCGTGAAGACGATGGAGCCGGTCAGCACCCCGAAGCTCGCGACCATGGCCAGCGACAGACCGACATAGAGGCTCCACAACGTCGCCTGGATGGCGCTGCGCGTGCGCGTTCTCATGCCTCCCCCGTCTCTGTGCCTATCGGGCGGCCAGGAAGGTCTTGAGCTCACCGACCAGCCAGTCGGCATCGTCCCACATGAGGAAGTGGTAGCCGCGCTGGCTCATGCGGACCTGCACGCCGGCCAGGCCGGCGTACTGGGTCTCGAAGATCTTCTGTGTGCCATCCAGCGTGGACCCCATGGGCTCGTAGGCGGCCCAGGCGCCCAGCACCAGCGTGGGCGCGGTGACCTTGGGCAGCAGCGGGCGCAGGTCTTCACCCCACAGTTCGGACATGGCCTGCGCCGTGGTGGCGCGCTCGCTGGCCAGGCCCCAGGCGACGACGCGCTCGACGTTCGCCGGGCTGCGGCTCATGCCGCCGGCGCCCTGGCGCGTGCCGGCCTCCCACTGTGCCTGGCTGGCGGACAGCATCTGCTGGCGCATGCCGGCGGCCATGCCGCGGGCGGCCTCGGGCGTCATGCCGCGCAGGCCGGCCAGGAAGGGCAGCGAGTCGACGACGACCAGGCGCGCGATGCGCCCCGGCTGCTCGGCCGCCATCTGCAGCGCCAGCGCACCGCCCAGGCTGTGGCCGATGACGGCGGGCTGGTCCAGCCGGCGGTCGTCCAGGTAGGCCAGCAGGCGGTCGCGCATGGCGGTCTGGAAGTGCTCCGTGGCAACGGCCGGCACGCCTGCAAAGCCGGGCAGCTGCACGATGTGGCATTGCACGCCGGGCTGCAGCGCGGCGCAGGTCTCGGTCCAGACGGCGGCGGCGCTGTTCAGGCCCGGGATCATCAGCACCGGCCGGCCCTGGCCGACCACCTCGACGCGCAGGTCGCGGAACTCGGCGGGCGCGGCCTCGCTGCGGCCCACGTACAGGGCCGTCAGGATGCCCACCGCGGCGCCGAACAGGCCCATCCAGGAACGCTTGCGGCTGCTCATGCTTGTCTCCATCCAGGTTTGTGATGGAGTGCATGTTGCCGAGGTTCGGGGGTGTGACCCGGGGTGCGATGACGAACGGCGCGTCGCCGGGACGAACGGCAAGCCGCAGGGGCGGGTGGGCGCTACTTCAGCCGCTGCGCCCAGTAGACCAGCACCTCCGTCTGCGGCTGCAGATCCGTCGGGCTGTAGCGGTAGACCGGCACGATGTTGATCGCATCCAGCGTGTTCAGGCCCGAGATGATGCGGCCGAACACGGCATAGCCGGGGTTGGCGGCGCTCTGGTAGTCCAGGCCGGTGTTGTCCACCACGTTGAAGAAAAACTGGCTGGTGGCCGAATCGGCGTCGCTGCGGCGGGCCATCGCGATGGTGCCGCGCAGGTTGGAGAGGTTGTTGTTGCTCTCCAGCTTGATGGGCGCATACAGCGGCTGCTTCTCGATCATGCCGCTGCGATAGCCTCCGCCCTGCACGACGAAGTCGCGGTCCACGCGGTGGATCAGCGTGTTCGAGTAGAAGCCTGCGGCGACGTATTTGTAGAAGTTGGCCACCGTCTGCGGCGCATAGCTGTCGTACAGCTCGACGACGATCTCGCCGCTGCTGGTCAGCATGCAGACCGTGCCCCATTGGCTGGCCGCGGAGGCGGCCAGGCCGGCCGCGCTGCAGGACAGCGTGGGCGGGTTCGGATTGGGGTTGGGCCGCGGGTTGGACCCGCCGCCGCCTCCGCCGCCGCCGATCTCCACATAGCCCCCGCCACCGCAGGCGGACAGGGTCAGGACGGACAGCAGAACGGCAACGCGACGCAGCATGGCAGCACCCGGAACATGAGGGGGCCTGCCCAACGCATCAGCGGCCGGTGCCGCTGACAGGCTGTCGCAGTTGGTTACTGAAGGGGAATGACCTTGGCTTCGGTGATGGTCACGTCGACCAGCGGCGTGTTGTTCGGCTCACCGGTGGTGTTCACCGCGCGGATCTTGTCGACCACGTCCAGCCCGGCCGTGACCTGGCCGAAAACGGCATAGCCCGGGTTGTCGGCGTTCACGTAGTTGAGGCCGGTGTTGTCGACCGTGTTGATGTAGAACTGGCTGGTGGCACTGTCGGGCACGCCAGTGCGGGCCATCGCGAGGGTGCCGCGCAGGTTGGACAGGCCGTTGCGGCTTTCCAGCGCGATGGGGCCGTAGGTGGGCGTCTTCTCCTGCAGTGCGCCGGCGGCGTTGCGGGCCACGCCGCCACCCTGGATGACGAAGTTGGCGATGACACGGTGGAACACCGTGTTGGTGTAGAAGCCGTCGTTCACGTACTTCAGGAAGTTGTCCACGCTGATGGGCGCATGGGTGCGGTCCAGGCCCAGCTCGATGACGCCCTGGGTGGTGGTGAGGCGCACCTTGTGCGTGACCGTCAGCGTGACGGGCGGAACGGGCGTGGGCGTGCTGCCGCCGCCACCACTGCTGCCACCGCCACCGCCGCAGGCGGTCAGGGCCAGGGAGCTTGCCAGTGCCAACAGCGCACGGCGAGGAAATCGGTTCAGGCTCATCTCAAACTTCTAGGTTGTCGATCAAACGGGTCGTGCCAAGTCTGGCGGCGGCCAGCGCGACAAGCGGCTGGCCGTCCACGGCGCCACTCAGGTCGTGGCGGACCCGGAGTGTGACGTAATCCGGCAACCAACCGGCGTCGCGCAGCGATTGCATGGCGTCGGCCTCCATGGCCGCGAGGTCGCGCTCGCCGCCCTGCCAGCGGGCGATCAAGGCCTGCAACGTGCGCGACAGCCGCAGCGCCTCGGTCTTCTCGGCCTCGCTCAGATAGCCGTTGCGCGACGACAGCGCCAGGCCTTCCGGGCTGCGGCGCGTCTCGCCGCCGTGGATGGCGATGGGCAGGGCCATCTGCGCCGTCATGCGGCGCAGCACCATCAGCTGCTGGTAGTCCTTCTTGCCGAACACGGCCAGCGTGGGCTGGACGATGTTGAACAGCTTGTGCACGACGGTGCAGACGCCGGTGAAGAAACCGGGGCGGAAGTGGCCTTCCAGGATGTCGGCCAGCTCGGCCGGCGGCTGCACCTTGTAGCCCTGGGGCTCGGGGTAGAGCTCCTGCTCCGACGGCGCGAAGACGATGTCGCAGCCCGCGCCTTCCAGCAGCTCGCAGTCGCGCGCCAAGGTGCGCGGGTAGGTGTCGAAGTCCTCGTGCGGCGCGAACTGCAGCCGGTTGACGAAGATGCTGGCGACCACCGCGCCGGCCGGGCCCACCAGTTCGCGCGCCTGCCGGACCAGCTGCAGGTGGCCCTCGTGCAGGTTGCCCATGGTGGGCACGAAGCCGCGCGCGCGGTGGATGGCGAGCGCCTCGCGCAGTTCGCTGATCTTGTGGATGACCTGCATGGTCAGAACCCGTGCACGTCGTTGACCGGGAAGGCCCCGGCCTTCACCTCGTCCACATAGCCCTTCACCGCCGACAGCACCGAGTCCTTGCCGGCCATGAAGTCCTTGACGAAGCGCGGCTTGCGGCCCGGCGTGATGTTGAGCATGTCGTGCAGCACCAGCACCTGGCCCGAGGTGCCCACGCCCGCGCCGATGCCGATGACGGGCACCGGCGACGCGGCGGTGATCTCGGCGGCCAGCGCAGCCGGCACCATCTCGTACAACAGCATGGCCGCACCGGCCTCGACGGCTTCCTGCGACTCGCGCTTCATGCGCGCCGCGCCTGCCTCGTCGCGGCCCTGCACCTTGAAGCCGCCCAGCGCGTTGACCGTCTGCGGCGTGAAGCCCAGGTGCACGCAGACCGGGATGCCGCGCTCGCTGATGAAGCGCACCGTCTCCGTCGTCCAGCCGCCACCCTCCAGCTTGACCATGTGGGCGCCGGCCTTGACCAGCGCGGCCGCGCTCTTCCAGGCCTCTTCCTTGCTGACGTGATAGCTGTCGAAGGGCAGGTCGGCCACGATCCAGGCCCACCGGTGGCCGCGCGACACGCAGAACGTGTGATAGACCATGTCCTCCAGGCTCACCGGCGCCGTGGACCCGCGGCCCTGCAGCACATTGCCCAGGGAGTCGCCGATCAACAGCACGTCCACGCCGGCCTCGTCCAGCAGGCTGGCGAAGGCCGCGTCGTAGCAGGTCAGCATCGCGATCTTCTCGCCGCTGGCGTGCATCTGAGCCAGCCGCGGCAAGGTCATGGGCTTGCGTTCAGTCATGAGGTTCTCCGTATAAACCCTGGGAGCCCTCGTGGGGCGGCGGCAGTGTAGCGTTCGGGTCCTTTCCCTGAAGCCGCCCCCCGCCATGACCCTGACCGAGTTGCGCTACATCGTCGCCGTTGCCCGCGAGCGCCATTTCGGCCGTGCCGCCGAGGCCTGCTTCGTGTCGCAGCCGACGCTGTCGGTCGCCATCAAGAAGCTGGAGGAGGAGCTGGACATCAAGATCTTCGAGCGCGGCGGCAATGAGGTGTCGGTGACGCCGCTGGGCGAGGAGATCGTGCGCCAGGCGCAGTCGGTGCTGGATCAGGCCGGCGCCATCAAGGAGATCGCCAAGCGCGGCAAGGACCCGCTGGCCGGCGCGCTGCGGCTGGGCATCATCTACACCATCGGGCCCTACCTGCTGCCGGAGCTGGTGCGACACACCATCGAGCAGTACCCGCAGATGCCGCTGATGCTGCAGGAGAACTTCACGGTCAAGCTGCTGGAGATGCTGCGCACCGGCGAACTGGACTGCGCCATCATGGCCGAACCCTTCCCCGACACCGGCCTGGCCACGGCGGCGCTGTACGACGAGCCCTTCGTCGTCGCGCTGCCGGCCTCGCACCCGCTGGCCGACCGCGCCACCATCAGCGCCGAGGAGCTCAAGCGCGAGACCATGCTGCTGCTGGGCACCGGCCACTGCTTCCGCGACCATGTGCTGGAGGTCTGCCCCGAGTTCGCCCGCTTCTCCAGCGACGCCGAGGGCATACGCCGCAGCTTCGAGGGCTCGTCGCTGGAGACCATCAAGCACATGGTGGCGTCCGGCATGGGCGTGACCGTGGTGCCGCGGCTGTCGGTGCCGCGCGAGAAGTCGGCGCACCTGCGCTTCGTGCCGTTCAGCGCGCCGGTGCCGACACGCCGCGTCGTGCTGGCGTGGCGGCGCAGCTTCACGCGCTACGAGGCCATCGCGGCGCTACGCAACGCCATCTACGCCTGCGAGCTGGTCGGGGTGACGCGGCTGAGCTGAACTTCAATCTAGGGGGTGACGGGTAAACCCGCCCTTTGGCTCGGGGGAGTGCGACGGATTTCACACTTCTTCACGGTTTTATCCTGGAAGAACCATGTCGCGGCGCCGATGAGGCGCCGCGTTCGTTGTTCATCCTGGGAGTTTTCCGTGAGCCGTACCCGTCTCCTGCATGCGCTGGCCGCCGCCGCAGCCATCAGCTGCGCCGCCCCCGCCGCTGCCCTCAACATCGTGCTGGTCGACTCGACCAACAGCTTCGGCACCTCGCCCAACGGCGCCGCCGCACTGCTGGCCTTCCAGAAGGCCGCCAATTACTGGAACCAGACGCTGACCAACGACGTCACGCTGCACTTCGACATCAGCTTCAACTCGCTGCCTGCCGGCGTGCTGGGCTCGACGCGCAGCTACAGCAACGCCGTGGCCGTCACCGACGTCTATGCAGGGCTGGCCAACACCGGCACGACCGCGCTGGACGCCATCGCCGTGGCCAACCTGTCCAAGCTGAACGCCGGCGGTGGGCTGACCATGCGCACCAACAACTACTTCGACGTCGCCAACAAGGTGGGCCTGCAGGACGCAACCGTCGCGCGCACCGGCAACGCCGTCATCAACAACTACCTGGACGTGAACCAATCCGTCATCAAGGCACTGGGCCTGACCGGACAGGCCTTCGGCACGATGAACCGGTATGACGCCAGCATCCAGTTCAGCAGCCAGTTCGCCTTCGACTTCAACCCCACCAACGGCATCGATGCCGGCAAGTACGACTTCACCGCCGTCGCCGTGCACGAGATCGGCCACGCACTGGGCTTCGTCAGCGGCACGGACACCTTCGACATCGTCATGCACGGCACCGGCCCGCTGGCCGCGGACTTTGAAGCCGGCGCCTTCGGCAGCGCGGACATCGCCGACTTCTACATCGGCAGCACGCTGGACCTGTTCCGCTACGGCAACTCCGTCGGCGCCGACGGCAAGGCCGTGCTGCAGTGGTCGGCCAACCGCGATGCCTATTTCTCCATCGACGGCAAGACCATGTTCGGCCTCGGCGACGCGGCCTACCAGGAAGAGGCCACCTTCTCCACCGGCGCCTACTCCGGCGACGGCGCCCAGGCCTCGCACTGGAAGGACAACATCGGCTTCATCGACCCCGACGCGCCGGGCTGCCTGCAAAGCACCCGCCCGATCGGCATCATGGACCCGACCTCCTCGCCCTGCCACACCGAGAACGTCACGCGCAACGACATCGCCGCCTTCGACGCCATGGGCTGGAACACCAGCATCGATGCGCTGACCAACAAGGGCTACGCGGTCAGCTCGGCCGACATCTACGCGATGGAAGGCGTGGCCGTCGCCGTGCCCGAACCCGGCACCTGGGGCATGCTGGCCCTGGGCCTGGGCGTGATCGGCTTCCTGGGCCAGCGCCGCCGCCGCGCCGACTGATCCCGGCGCCCAGCACCCGCATCAAGCCCGCCCGCGCGCCGCGCCGGCGGGCTTTCTTTCGGGGTAGAGGCGCGCGCGCTGAATCCGTTAGGCTTGCCCCATCCCCTTTCGGAGCCCCCCATGCCCAAGAAATCGACCCCGTCCCCCGCCATCAGCATCGGCATCGGCGACAAGGACCGCGCCGCCATCACCGCCGGCCTGTCCAAGCTGCTGGCCGAGACCTACACGCTGTACCTGACCACGCACAACTTCCACTGGAACGTGACCGGGCCCATGTTCAACAGCCTGCACGCGATGTTCATGGCCCAGTACACCGAGCTGTGGAACGCGGTGGACCCGGTGGCCGAGCGCATCCGCTCGCTGGGCCACCCCGCCCCGGGCAGCTATGCCCAGTTCGCCAAGCTCAGCGGCCTGCCCGACGCGCCGCCCAAGCCGCCCAAGGCGCTGGAGATGGTGCGCATCCTGAAGCAAGGCCACGAGGCCGTCGCCCGCACCGCGCGCGAGCTGTTCCCCACCGTCGACAAGGCCGGCGACGAGCCCACGGCCGACCTGCTGACGCAGCGCATCACCGTGCACGAGCAGACGGCCTGGATGCTGCGCAGCCTGCTGGAGGAGTGAACGAGGCCCGACGCCGCCCCGGTCGCCTGCGCGCGGCGCTGCGGATCGCCCTGAAGGGCGGCGCCTGGACGGCCCTGATCCTGGCCCTTGCCGCCCTGCTGGCCCTGGTACTGGCGGTGCAGCGGTCGCCGCGCTGGCCGGAACCGACCACGGTGTCGGCGGCGGACGTGGCACGGGCGCGCGATTTCCTGCGCCGCAACGACCCGCGCCGTCCGGCGCCCGGCCCGTTTCGAACGCTGGTCGCCTCCGAGCGCGAGGCCAACCTGCTGCTGGACCAGCTGGCCCGCCGCGTCGCGCCGGGCGCGTCGGCGCGGCTGACGCTGGGCGGCGGCAGCGCCCGGCTGCAGGCCAGCCTGCCCGTGCCGCACAGCCCCGTCACGGCCTGGCTGAACGTCGCCGCCACGCTGAGCGAGACCACCGGACTGCCCGCCATCGACGAGCTGCAGGTGGGTCGGCTGCCGGTGCCGGCCTGGCTTGCCACGCGATTGCTGCCAGGCCTGGCCGAGCGCCTGCACGCCACACCCGAGGGCGCGTTGGCGCTGGACATGGTGCGGCGCGTGCGCCTGATGCCGGCGCGGCTGGAGGTGGTCTACGAATGGAGCGACGTCGGCCAGCAGCGCCTGCTTGGCACGCTGCTGCCGCCCACGGAGCAGGCGCGCCTGACCGCCTATGCCCAGGCCCTGTCCGGCGCGCTGCAGGCGCACGCTTCGGCGGGCGGCGGCACGAGCCTGCCGCTGGAGCGCCTGCTGCCGCCGCTGTTCACGCTCGCCAGCCAGCGCAGCGTCGGCGGTGATGCGATCGCCGAGAACCGTGCGGCGCTGCTCACCATCGCGCTGCAGGCCATAGGCCGGCGGATGTCCGATCTGGTGCCGGCCATTCAGGCCGCGCCTCAGCCGCAGCACCTGACCCTGACGCTGGCCGGCCGCGAGGACTTCGCCCAGCACTTCCTGATCTCTGCCGCCGTGGCGCTGGAAGGCGGCGGGCCGCTGGCGGACGCCATCGGCGTCTACAAGGAAGTGGCCGACCTGCGCCACGGCAGCGGCTTCAGCTTCAACGACATCGCCGCCGACCGTGCCGGCTCGCGGCTGGGGCTGCTGGCACGGCGGGACCCGCACGCGCTGCAGCAACGGCTGGCACGAGGCGTGCGCGAGAGCGAGCTCATGCCCGACGTTGCCGACCTGCCGGAGTTCCTCGGCCGCCAGGAGTTCCTCGCCACCTACGGCGGCCTGGATGGGCCGGCCTACCGCCGCACGCTGGCCGACATCGAGCGGCGGCTGGACGCGCTGCCGCTGCTGCGCGCGCCCTGAACGCCGTCGCCGGTGGGCGTGGAGCAGGTCGGCGAGAACCTGCTGCTGCGCACCTCGCGGGGCGAACTGCCGGCGCCGCCTGACCCGCAGCGCTGCGGTCGGCGGCCGTGGGTGCACTTGCGCGGGACGCAGCCTAAGCCAGCCGGAAGGCCCCCACCGCCGCCGCCAGGCGCTCGGCCTGCTGCTTGAGCGCCTCGGCCGCAGCCGCCGATTGCTCGACGAGGGCGGCGTTCTGCTGGGTCAGCTGGTCGAGGTGGCCGACGGCCAGGCTGACCTCGGCGATGCTGCCGCTCTGCTCGCTGCTGGCCGCGGCAATCTCCTGCATGATGCCCGTCACCTGATTCACCGAGCCGACGATCTCGTTCATCGTCTCGCCGGCCTCGGCCACCAGGCGGGACCCGCTCTCCACGCGCTCGACGGACGCCGAGATCAGCGTCTTGATCTCCTTGGCCGCATCGGCGCTGCGGCCGGCCAGCGAACGCACCTCGCTGGCCACCACGGCAAAGCCGCGACCCTGCTCGCCGGCCCGCGCGGCCTCCACCGCCGCGTTCAGCGCCAGGATGTTGGTCTGGAAGGCAATGCCGTCGATGACGCCGATGATGTCGGCGATGCGGCTGGAGCTGCCGCTGATGTCCTGCATCGTCGTGATGACGCGCGACACCACGTCGCCGCCACGCTGCGCCACCCGCGAGGCCGCCACCACCAGCTGGTTGGCCTGCGCCGCGCGCTCGGCGTTGAGCTTCACGGTGTCGGTCAGCTGCTCGGCGGAGCTGGAGGTCTGCTCCAGGCTGCTGGCCGTCTGCTCGGTGCGGGCCGACAGGTCCTGGTTGCCGACCGCGATCTCCTGCGACGCGGTGCGCACGGACTCGCTGCTGTCGCGGATCTCGCGCATCACGCCGCTGAGCTTCTCGACGAAGGTGTTGAAGCTGGTGGCGATCTCGGCCAGCTCGTCCGCACCGGCCGTGCTGACGCGCCGGGTCAGGTCGCCGTCGCCGGACGCGATGTCCTGCAGCGCCTTGTTCAGCAGCGCCAGCCGCCGCAGCCGCTGCGCCACCAGGCCGCCGATGACCAGGCCGGCCAGCACCAGCACGACGACGGCCGCGATCAGCGAGCTGATGGCAAGGCCCCGCAGGCCCGCCAGCGCCTCCGCCTTGTTCAGCGCGATGACCAGCACCCAGTCCGTGCCCTTCACCGCGGTGGCCAGCAGCTCGTGGGCCGTGCCGTCGATGTCCACCGCCTCCAGCCGGGCGCTCGCGGCCAGCTGGCGCAGCTTGTCGGCGCTCAGGCCGGGCACTGCGTCCTTGGCCGGCGTGCCACCGCGCTTGAGGTCCGGGTGGGCGATGAAGTTGCCGTCCTTGTCGGTCAGGAAGGCAAAGCTGGCCGGCGTGGGCTGGATGGACTTGACGATGCCGACCACGTTGTCCAGGAACACGTCGCCCGCCGCCACCGCCGTCGTGTTGCCGCCCTGCTTCACGGCCACTGCGAAGGTGACCACCATGCGCTGCGTCGCGGCGTCCTTGTAGGGCGAGGTCAGCACCGGGCCGCCGGCGCCGGCGGCCAGCTGGTACCAGGGGCGCCCGGTCGGGTCATAGCCCTCGGGCAGCGTCTGCGGCGCATTGAACAGGATGCGCTTGTCGGCGAAGGCGATGTAGCTGTTGTCGAAGCCGCCCGAGTCGCGCGCCTGCACGAGGTAGCGCACCGCGTCGGCCTCCGGCACGCCGGCCACCGGTGTCGTCGATTTGACGACGGCCACCTTGGACGCGGCCCAGTCCGAGATCGCCTGGGCCTGCGCCTGTGCCAGGCCTTGCGTGTTCTTCTGCAGTTCGCCCAGCACCTGGCCGCGCGCCGTCAGGTAGTTGGCCCCGGCCAGGGCCAGCAGGCCCAGCAGCATGGACGTGACCGCGATCGCGACGAGTTGCGCGCGCAGGGACTTGAAGTTCGCCAGCATGGGTTTCCCTCCGACAGATCGATGCTCCCCCGATCGACTCTATCCAGCGTGCCCACCGTCGTCCATGCCGGCGCCGGGCCCGCCGCCGATAATCCGCCGCTTGCTTCAATCCGCCCCTGTCATGTCCGACCCCAGCCGCATCGAGACGGAAGTCCGCCGCCGCCGCACCTTCGCCATCATCAGCCACCCCGACGCCGGCAAGACCACGCTGACGGAAAAGCTGCTGCTGTTCTCCGGCGCCATCCAGATCGCCGGCAGCGTCAAGGCACGCAAGGCCTCGCGCCACGCCACCTCCGACTGGATGGAGATCGAAAAGCAGCGCGGCATCTCGGTGGCCTCGTCGG
>CBFGPX010000016.1:0-34848 GCA_965650725.1 uncultured Comamonadaceae bacterium | reverse complement strand
TAACCACCGCCGCTGATTCCAGTAATCGACTGTCTACTTGACAGGGAAGCTTACGGAATGGCATGGATGTAGATAGTAAACATCCAAGCCGGCTTAAGTCGCAATACTGAACCAACTCGAAGCCTGTTTAGGCTTGACATCTTCCAGACAGAAGATGACAAGAAAAAATCCAACGAGAAATCGTTCAAGCCACTTTCCGCTCACCAACAACCATATTGGCGATGGCTTGTTCCAGCGTCGTCATCAGTGAATTTCCAACGGCGAGCCCCAACAATGGGGGAACGGCATTCCCGATCTGGCGAAAAGACGCACTCATGGCTCCTGCAAACTCGAATCCATCCGGAAAGGATTGAAGACGCGCAGCCTCACGAACCGAGATCATTCGCCTTTGTCGCCCATCGAAGTGGATATGCGAGTAAGTATCCTTGCCAAGATGCGCCGTCAATGTTCGGGACGGCGCGTCGGGATCGAGCTTCCACCACTTGTTGGGAAACTTGCTCGCGTCATAAGGTGGGATCGTCGCTTTCTTCAACGCTTCGTACCTGACGGTCCCAGGTCGAGGGGGGACATCTTCAGCGTCGAGCTTCTCTTTCAATAGTTGTTCGGCGATTTCCAATGCCACGGGATAGTCTCCTCCCCGGGGCATGCGACCAAAGATCGGGAAGTCACGCGTCGTTAGTCTCACGACATGGCCGCTCACATCTGCCCGGGTGGAGAAACCATCCCAGTCGCGCATCAAGGCGGCGTAGTCGGACAGCGGATCAATCTCTCGATACGCCAAGCGGTCCGCGACTTTTCGCTTTCGAATGACTTCCGTGTCTCGCAGATGGTCGGAAATGAAGGGAAGGTCCGCCAGCGCTGATTCGACACTCACGGATCGAGGAAGAGTGACACCAGGGACAGGAATTGGCGAAAAGTGCGAGCCTGCTTCCTTGACGTGCTTCAAGGCTACTGCTCGACTGCCTTCATACCCTCGGGGGAGCGTCATGAAGTGGCTTGGTACAGGAAATTGTGGCGTCACGTTCAAAGACGCATCAACGGCGATCAGGAACAGCCTTTCCCGCAACTGCGGAACCCCGTAGAACGCCGCGTTGAGGAGCGTGTAACGAGTGACATACCCACGCCCCCTCAACCCTTCGGCGATTTCCTCAGGTACGTTGTGCCCTCCAAAGTTCATGATGTCGGGAACGTTCTCCACCATGATCGCGAGAGGACGGGTTTCGTCGACGATCTGCAGAAAACGCCTGTAGAGCGATGCGCGCGGGTCATTCTTGAATGCGTCGTCATCGCCCGTGACGGATCGCAATTTCGATCTACCAATACGGGCGAATGCCTGACATGGCAGACCAGCAGCGAGAACATCGAAGACTTCGCGCGACTCTCCTACCAGTCCGAAATCCGCGATCAGATCATTGATCGGCTGCGCGACCATGTCCCGAGAACGAGCCCACTGCTTCGCCAGAGCGGCATCGTCAGGCGCGAAGTTCAACGCATAAGTCGCATTGGCCTCTTCATTCGCCTCGACATGCGCTGCAAGCTCGAAACCTGCAGTCTTCAAACCAAGCGAGAGTCCGCCACAACCTGAACACAGCTCAAGTACCTTGGGCACAGCGCCGGCAGCAAGCCGTTCGAGTTTGCGTCGAGCTAATCGTTGATCAGTTGTCACGAGCGGTGCTCCTCGCCATGTTGTTATTCAAGAAATCCGCCAAACGACTTTGCAAGGCTTCAGCATTGCGCGTTTCGCACTCCCAGATCACAAGCACCTGCCACCCCAATTCCCTCAGCGCGTTGGTCGCGATCTGATCCCTGGCAACGTTGGCGGCGAACTTCGCTTGCCAGAACTCAGCGTTGGACTTTGGTGAATAGGCATATCGGCATCCAGCGTGTCGATGCCAGTAACAGCCATGCACGAAGATGGCCTTGCGTCGGGAGGCGAAGACTAAGTCCGGGCTTCCGGGCAGGTCGCGGCGATGCAGGCGAAACCGAAAGCCGAGCGCGTATGTCACCTGACGGACTCTCAGCTCTGGACGGGTGTCCTTGCCTCGAATCCGAGACATCAGGCGGGATCGCTGCTCTGGCGCCAGGATATCCATGCCGAGCTTCACTTCGCCGGCAACTGGACGATGCCAGGCCGGGCAACATAGTTGCTGGCCGAGCTGATCAGGTGCATCAGCAGCTGCTCGCGCAGCCGACAGACTGACGTCCAAGGAGCGCATGCATCCTGGAGATGCGTCTGCGGGAAGCGGATGTGCACGTGCAGGCGTGATGGCTCGGCCGCACCTGGCATGAGAAAAACGGGCGACCTCCAGATCGCATCTGACAGCTTGATTGGTTGGCCGTCACCAGTCTTCTGCCGTTCAGCACTCTCCGGGATGTCTACGCCAAACAAGAAGGAAATTGGGCCACGATTGTTCTGTGCATAGTCACACGCTGCTCCGACTCTGACCAGAATCGGCCTGCATGAACCCATGGCGTTGCTGCGCAGACGGAACTCCTCGCACAGCATCTGCTTCATCGTCAGTCCCGTGAGCCGACGCAGCTCATCGTCGTTCCATGTAAAGGGCCATGCAACGACAGCACCCCAGTCGGTTGGCAGCAGAGTCTCGGACCCCGGTACAGCCAAGTGAAGCATGCGATTGATTTCACCGGCCTCCGTGGGGGACGCGTCTTCCAGGGTCTTGTCCTCATGCCGGGTGACCGCGCTTTTCCAGGTTTCTCGTGTCTCGTCGGAGATGTCCTGATTAAGAATGCGGTCAGCCAGAATCGGCGCGAGTGCCGAAGTAATAGCAGCACGCGGGTTCACATCCACATGGCTCCGGCCGACGGTCTCCCTTGTCAACCTGCTGAGGATGGTGTCGAGCGCCGCCGGAAATTCGGGACTTGTTCGTCGTGCTGGCGGAACCAGATTGAGCAGCGAAGCCAGCGTATCGCCAGCCGCCGCGAGCACACCAGACTCCCAACCAAGAAGTGCAGCCAACTGCGGATTGGCCATGATCGACTGTTGCACCGCTTGGCGAAGTTCTTCGGGGTTGTGGATAGTTCCGTCATCCACGCTGATGAATTTCTCCTTGGCAAGGCTGAGCACTGCAAGGGGGCGGGCATGGGGTTTTTCTGCGTCAATGCTCTGATCCAGGTAGTCCCGTAGCTCGTTGCTCAAATGCTCGTGCGCGGTCCAGACCACCAGGATGAACGGCCCGCCGTTCCTGTTGATGTTGTCTTCGAGAATTGACGCAATGAGCGCATAGTGGCGTCGTTGATCCGTGCTTGCCTGACCGTCCACCAGATGGAGATCCATGAAGAGGCAGCGGACGCCACGAAAGTGTTCGTGATTCAGTTCGGTGGATGGGTCGTAACGAACTCCCATGCATGGTGTGCCGAGACGCTGGAATGTCCTCGTAATTGCCTGGAGATGGTGCTCCCTGTCGTCCACGACGACGAAGCGTGGTGCCGAGAAGATCAAGACTTTCCTCCTTGTCCGAATACCAGGGCGAGCACTGCACCATCGAATCCATCTGGGACATTGGCTTCCTCCGCGTCAGGGAAGACTAGGCGCCCGCCATTCAGCTCCATCACCATGTTGGTGTAGTAGAGACCGACCCCCATGCCATCAGGCCGACGACTGAAGAAGGGACGTCGCAGCCGTTCCGGATCATCCTGAAATCCGGGGCCATTGTCGGCAACGATGATCGCGGGACCGCCCGCGAAATCCATCTCAACATTGATATACAGCTTGCGCCGAGATGCACTCCGCCCTTCAGGCCAGCGCACCTGCAGCCAATAGAACGCGTTGTCCAGAAGATTGTTCAACGCCCCAAGGAGGAGTCCGAACGCAAAGCTCCTTTCAACGTCCGGGGCGGAGTCTTCCAGGGCAGGACAGACAAGTTTGACTTCGTGGTTGCGGAACCTCACGCGATTGATGTCGCGGGCTCGCTTGATCAGCTGCTTGACGCTGTTCGGCCGCTGCTCACCTTTGCGCAGCAGTTCGCTGAAACCGTCGAGGATCCGCACCAGTTCTCGTGCCTGAACCTGCACGGAATCAAGGCTGCGGCCGGCCTCGATAGCGTCATGCAGAACACGAACCCCCTGTTCTATCTCGTGAAACACGATAGCCAAACCCATGCCCGACAAGCCGGCACGGAGCATCGTGTCCCGCATCTCGTTGTAGTTCTTCTCGGCCTTGTTGATCAGCGGGTCAAGCTCTTTGGAGATGTGGTGCTTCTTGGCCGCATCTCTCAACGCCTGCAGAGGCTGCGTGATATTTGCCGTTTCCGGGTCATGGCCTTTGCCGGTCAACGCGCGAATGTTGTCCTTGTCAATCTTGCGCTCGACTTCGAGCACTGCAAGAGCGCCGAGCACGATCTGGCGGAGACGTCTGTAGGCGTCGTTCTCAACGAAACCCTCGCGATTAGTCTTCTCAGTGAGCTTGTGGCTATGCTCAAGCGACAGGTCAATCGCACCGATCACGATGTTCCTGCTGATGTTTCGCGTGGGCGTATTGACGCGGCGGAGATCCAACCCGAGCCAGTCGTCGCCGGGCTCTCCATAGTTGTAGACGCGAATGCTGTCCCGGTAGACGCGGACGCCCCCGCTCTCGTCAAGAAAGTTCTGGACCAACTGGCTATCTCCCAGCTTGGTCAGGATGTCCTGATCGCGGTCGAAGACGTAGAACTCGCCCGTGACGGTACCTATCCCATTGGAGTGGGCCTCATCCGCCGTGACCTTCTTGGGCTTCGCCGACTTCGTCCCTTGATCAGTGCCGTATATGTCTGTATCTCGCTCTTGTGCTATCTGCAACGTCGCGGCCTTTTTGACAATCTTTCGTGGGGCCAGCTTGATGCCCGTGACCCCTCGAAACTCGTAGGTCCAGTCAAGGACAGCACCTTCCAATGAGAAGTGGAAGTACCAGGGGGCACGCTTCAGAAGCACGTCAACATCGGGAATTCCTGAAACCCAGTCAGGGTGATCAGGCACTTTCAACTCGGTCTCGAACCGGTCTGAGCGATGGGTGAATGGTGACGCGATAGAGGTGATTTGCCGAAGCAGGCGCCGCACCTCGCCACGTGTCCACGTCGCTTCCCGCAGCTTGCTGATGGTCAAGCGGGTTCCAGTCTTGGTGCCCTTGAATACCTCCGGTGTTCTCGTCTTCACGCCGACTTTTGCTTCGGAGAGGAATTGCTTTTCCATCAGCACGGACCAGTCGATGCGAACCACACACTCCGACTGGCCCTTCGCCCTGGTAACCAATTCGATGTAGTCGCCGAGCTTGTGAACCGCGAAACGGCCGAGCCCTTTCTCTCCAAGGGGAAGTCGGTTCAGCCGTGTTCTTTTCAGCGCCTTGCGCTGCACCTCGCGGTGGTCATGTGCTGGCACTAGCCAGATATCTCTGATGGTGGTCAACGCCATCCCATCCCCGTCGTCTTCCACAACGATGGTTGGATTGGCAGTCTGCAATCCTTTAAGGGTGACGGTGACAGTCTCAGCATCCGCGTCGTAGGCGTTCTTGACGAGTTCGAACACGGCGAGGCGCGGACTGCCAATGAGCTGATCGCCTAGAAGTTGCAACAGCCGCGCACGCGGCCGGAAGGGCAGCGTCACAGCATCGTCAGCAGGTTTGCTCGTTGTGGCCATCAGCGCTGCTTCCGCTTGTCACATAACTCATCGTCCTTCACGACGAAACCGATTGCCTTCAGCGCACGGAGGATGACGGTTCGCTGTGTTGCACCTTCTTGGGCTGCTCGCAAACTCACCTCCCTCTTGATGTGCATGGGCACCATGACTTGAAGCGACACGTCCTTGCCGGCAGCAGCGCTGTCCGGCCCAGCCGCCTTCCTCGAAGAATCGATTGACATGCGCATCGCCCGTTGTTTCATGACTTCATGATATTGGCAAACTGTACGGCACCAGCATCCCTGCAGGACCGGCTTCAGCCGGGAAAATCTACCGGCGGTTCAGCCTGGCGGCAGCCGGTGCAACACCGGGCTCGGCATCCTTAAAATCCAACAATGAGTTCCCTAAGATCAGCGGTACTGGCTCCGCTGCTGGAGCAAGACGCACTAGAGAAAATCCGCCTTACGTTGGCGCTTGACGTGGACGCCAGCGTCGCGGCAACCGCCATACTCGATGAGCCGCAAGGAATTCCGGGCCGGCCGTCAAGGCCCAAACTGGTGTCTCACATGGGGCTTTCACACGGCTCGCTTCGTACCGTTGAGGGGCGGGCAGCCCTCGTGCATTCCATCGCACACATTGAGCTGAATGCCGTCGATTTGGCCGCGGACATCTGCTGGCGTTTCGCCGGGATGCCAGACCAGTTCTACAGGGACTGGGTTGTGATTGCCAAGGAAGAAGCGCAGCATTTCACCTTTCTACGTGAACACCTCGTGTCCATGGGTTTCGACTATGGCTCGTTTGATGCTCACAACGCTTTGTGGGAGATGGCAGAGCGCACGAAGGACGACATCCTTGCTCGCGTCGCGCTGGTGCCTCGCACGCTGGAGGCTCGCGGCTTGGACGCCTCGCCGGCTGTCAAGCGCAAGCTGGTTGGTGCGGGCGACCACCGTGCTGGCGAAATTCTTGATGTCATCCTCCGCGACGAGATTGGACATGTGGCCTGCGGCAATCGTTGGTACAGGTACTTGTGCGAGCAGCGTGGTCTGGACCCTATCAGCACCTACGCAGAACTCGTCGACAGGTACGACGCCCCTCGCCTGCGTGCCCCTTTCAACCTGGAAGCACGTCGAGCAGCAGGGTTTGACGACGCTGAACTGCAAGCTCTGATGGGCACCGGCGGCTAATAGGCCACCATGCTCTTTGAATCTTCATTAAAAACCATCAAGTCAGTTTTTAATCAAGATCGTCAATCGATGAGCTGCAATGCACCTGCGCCCGATGAAACTTCATTAAAAACTATCGACCTGGCGCTGGATGCCTGCTGGCGCTTCCCCGGCATGCCCGAGGCCTTCTACCGCGACTGGCTGCGCATCGCGCAGGAGGAGGCCACGCATTTCACGCTGCTGCGCGAGCACCTGCTGACGCTGGGTTTCGACTACGGCGACTACGACGCGCACAACGCGCTGTGGGACATGGCCGAGCGCACCAAGCACGACGTGCTGGCGCGCATCGCGCTGGTGCCGCGCACGCTGGAGGCGCGCGGGCTGGACGCGTCGCCGGCCGTCCGCGCCAAGCTGGTCGGCGCGGGCGACCACCGCGCGGGCGAGATCCTGGACGTCATCCTGCGCGACGAGATCGGCCACGTCGCCGCCGGCAACCGCTGGTTCCGCTTCCTGTGCGAGCAGCGCGGTCTGCAGCCGCTGGCGACCTACGCCGAGCTGGCCGCGCGCCATCAGGCGCCCAAGCTGCGCTCGCCCTTCAACCTCGAAGCGCGCCGCGCCGCCGGCTTCGACGAAGCCGAACTGGCAGCGCTGCAGCAATGACGCGCATCCAGGCCAACCTGCTGCTGACCCTCGTCGCGCTGATCTGGGGCTCGGCCTTCGTCGCACAGAGCCGTGGCATGGCCGACGTCGGCCCGCTGCTGTTCACCGGCGTGCGCTTCCTGATCGGCGCGCTGGTGGTGCTGCCGCTGGCCATGCTGGAGTGGCGCCGCCTCGGGTGCGATGGCCGGCCGCTGACGCCGCTGGACGGCGCCCACATCGCCGGCCTGGGCCTGCTGATGACGCTGGGCGCGGTCATGCAGCAGGTCGGCATCCAGTTCACCAGCGTCACCAATGCCGGCTTCCTGACCGCCATCTACGTGCCGCTGGTGCCGGTGCTGGCCTGGCTGCTGCTGCGCCAGGTCGCGCACTGGTCGGTGTGGCCGGCCGCGGCGGGCTGCCTGGCGGGCGCCTTTCTGCTGTCGGGCGCGCACGAGCTGAACGTCGGCCTGGGCGACCTGTGGGTGGCCGGCTCGGCCATCCCGTGGGCGGTGCACGTGCTGATGGTGGGCCGCTGGGCCGACCGCATGGGCGCGCCCTTCCTCGTCGCCTGCGGCCAGTTCGCCGTCTGCGGCGTGCTGTCACTGGTCGCGGCCTTCGCCATGGAGCCGGTGCGCTGGACCGGTCTCGTGGCCGCCGCCTGGCCCATCGTCTACACCGGCGTGCTGTCGGTGGGCATCGCGTTCACGGCCCAGGTCGTCGCGCAGCGCTACGCCCATGCGGCGGATGCGGCCATCATCCTGTCGTCCGAGACGCTGTTCGCCGCCGCCTTCGGCTTCGTGCTGCTGGGTGAACGGCTGGACGACGCCGGCCTCGTCGGCTGCGGGCTGATGCTGGCGTGCATCCTGCTGGTGCAGCTGCTGCCGCTGGTGGGAACCCTGAGGCGTCGGCAAATTCTGACAACCCCGTCAAATTAGCCCATAGACTTTGCGGTGCTGCAGAGGAGCCCCGCATGAGCGCTGACGTTTCCAAGCTAGACGCGTACTGGATGCCGTTCACGGCCAACCGCCAGTTCAAGCAGGCGCCGCGCCTGCTGACCCAGGCCGACGGCATGTTCTTCCGAGACGACAAGGGCCGCGAGGTGCTGGACGGCATCGCGGGCCTGTGGTGCGTCAACGCCGGCCACAACCGGCCCAAGATCGTCAAGGCCATCCAGGACCAGGCCGCCGAGCTGGACTTCGCGCCGCCCTTCCAGATGGGCCACCCCAAGGCCTTCGAGCTGGCCGAGCGGCTGGCGCAGATCGCGCCCGCGGGCATGAACCGCGTGTTCTTCACCAACTCGGGCTCCGAGTCGGTGGACACGGCGCTGAAGATGGCCATCGCCTACCACCGCGTGCGCGGCGAAGGCGCCCGCACCCGGCTCATCGGCCGCGAACGCGGCTACCACGGCGTCAATTTCGGCGGCATCTCGGTGGGCGGCATGGTCGCCAACCGCAAGATGTTCGGCAGCCTGCTGGCCGGCGTGGACCACATCCGCCACACGCACGACCCGGCGCGCAATGCGTTCTCGGTGGGCATCCCGCAGCATGGCGCCGAGTTCGCCGACGACCTGGAGCGCCTGGTGCAGCTGCACGACGCGTCCACCATCGCCGCCGTCATCGTCGAGCCCGTGGCCGGCTCCACCGGCGTGCTGATCCCGCCCCAGGGCTATCTGCAACGCCTGCGCGACATCTGCGACAGGCACGGCATCCTGCTGATCTTCGACGAGGTCATCACCGGCTTCGGCCGCACCGGCAAGCCCTTCGGCGCGCAGACCTTCGGCGTGACGCCCGACCTGATGACGGTGGCCAAGGGCATCACCAACGGCTGCGTGCCCATGGGCGCGGTGTTCGCGCAGCAGAAGATCCACGACGCCTTCATGACCGGGCCCGAACACCTGATCGAGTTCTTCCACGGCTATACCTACTCGGCCCACCCGCTGGCCTGCGCGGCCGGCATCGCGACGCTGGACACCTATGCCGACGACGAGCTGCTGACCCGCGCCGCGCGCATGCAGGACGAGTTCGCCAAGGCGCTGCACTCGCTGCGCGATGAGCCCAATGTCATCGACGTGCGCAACATCGGTCTCGTGGGTGGCATCGAGCTGAAACCGCTGGACGGCCAGCCCGCCAAGCGCGCGTTCAACGTGTTCCTGGACTGCTGGGACAAGGGCCTGCTGATCCGCACGACCGGCGACACCGTCGCGCTGTCGCCGCCGCTCATCATCGAGAGCGAGCACATCGCCCGCATCATCGACACCTTGCGCGGCGCCCTGCGGCGGGCGGCCTGACACACGACCCAGCTAGACTGCGCGCCCCGCTGCGGCCACGAGCCGCGGCCCAAGGATTTCGATGAAGTTGTTCGCCCCCGTCGCCCGGGTCGCCCTTGCCGCCACCCTGGCGCTGGCCACCCTGCCCACCCTCGCCCAGACCCTGACCTACCTGGGCCAGCAGATCGTCCCCACCGGCGCAAGCTTCCGCGGCCTGCCGCTGGGCGGCCTGTCCAGCATCGACTACGTGCCCGCCACCGGCCGCTACCTGGCCATCTGCGACGACCGCAGCGACCGTGGCCCGGCGCGCTTCTACGAGTTCACGCTGGACCTGTCCAAGTTCCGCCGCAGCGCCACGCCGGGCGATGCCGGCGTCGGCTGGGTCAACATGACCACCATGCTGGACGCGGACGGCCAGCCCTTCGGCCGCAACCAGGTCGACCCCGAGAGCCTGCGCCTGGACACGCGCCGCCACCTGATCTACTGGGCCAACGAAGGCCAGCGCGTGGCCGGCGGCATGCAGAACCCGACCATGCGCCGCATGCACCTCGATGGCCGCCCGGCCGGCGAGTTCGCCGTGCCCGGCTACTTCAACCCCGGCGGCAGCGCCGCCGGACTGGCCGGGGGCGACACGGGCGTCTACAACAACCTGGCCTTCGAGAGCGTTGCCATCACACCGGACGGCAAGACGCTGTGGACCATGTCCGAAAACGGCCTGGCCCAGGACGGCCCGCCCACCGCCGTGAACCGCGGCAGCCGCGCTCGCCTGCTGTCCTTCGACCTGGACAGCGGCAAGCCCGGTGCCGAGTACCTCTACGACGTGGGTCCGGTGCCGTTCGCGCCGGCCCGCGCCGGCGACTTCGCCACCAACGGCGTGCCCGACATGCTGGCGCTGTCGGCCCACGAGTTCCTGGTCATCGAGCGCGCCTTCGCCGTCGGCGCGCAGACACCCGGCGTCGCGGCGCACACCAAGCTGCCCACCAGCAACACGATCAAGATCTTCCGCATCGACACGCGCGGCGCGACCGACGTGTCCGGCTGGCCCAGCATCAAGGGCCGCGACGTGGTGCCGGTCAAGCGCAGCCTGCTGCTGGACCTGTCCTCGCTGACCAACGACGACGGCAGCGTGCTGGCGCTGGACAACATCGAAGGCATCACCTTCGGGCCGGTCGTGGACGGCAAGCGCACGCTGATCCTGCTGTCAGACAACAACTTCAACCCGGCACAGTTCACGCAGGTCATTGCCCTCACCATCGACGGCCCCCTGCCCTGACGCCCCGCCGATGCACCCCGTCCCCTGGCGGGCCTACGCCCTGCTCGCCGCCAGCACCAGCCTGATCGGCAGCTATGTCGGCCTGTCCAAGCTGCTGGTGGCCGCCTTCCCGGTCTTCCTGCTCGCCGGCCTGCGCTTCGGCATCGCGGCCATGCTGATGGCCTCCTGGCTGAAGAAGCCGGCCCACGAGGCCCCGCTGGACGCGCGCTCACGCGGCCTGCTGTTCCTGGAGTCCTTCCTCGGCAACTTCCTGTTCTCCATCTGCATGCTGTTCGGCCTGCGGCAGAGCTCGGCCGTGGTGGCCGGCGTCATCATGGCCGGCATCCCGGCGGCGGTCGCGCTGCTGAGCCGGGTGTTCCTGCACGAACGGCTGCCGCGGCGCACGCTGGCCGGCATCGCCTGCGCAGTGGGCGGCATCGCGCTGGTCGCCGGCGGCCGGCAGGGCGGCGCCGACACCACGCCGCTGGGCGCGCTGCTGCTGGTCGCGGCGGTGTTCTGCGAGGCGGCCTATGTGGTCATTGGCAAGCGGCTGACGGCGAACCTGGGACCGAAGCGCATCAGCGCGCTGATCAATCTGTGGGGCCTGGTGCTGGTCGCGCCGCTGGCGCTCTGGCAGGCCCTGAGCTTCGACTTCGCCGCGCCACACGCGTTCGACTGGGCGCTGCTGGGCTACTACGCAGCGACGGCCAGCGTGCTCACCGTCTGGCTGTGGATGGCCGGCCTGAAGGGGCTGCCGGCCGCGAAGGCGGGCGTGTTCATGGTCTTCCTGCCCATCAGCACGGCGCTGATCGGGCTGGCGCTGGGCGAGTCCATGTCCACGACGCAGGCGCTTGCCTATGGTCTGGCCTTATTGGGTGTTCTGCTGGCGACATGGCCCGCCAAATCCGCGGGTCGGTAGGATGACGGCATGTCACTGGATGCCGATCTCGCGCGCTGGCGCGAGCACCTGAGCCGTTTTGCCGCCCTGCTGGGCGATCCGCCCGACCGGCAGACCGCGCCCGGCCGCGAGGCCAATCCCGGCCACTGCCTCATCTTCGCGCCGCACCCCGACGACGAGTGCATCGTCGGCGCGCTGCCGCTGCGCCTGCAGCAGGAGGCCGGCTGGCGCGTCACCAACGTGGCCGTCACGCTGGGCAGCAATGCCGAACGCCGCGAGCCGCGCTGGGCCGAGCTGCTGGACGCCTGCGGCGTGCTGGGCTTCGGCTGCCTCCGCGTGGGCGAGGACGGCCTGTCCGACGTGCGCCCCGACACCGCCGAACGCGCACCCGCGCTGTGGGCCGCACACGTCGCCGCGATCGCGGCGCTGCTCGCCGAGCACCGCCCGGCGCTGGTGCTCGCGCCGCATGCGCAGGACGACAACCCCAGCCACCGCGGCGTGCACCAGCTCATCCTCGATGCCATTGCCGCCGCGGGCTGCAGCACCGTGCTGGCGCAGACCGAGTTCTGGTCCACCCAGCCCCATCCCAACGCGCTGGTGCAGACCGGCATCGCCGACACCGCCCGCCTGATCGCCGCACTGGAGCGCCACACCGGCGAGATCGCGCGCAACCCCTACCACCTGCGCCTGCCGGCCTTCCTGGCCGATGCGGTGCGCCGCGGCGGCGAGCTGGTGCTGGGCGCCGGCCAGGAACCGCCGGACTTCGCCTTCGCCACGCTGTACCGTCTTGCCGTCTTCCGCGACGGCCAGGCAGCCTATGCGCTGCCCTCCCACGTCTTTCCGGCGGACCAGCCGCTGACTTCCGCCCTGCTCAGGCCATGACCGCACCCACCCACCTCCGCATCCACCAGTTCGCCGGCCTGCTGCCCGGCCCGCGCTTCCTCGTCACCGGCGCCGTGCATGGCAACGAGATCCACGGCACTCGGGCCATGGCCGAGATCATTCGCCAGCTGGACGCCGGCGAGCTGACGCTGCTGCGCGGCAGCTTGACCCTGGTGCCCATCGTCAACCCGCTGGCCCACCAGCTGGACCGCCGCGAGGGTGACCGCAACCTGAACCGCAACCTGCGCCCGCCCGTCATCGCGCAGGACTTCGAGGACCGCATCGCGCGCGTGCTGTGCCCGCTGATCGCGCAGCACGACGGCATCCTCGACCTGCACAGCTTCCAGGGCAACGGCCCGGCCTTTGCGATGATCGGCCCGCGCAACAACCCGGGCGAGCTGGAGCCGTTCACGCAGGAAGCGACCGAGTCCGCACTGGCCGCCGCCCTGGGCGTGGGGCGCATCGTCGAGGGCTGGCTGTCCACCTACGCACTAGGCCTGCAGCGCCGCCAGCAGCGCACGCACGACGGCTCGCGCCGCGCATCGCTGATCTCCGACCCGCACTACGGCGTCGGCACCACCGAGTACATGCGCTCCACCGGCGGCTGGGCCATCACGCTGGAATGCGGCCAGCATCTGGACCCCAACGGTCCCGAGATCGCGCGGCTGGCCATCCTGCGTTCGCTGGTGTTCCTGGGCATGCTGGACGCGAGCGCCGTCGAGCCACATCGGCCCGCGCAGGCGCCCGAGCTGCTGCAGCTCTACGACGTCATCGACCGCGAGGACATGGGCGACGTCTTCGAGCGCCAATGGGCCAGCTTCGACGCAATCGAGAAGGGTCAGCGCATCGGCACGCGCGCCAGCGGCGAGGCCGTGCTGGCGCCCAGCGAGGGCCGCATCGTGTTCCCGAACGTGAAGTCGCAGCCCGGCACCGAGTGGTTCTACCTGGCGCGCCCCAGCGACCGCCGCCTCTGAGCCCACCATGAAGGCCGGCGCGGCCCTGCTGACCCTGCTGCTGGCCGGCCTGCCCGGCTGGGCCGCGCCGCCGGTGCAGGAGCAGGTCGTCACCATCCCCTACATGGAGAGGGAGGCGCCGCACCGCGTCTACGCCGACCGCCTGCTGGCGCTGGCTTTGTCGCTGTCCCGCGACCGCTACGGCCCCTACCGGCTGGAGCAACAGCGCCGCGAGAGCGTCATCCGCCGCCAGTTGCTGGAGCTGGAGCCCGGCGGCCCGCTGTCGGTCGCCGTCGCCATGCCCACGCCCGAATGGCTGGCGCAGGCGCTGCCGGTGCGCATGCCCATCATGAAGGGCTTGTCGAGCTTTCGCTTCTTCCTCGGCACGCAGTCCAACCAGCCGCTCTACGACCGGGTCACGCGGCTGGCCGACCTGAAGCGCCTCAGCATCGGCCAGGGGCCAGGCTGGTCCACCGCCAAGATCCTGGAGGACAACGGCTTTCGCATCAGCTACGGCGGCGCCCACCCGACGCTGATCCCCATGCTGCATTCGGGCCGCTTCCAGTTGTTGATGCGCAGCGTGTTCGAGGTGGGGCCGGAGCTGCGGGCCCACCAGTCCGTGCATCCGGACCTGCGCATCGTCGAGGACTTCGCGGTCTTCACCTACATGCCCATGTACTTCTTCGTCGCCCGCGACCAGCCCCGGCTGGCCGAGCGCCTGGAGTACGGGCTGAAGCGGGCCCACGCCAGCGGCCAGATGGACCAGCTGTTCAACCAGTATTTCGGCGACAGCCTGCAACTGCTGAAGCAGCGCCGGCTCAAGGTCTTCCACATCCCCAACACCAACATCGATCCCGGCTTCTTCCAGCGTGACCGGCCCTACCTGCTGGACGCCGTGATCGCCGCGGAACGCGCCAGGTAGCCCCCGCAACCCCCAAGGCCAACCCAGCCGCCCGAGAATGCCGCCCATGCGTATCGACTTCATCTCCGACATCGTCTGCCCCTGGTGCGCCATCGGCCTGTACTCGCTGGAAGCCGCCGCCGCGCGCATCCCCGGGCTGCAGCTGGACCTGCACTTCCACCCCTTCGAGCTGAATCCCGGCATGGGGCCCGAGGGCCAGGACATCGAGGAACACCTGGCGCAGAAGTACGGCGCCAGCCCGGCCCAGCTGGCCGGCACGCGCGCCGCCATCCGCGAGCGCGGCGAGGCGCTGGGCTTCGAATTCCGCATGGAGGCGCGCAGCCGCATCTACAACACCCGCGACGCCCACCGGCTGCTGCACTGGGCCGACGAGGCCTACGGCGGCGCCGTGCAGCGCCAGCTCAAGCTCACGCTGCTGAAGGCCTACTTCACCGAGGGCCGCAACGTGTCCGACCCGGCCGTGCTGCTGGCGCTGGCCGTCGCCGCCGGCCTGCCCGAGGCCGAGGCGCGCGAGCTGCTGGCCAGCCGCCGCTACGACGCCGAGGTCGAAGCCGCCGAGGCCCAGGTGCACGGCCAGGGCATCCATGCGGTGCCGGCCATCGTCGTGAACCAGCGTCACCTGATCCAGGGCGGCCAGTCGGTAGAGGTTTTCGAGCAGCTGCTGCGCCAGGTGCTGGCCGGGCCCGTCTGAGACAATCGCCCATCCGTTTCCGAAGCCCGCCGCTGGCGGGCTTCTTGTTTCTTCAGCGCCCATGTTCAAGAACCTCATCACCTACCGCATCGGCGAAGGCTGGACGGCCGACGCCAAGCAGCTCGCCGAACAGCTCGCCAAGGAACCCTTCCTGCCCTGCGCGCCCACCCAACCGCTGGCCGTCGGCTGGGCGCCGCCGCGCGGCGTCGAGCACGCGCCGCTGGTGGAAGTCGTCGATGGCCACTGGCTGGTCAAGCTCAAGCGCGAGCAGCGCCTGCTGCCCTCCTCCGTCGTCAACGAGCGGCTGGACGAGCTCTGCGAGCACATCGAGGAGAGCACCGGCCGCAAGCCCGGCAAGAAGGCCCGCAAGGACCTGAAGGAGCAGGCCGAGCACGAGTTGCTGCCGCGCGCCTTCACCAAGACCTCGGCCACGCAGGTGTGGATCGCGCCCAAGGACGGCCTGCTGTTCGTCGACGCCGGCTCCAGCAGCCGTGCCGACGAGGTCGTCACGCTGCTGATCCAGGCCAGCCCGGGCCTGTCGCTGCAGCTGGTGCAGACGGCCGAGAGCCCCGCCGCCTGCATGGCAGCCTGGCTGATGGACGGCGTGACGCCCGAGGGCTTCCAGATCGAGCGCGAGTGCGAGCTCAAGGGCAGCGACGAGCAAAAGCCGGTGGTGCGCTACGCCCGCCACCCGCTGGACATCGACGAGGTCCGCGCCCACCTGACCAGCGGCAAGATGCCGACCCGCCTGGCGTTGAGCTGGAACGAGCGCGTCGCCTTCACGCTGACCGAGGGCTTCGCGATCAAGAAGATCAGCTTCCTGGACCTGGCCTTCGAAGGCCGGCCCGAGGCCAGCGGCGACGAGGCTTTCGATGCCGACCTCGCGCTGGCCACCGGCGAGCTGGGCCGGCTGATCCCGGCGCTGATCGAGGGTCTGGGCGGCGAGCACGACTTCGCCGCCGGCGCCGCGCCGGCCGCCCCGGTGCCGGTCACGCTGCCGGAGCCAACCGGAGCGGTCAGCGAAGAAGCGCCGCCCTGGTGATCCTTCAGCCGTTCACCAACTGGTGAACGGCCTCACCGCCAGGTTGGCGTTGACGTAGCGCGCGTCGCCGGTGACCTCGTCGCCCAGCCAGTCGGGGTGCATGAAGACCTGGTCCTCGGACTGCAGCTCGATCTCGGCGACGAGCAGGCCGGCGTTGGCGCCGAGGAACTCGTCCACCTCCCAGGTCATGCCGCCCACGACGCACAGGTGACGGACCTTCTCGACCACCGGGCCGTCGGCGAGCGCCAGCAGCTGCTGCGCGTCGGCCAGCGGCACCGCGTACTCGAACTCAGCCCGCGTGGCGCCGCTCGTCGCGCCCTTGATGGTCAGGAAGGCGCGCTCGCCGGCGATGCGCACGCGCACCGTGCGCGCCGGATCGCGGCTCAGATAGCCCTGGCTGAAGCGCGTGTGGCTGGAAGCCTGCGCACGCCAGCCATCGCCGCACACGAGGAATTTGCGTTCGATCTCAATGCCCATGGTCTGCTGCTGCCTTGGCTGCGGCCTCGCGCAGCTTGTCCTTCTTGCTCTTGCGGGTCGTGCTCTTGATGCCGCCGGTGGCCTGCGCCTCGGTGGCCACGGCCGCGGGCTCGAAGCCGTCCAGCCGCTCGCGCGGCACGCGCTGGCCCTGGCGCTTCTCGATGAGGCGGAAGTGCGACTCGGCGTTCTCGGGGCTGTCCGCGCAGATGAAGCTGATGGCGGTGCCGTGCGCGCCCGCGCGGCCCGTGCGGCCGATGCGGTGGGTGTAGTCCGCCGCCGAACGCGGCAGCTCGTAGTTGACGACGGCATCCAGCGCATCGATGTGCAGGCCGCGCGCAGCGACGTCCGTCGCAACCAGCACGTTGACGCGGCCGGACTTCAGCGCCTCCAGCACGTCGCGGCGCGCGCCCTGGCTCAGCTCGCCATGCAGCACGCCAGCCTTGAAGCCGTGGGCGAACAGCTTGTCCGACACCAGCTCGGCCGTGTAGCGGCTGGCGACGAAGACCAGCGCGCGCGGCCAGGCCTCGTCGCGCAGCAGCTGGCGCAGCGCCGGCAGGCGCTGGGCGCGGTCCAGCTGGATCGCACGCTGCGCGATCTGCGGCGGCGCCTCCTCGATCGTGATGCGCACCGGCTCGCGCAGCAGCGCATCCGCCAGTGCCTGAACGGCTGGCGGGAAGGTGGCGGAGAACAGCAGCGACTGGCGCTGCGCCGGCACGAGCGCCAGCACGCGCTGCAGCTCGTCGGCAAAGCCCTGGCCCAGTAGGCGATCCGCCTCGTCCAGCACCAGACATTGCACGCCGGCCAGCGTGAGGCCGTTGTGGTCCAGCAGGTCCAGCAGCCGGCCCGGCGTGGCCACCATCACGTCGCAGCCGCCGCGCAGCGCCATCAGCTGCGGGTTGATGGACACGCCGCCGAAGGCCAGCGCGATGCGCGGCCGGTGCAGCAGCCGGCCGGCGATTTCACGCAGCAGCTCGGCCGTCTGCGCGGCCAGTTCGCGCGTGGGCGCCAGCACCAGCGCGCGCGGGCCCGGCCGCGCAGGCGCGCTGACCAGCCGCTGCAGCAGCGGCAGCGCGAAGGCCGCCGTCTTGCCGGAGCCGGTCTGCGCCAGCGCCAGCACGTCGGCACCGGCCAGCGCGGGCGGCAGCGCGGCCGACTGGACGGCGGTGGGGGCGTGGTAGCCCAGCTCGCGCACGGCGCGCAGCAGGGCGGGCGTGAGGCCCAGGGAAGCGAAGGACATGCCCCGATTGTCGCGGCGTCAGAACAGGGCTTGCTGATCGCCCACCAGTTGCCCGGCCGCCCGCGCCTCGATGAGCAGCATGCGGCGCTTGGTCTCGACGCCTCCCGGCGCCGAAAAACCCGTGGGCTCGCCGCCCGCGCCCATCACGCGATGGCAGGGCACGATGGGAGGAAACGGGTTGTCGCCCTCCGCGCGGCCCACCGCGCGGGCCGCGCCCGGTTGGCCCAGCGCCGCGGCGATCTCGCCGTAGGTGCGGGTCTGGCCGGGCGGGATGGCGCGCGTCAACGCATGCACCTGGCGGCGGAACTCGGGGATGCCGCGCTCGTCGAGCTGGATGTCGCTCAGGTCGCGCACTTCGCCGGCCAGCAGCGCACGTATACCGTCCACGGCGTGGGCGATGGCGGGTGGCAGCTCGTCCACCAGCGTCGCCGTCGGGTGGCGGCGCACCAGCCGCGCCGGGCTGGCATCCGGCAGCAGCGACGCGACGACGCCCCGCTCGCTCCAGACGATGCCGCAACGGCCCAGCGCCGTGTCGAAGCTGTGCCCCCACAGCGGCTCTTCGGGCGGCAGCACGGGGCCGACGTCGGGGTCGAGGTCCGCCATGCCCGGCCTCAGGCTGCGACGGCCAGGCCCGACAGCCGTGCGGCTCGGGCCTGCGCGGCAACCTCGCGCGGCGGCAGCGTCTTCAGCCGGTGGTCGCTCCACACCTGGCGCCAGCGCCGCGCACCGGGCGTGCCGTTCCACAGGCCCAGCGCGTGGCGCATCGCATGCGGCCAGGAGCGGCCGGCGGCGTGCAGGCGGTCGAGGTAGTCCAGCCATTGCTCCTCGACCTGCTCGCGGCTGGCGGCAGGGTCAGGCTGGCCGAAGAAGCGTGAGTCCCATTGCGCCATGCTCCAGGGCTCGTGATAGGCCTCGCGGCCGATCATGACGCCGTCCACCTGCGTCAGCTGCTCGGCGATCTCGTCGGGCGTCTTCAGGCCGCCGTTGATGGCGATGGTCAGCTGCGGGAACTCGCGCTTGAGCTGCGCGACGAGGCCGTAGCGCAGCGGCGGGATCTCGCGGTTCTCCTTGGGCGACAGGCCTTGCAGCCAGGCATTGCGGGCGTGGACGATGAAGACCTCGCAGCCGGCCGCGGCCACCGTGCCGACGAAATCGCGCACGAACTCATAGCTCTCGATCTTGTCGATGCCGATGCGGTGCTTGACGGTGACCGGCAACGTCGTCGCATCGCGCATGGCCTTCACGCAGTCGGCCACCAGCTGCGGCTCGGCCATCAGGCAGGCGCCAAACGCGCCCTTCTGCACGCGCTCGCTCGGGCAGCCGCAGTTCAGGTTGACCTCGTCATAACCCCAGCGCTCGGCCAGCTTCGCACAGGCCGCCAGGTCGGCGGGCTCGCTGCCACCCAGTTGCAGCGCGACCGGATGCTCCTCGGCGTTGAAGTCCAGATGACGCGGCTGGTCGCCGTGCAGCAGCGCGCCGGTGGTCACCATCTCGGTGTACAGCAGCGTGTGGCGCGTGATGAGGCGGTGCAGGTAGCGGCAGTGCCGATCCGTCCAGTCCATCATCGGCGCCACACTCAGGCGCCACTTGTTGGGAGAACTGTCGTTCATAGGGGAATTGACGCCGTTTGCGGTCGTCTCGTTCTCGCTCATTCAAAGCACCTCGGTGCTACGACGAGTGCTGCAAGGACTGCCCGCAGCACCGTCACCATGGGCGTCATTGTCCCCTGCAAACAAACCAGGACTGGATCGCAGCAGCGTCAGGCCTGGGCGGGCTCGGCTCGTCCCGGCAGTACGCGATGTAGTTCGTCGGCCAAGGCCTGCAGGCTCATGGGCTTGCTGAGATAGCCGTCCATGCCCGCCCCCATGCAGACGCTGCGACGCGCCTCGCTGTCGCCGGCGGTGGCCGCGACGATGGGAAACGGCGGCAAGGTGCCGTTGCGCTGCAGAGAACGCAGATGCTCGCTGGCCTCCAGGCCGTCCATGACCGGCATGTCCACGTCCATCAGCACCATGTCGGGCGGCTCGTCGCAGCAGGAGTCCAGCGCCTCGATGCCATCGGCGGCGACCACCACCTGGTAGCCCAGTGCTTCGAGCTGCCCGCGGGCCACGATCTGGTTCACGACGTTGTCATCGACGACGAGCACGCGGCGACTGTCCTGAACGTACAGGGGCGTCGGCGATGTGAGCCGGGACAGGGCCGTCGAGGTCCGGGTGTCGACATGGGCCGTGAAGCGCTCCAGCTCCAGCGGGCTGAGCGGCAGCACGCGGATATCGACCGTCCCACGGCCGCGCATTCGCAGCGCATCGGAGCCGGATGTCACGGCCAGCACCGTCCACAGGCTGGGCAGGGCCTGGGCAATGTCCTCCAGCAGCGGCAATTCGTCGCCGGTGCACTCGGCCACGATCATCAGCATCGGCGCCAGGCCTGCCGAGGTGGCCGCCGCGGCATCCTGCAAAGACTCGAACGACATCACGTGCCAGCCCAGTTGGCGCAGCCGGATCTCGACCGAGTCCAGCGCACCAGGCAGCGGGCTGACCAGCCACGCCACGGTACCGGCGGCATCGGGCGTGTGCTCGAATTCAGGCTCCTCGGCCGCCACCTCGCCGCTCAGCGAAATCACGAGACCGTTCTGCCCGGCATCGACGAACTGGACTCTGCCACCAGTGGCCGGACAGGGGCCTTCGACGTGCGGCACCAGGCCATGGTCCGGATCGGCGGTCTCCGGCAGCAGTTGCAGGCGCTGCAGCACGCCGACCACATCCGCGTGGCGGCTGGCTCCCGTGCCCGCGGCGTGGATCACGACGCTGCTGCGACCGAACACCGGGGGCTGGACTTCGGCGCTGAACATCACGAAGCCCGCCTCGAAACAGTCGACGATGCCCAGCAGGATGCGGTGGATGCCGGCCCTCAAGTAAGGGCCGGGATCGTGGAGCTCCACGCGCGGCCCGCGATAGTCGAAGTAGGCAGTCAGCCCCTTCTTTCTGGCATGGGGCAGGACGTCGCGCGCGCTCTGCGTGAACAGCTCTGAAAATTCCATGGATACACATCTGCTGACTGTTCGCCAGCGTAGGTGCAAACCCGTTGCCAGATCGTTTCCAGATGTGGAGCGCTCTTGTCTGCACCACGGCGTCCCTGCGATGCCGTCTCCGGCCTGTCCTGGCCTGCCCATACCGGCGACGGGTGGGACTCGCAGCCGTGCCCGATACGATTCGTTGCGACTGCGGCGTCAATATCCGCGCCGGCAGGGCTGACGCCCTGGGGCCCGCAAAGGCGCCAGGGCGTCCAGCGATCCGCAGTCCGTGATCAGCGGAACTGGTAGCTCAGGCTCGCGAAGTAGCTGCGGCCGCGCGGATCGCCGTAGGTCGGGTCCCAGGTGACCTGGAAGTAGCGCGACTGGTTGGTGAACGGCGGCGCCGTGTCGGCCAGGTTCAGCACGCCGGCGCGCAGGCGCAGGGTCGGCGTGATGCGCCAACTGGCGGTCAGATCCCACAGCGAATAGGGCTTCACCTTGCGGTCGTTCCACTCGGGCGCGGCCAGGCCCGGGGTGTTCTGGTCGGTATAGCCGGACAGGTAGTTGTTGGCCACCGTCACGCCGAAGGGACCGTAGTCCCAGTCCACCGACAGCTTGTGGCGCCAGCGCTGCACCGCCTTGTCGTCGCGGAACTTGGCCAGGCCGCTGACCATGGGCGAGCGCGGGTCGGTGTTGAACTTGTACTCGGTGACCAGCGTACCGGCCAGGCTGGCGCCGAGGCGGCCGAACTCGGTGGCCTCGCCGCGCCAGGACAGCGACAGGTCCACCCCCGCCGTGTCGAGCTTGCCGCGGTTCTCCTTCTTCACGGTGACGTACTCGACGAAGCCGTCGGAGAAGCGCTTCACGACGGTCGGGTCGTTGTAGTAGACCGGGTTCGTGAAGATGGTCTCCTCGCCGATCTCCGAAATGATGTCGGTCTTGCGGATGGCCCAGTAGTCCACGCTGCCGTTCCAGTTCTTGCTCGGCTCGAACAGCAGGCCGATGTTGAACTGCTTGCTCTTCTCGGGCTTGAGCGCCGGGTTGGAGTAGCGGTCCACCGCCATCTGCGCGACCTCGCCGGACACCGGATCCTTCACGAAGCTGGCCGTGATGCCGGAGCGCAGCGGGCGGAACAGCTCGGACACCGTGGGTGCGCGGAAACCCGTGCCGTAGGACGCGCGCGCCAGCAGCGTGCGGTCCGGGCGGAAGCTCAGGCCGACCTTGGGGTTGGTGGTGCTGAGCTTGGGCGACCTGGTCTTGGTGGCCGCGTCGTCAATGCCGTCGTAGCGATCGTGGCGGATCGCGAACTGGGCTTCCCACTGCTTGGTGAACGGCGCGCTCAGTTCGGCGAAGGCGCCCATCACGTCGCGCTTGTGGTCGGTGTCGGCCAGCAGCGGGCCCGAGCTCGAGCGGTCGTTGTTGACGTCGTTGCCCTTCAGCGCATCGGTGGCGCGGAACTGCAGCTTCTCGCGGCGCAGCTCGGCGCCCACGGCCAGCATCAGCTCGCCGCCGTCCAGCGCGGCCAGCGCGCGGGTCAGCTTGCCGTCCAGGCTGGTGCTGCTGCCCTCGGCCATGCGCGCAGCACCGTCGATGCGGATGGAGTTCATGAACGCGCGGCCGGCCGTCGAGTCGGTGGCGCGCTGGAAGGGGTTGTACTGGCCCGCCTTGATGCCGGCCTCCAGCTTGGCCAGCGACACCCAGCCGTCCAGGTTGATGTCCGTGGCCTTGTTGACACTGTGGTTCAGCGCGGCGTCGTAGTCCCACTCGCCGAAGCGCCCCACGGCCCCGGCCACCAGCCGGGTGGCCTCGCTCTCCACGCGGCTGACGCGCTTGCCGGCGTCCTCCAGGCGGAAGCGGAAGTCCACCGGCCCCGTGACGCCGGTGACGGCCTGCAGCGAGGCCGGCAGGCTGATGCCCGACGACGTGCGAAAGCGCGCCGTGGCCGGCGATGCGGAGTAGTCGGTGTCCGTCTTGGCGAACAGCGCCTCGACGAAGACCTGGTGGCCCTCGGCCACCTGGAAGGTGGCGCGACCGACGACGCTGGCCTTGTCGGACTTCGGATAGATCTCCGAGCCGGCCACGTAGTCGTAGGAGCAGCCTTCACGGCCGCCCAGGCCCAGCGGCTGCACGGAGTTCGGGTTGAGGCCACCGGTGCAGGCCGTCTTGCCGAAGTTCACGCGGCGCGAGCCGGAGTTCACGCCGCCGGGGTTCCAGGTGCCGTTGGCGTTAGAGCCCCTCAGTGCCGTGCCGGGGTTGGCCAGCACGAAGTTGTTCAGCGCGGCCAGCTGGGCCGCGGTGAGGTCCACGTTGGCGGGGAAGCTGTTGCTGGAGGTCTGTGGCGGCAGCCGCGTCGGCAGGCTGTATTCCTGGATGAAGCTGCGCTGGCTGGCGTCCAGCGCGTCCAGCTTCTGCACGTCCAGCGCGGCGAACACGTTGAAGCGGTCCTTGCTCAGGTCGCCGAAGCCACCCGAGGCCGAGAACGCCTTCTTGCCGGCGCCGCCTTCACGGGTGCCCAGCACGTAGGCGCTCAGGTCCACGCCCTGATAGTCCTTGCGCGTGATGAAGTTGATGACGCCGCCCATCGCGTCGGTGCCGTAGATGGCGGACGCACCGTCCTTCAGCACCTCCACGCGCTGGATGGCTCCGGCCGGGATGTTGTTCAGGTCGACACCGGCGTTGTCGCCGGGCGACGCGAAGTTGGCCAGGCGGCGACCGTTCAGCAGCACCAGCGTGCTGGACACACCCAGGCCGCGCAGGTTGGCGCCGTTGAAGCCGCGCTGGCCGCCGGTCTGGTCGGTGACGCTGGCGCCGTCGGTCAGGCCGCCGACGTTGGACGTGATCTTCTGCAGCAGCTCGGCCGCGGTCGTCACGCCGGCCTTGTCGATGTCGCCACGCTTGATGACGTCCACCGGCAGCGCGGCCTCGCCGTCGATGCGCTTGATGCTGGAGCCGGTGATCTCGACGCGTTCGAGCTTCTGCTCCTGCGCATGGGCGGGCAGCGTGGCGACGGCGAGCAACGCGGCGTGGGCCAGCGTGTGCAGGGAGTAGGAGCGGGCTGGGGTCATGAAGGCCTCGGTGTTCTTGGATGGGGTGGAGCGAACGCCGTTCAGGTTAGGGAGGGCCTCCTGCTGTTGCCTATGGGGTTTCGGCGCGCAGGTCGCTTGCATGCAAATGCGCGTCGCTTCACCGCAATCGCGCTTGGCATCGGCACCACGCCCGCACCGGCTTCTTGCGCAGATGCGACATGGAATTGCGTGCGCTGCCCCGCTGAGGTGCAACCCGCTGTCGCGCCCGCAGAGGCGCTGACAGCATGACTCCCATGCGAAGTTTCCTTTCCACCTTTGTGGCCGCTGCGCTGCTGGCATTGCATGCACCCGCCCAGGCCCAAGGCACCGCCGTCGTCATCGGCGGCGCGCTCAAGTTCGACAACGATGCCGTCTGGCAACGCATCGTCGACGAGGCCGGCGGCGCCGGTGCGCGCATTGCCGTCTTCGCGACGGCGGCCGCCAACCCCGAGCGCAGCGCGGCGCAGATCGTCGCGGCGCTGAACCAGCGCGGCGCGCGCGCCGAGGCCATTCCCGTTGCGCCACGGCTGAAGGGCACGGACCCGCAGGCCCACCTGAACGATCCCGCGCTGATCGCCAAGGTGGCCGCGTCGCGCGGCGTGTTCTTCTCCGGCGGCGCACAGGAGCTCATCGTCGACACGCTGCTGCCCGGCGGCCAACCCACGGCGATGCTGAAGGCCATCCGCGACGTGAAGGCCGGCGGCGGCGTCGTGGCCGGCACCAGCGCGGGCGCCGCGGTGATGAGCCGCATGATGTTCCGCGACGCGCAGGACAACCTGCAGATCCTCAAGGGCCTGTGGCGCGAGGGCAAGGAGTACGACCGCGGCCTCGGCTTCGTCGGGCCGGACCTGTTCATCGACCAGCACTTCCTGAAGCGCGGCCGTATCGGTCGCATGCTGCCGGCCATGCGCGCCTTCGGCTACACGCTGGGGCTGGGCATCGAGGAGAACTCGGCCGCCGTCATCAAGGGCTCGTCCGTCGAGATCATCGGCGCCCGCGGCGCCTTGCTGGTAGACCTGTCCGAAGCGACGTCGGACGCGAAGCTGGCCGCCTTCAACCTGCGCGGCGCGCAGCTGAGCTACCTGGACCGCGGCGACCGCCACGACCTCGCCAGCGGCGTCACCACGCCCGCGCCGCACAAGCTGCGCGAAGCCCGCATCGACCCCGCTGCCAGCGACTACAAGCCCTACCTGCAGAGCGACGGCTACTTCATGGACATCCTCGGCGACGCCGCCATCGCCACCGCGATGGCGCAGCTGCTGGACGGCACACTGCCCGAAGTGCGCGGCCTCGCCTACCGGGCGCGGCCACGGCCCGGAGATGCGGCGCCCGATGTCGGCTTCGAGTTCCGCCTCTACCGCGGCCCTGGGCTGACCGGCTGGTTCAGCGGCGCGCTGGGCGGCGAGGACTACACCGTGCTCAAGGCGCGGCTGGACGTCATTCCCGTGCGCGTGGCCGCGCCGCTGACCACACCGATCACGAACTGAACATGCAGACCCGTTTCCACGACCTGCCGGCCGCCAGTGCCGGCACCACGCGCCGGCTGCGCAGCCTGCACTTCGGGCGTGGCGAATCCGGCCGCAAGGCCTACCTGCAGGCCGCGCTGCACGCCGACGAAGTGCCGCCGCTGCTGGTGGCGCAGGCGCTGATGGAGCGCCTGGCCGCGCTCGACGAACGAGGCGCCATCGCCGGCGAGATCGTGCTGGTGCCCATGGCCAATCCCATCGGCCTCGCGCAGGATCTGCAGGGCTCGGCGCTGGGCCGCTTCGACCTCGGCACCGGCACCAACTTCAACCGTCAGTTCCGTCACCTGACCCCGGCGCTGATCGAGCGCCTGGCGGGCCGCCTGGGCGCCGATGCGGCACACAACGCCCGCGCCATCCGCGCCGCCAGCCACGAGCTGCTGGCCGCCTGGCAGCCCACCACCGAGACCGAGGCGCTGAAGCAGCTGCTGCAGACGCTGGCGCACGACGCCGAACTCGTACTGGACCTGCACTGCGACAACCAGGCCGTCATGCACCTCTACACCGGCACGGCCCAGGCCAACGCGTTCGCGCCGCTGGCCGCCTACCTGGGCGCGCAGGCGCTGCTGACCAGCGAGGTGTCGGGCGACGAGCCTTTCGACGAATCCGCCGGCCGCATCTGGTGGGAGCTGGCCGCGCACTTCGGCCCGCAGCACCCCGTCGACCCGCACGGCTGCCTGGCCGCGACCGTGGAGCTGCGCGGCGAGACCGATGTCAGCCACGACCTGGCCGAGCACGACGCCGATGCGCTGATTGCCTTCCTGCAGCACCTGGGCCATGTCGACGGCACGGCGCCGCCGCCGCCCACCGCATGCGCGGCGACGCCACTCGAAGGCGTGGAGCCCGTCACGGCGTCAGTACCCGGCGTCGTCGTCTTCGCCATGGCGCCGGGCGACTGGGTGGAGGCCGGCGAACTGGTCGCCGAGATCATCGACCCGTTGACCGACGCGCGCACCGCGCTGCATGCCAGCGTCAGCGGCCGCTGCTTCGCCCGCGCGTCGCGGCGCTACGCGACGCGCGGCATGCGCCTGGCCAAGATCGCCGGCGCCGTGCCCTTGCGCAGCGGCAAGCTGCTGTCGATGTGAGCCCCGCGATGAAACTGCGCCTGCCCAACACCTATGTGCTGCTATTCGCCCTGCTCGCGCTGATCGCGCTGGCGACCTGGGTCGTGCCGGGTGGGAAGTTCGACACGACGGTCGTCAACGGCAAGACCATCGTCGTCGCCGGCAGCTACCACGTCGTCGAGTCGCGCCCGCAGGGCCTCACCGCGCTGCTGACGGCGCCCATCAAGGGCTTCGTCGAGGCTGCGCTCATCATCGGCTTCGTGCTCATGGTCGGCGGCGCGTTCGCGGTGCTGCAGAAGACCCAGGCCATCGACTCGATGATCAAGGCCGTGGCCAAGGCACACAGCCGCTCGGCCTGGGTGCGAGCCGCGGTCATCCCCGTCTTCGTCGGCCTGTTCGCGCTGGGCGGCGCCAGCTTCGGCATGGCCGAGGAGGCCATCCCCTTCGTGCTGATCTTCATCCCGCTGGCGCTGGCGCTGCGGCTGGACACGCTGACCGGCGTGGCCATCCCCTTCGTCGGCTCGCAGGTGGGCTTCGCAACGGCCTTCCTGAATCCCTTCAACGTCGGCGTCGCACAAGGCATTGCCGGCGTGCCGATGTTCTCGGGCCTGGGCTACCGCGCGCTGTGCTGGGCCATCGCCACCGGCGCCACCATCGCCTTCCTGATGTGGTGGGCCGCGCGCATACGCCGCGACCCGACGTTGAGCCCCACCTACGAGCTGGACCAGCAACGCCGTGCCACGCTGGACCTCAGCGGCTTCGAGAACTTCGCCGGCATGACGGCACGCCACCGCCTGGTGCTGTGGCTGTTCGCCGCCACGCTGGGCGGCATGATCTTCGGCGTCGTGCGCTTCGGCTGGTACATCGAGGAGATCGCCGCCCTCTTCCTCGTCATGGCCGTGGCCGTCGGCGTCGTGGCCAAGCTGTCGGCAGACGAGTTCATGGCTGCCTTTCTGCACGGCGCGAAAGACCTGGTCGGCACGGCCCTCGTCATCGCGCTGGCCAAGGGCACCGTCATCCTGATGCGTGACGGCCAGGTCATCGACACGCTGCTGAACGCGCTCGCGCCGCTGGTGGCGTCCGACAGCCCGGTGTTCGCCGCGCAGAAGATGTTCGCCATCCAGTCGGTCATCAACTTCTTCATCCATTCCGGCACCGGCCAGGCCGCGCTGACCATGCCGCTGATGGCGCCGTTGGCGGACCTGGTCGGCATCACGCGCCAGACGGCCATCCTGGCCTTCCAGTTCGGCGAGCTGACGACGCCCATCATCCCGACCTCCGGCATCACCGTCGGCGTGCTGGCGCTGGCCGGCGTGCGCTTCGGCACCTGGGTGCGCTGGATGCTGCCGCTGCAGGCGATCTACCTCGTCATGGCACTGGCGCTGCTGGCACCGCCTGCGCTGACGCACTGGCAATGAGAACATCGCGGCCATGAACACCGTGCCCGTCCACCGCGTCGGCCTGCTGCTGGTGCCGGGCTTCTCGATGCTGGCACTGGGCGGGCTGCTGGACGGCCTGCAAGCGGCCAACGCGCTGCAGGACGAGGCCGCCTACAGCGCCGCGGCCCTCAGCGCCGAGGGCGCGGCGGTGGCCAGCAACGGCGGCTTCGTACTTCCCGCCCAGGCCATCGGCACCGCCGACTGGCTGGCCGTCTTCGTCATCGCCACCGACGCGACGCCGCCCGACGCCGCCACCGTCGCCTGGCTGCGCCGCTGCGCCGAGGCCGGCGTGGCGCTGGGCGGCGTGGACGCCGGTGCGGCCTGGCTGGCCGCCGCCGGCCTGCTGGACGGCCAGCGCGCCTGCGCCGACTGGTCGCTGCTGGACGGCCTGGCCGAAGACCATCCCGGCGTCGCCTGGGCCAACGGCCTGTGGGAACTCAGCGCCACGCCGCCCCGGCTCAGCTGCGCGGGCGGCACGGCCAGCGTGGACCTGTGCTGTGCGTGGCTGGCCACGCGCCACGGCGAGCGCTTCGGCCAGGAACTCGTCCACGCGCTGGGCCAGAAGGCGCTGCGCCCGCGCGACGAACGCCAGCGCGCCGGCTACAGCGAGCGCCGCGGCGCCGGCAGCCCCAAACTGGCCGAGGCGTTGTCGCTGATGGAGGCCAACCTCGCCGAGCCGCTGCCCACCGACGAGGTCGCGCGCCTGGTGGGCGTGTCGCGCCGGCAGCTGGAGCGGCTGTTCAAGCAGCACCTGGACAGCCTGCCCTCGCGCCACTATCTGGAGCTGCGCCTTGCCCGCGCACGGCGGCTGCTGCAGCAGAGCTCGCAGTCCATCCTGCAGGTCGGCCTGTCCTGCGGCTTCTCGTCGGGGCCGCATTTCTCGAACGCCTACAAGACCCATTTCGGCCACACGCCACGCGACGAGCGCAGCCAGCGCGCGCAGGCCTGGCGCGGTGCCGTCACACACCAGGGAGACGTCTCATGACCCAGTTGCTGCTGCGCCCGGTGGCAGCGGCCGACCTGCCCGACCTCGCGCGCATGGCGGCCGCCAGCCACGACGGCATCAGTTCGCTGCCCAACGACGAGGCCAAGCTGCGCGCGCGCATCGCCGCCTCGCTGCAGTCCTTCGCCAGCCCCGACGACGCCAGCGGCGAGGAGACCTACCTCTTCGTGCTGGAAGACGCCGGCCGCATCATCGGCTGCTCGGGCATTGCCGCCAGCGCCGGCTTCTTCGACCGCTTCTACAGCTACCGCAACGAGTTCGTCGTGCACGCCAGCGCGGCGCTGGGCGTCACGCAGCGCATGCACACGCTGCACCTGTGCCACGATCTGACCGGCACGACGCTGCTGACCTCCTTCTTCCTCGACCCCGCCTGCGAGAACGGCCTCGCCGCGCAACTGCTGTCGCGCGCGCGGCTGCTGTTCATCCTGGCCAACGCCGAGCGCTTCTCCGAGCGCATCGCGGCCGAGAGCCCCGGCGTGACCGACGCCGCCGGCCAGAGCCCGTTCTGGGACGCGGTCGGCCGGCGCTTCTTCGGCATGGACTACCCCGAGGCCGAGGCCGTCATCGGCGGCCGCAGCCGCGCCTGCATCGCCGAGCTGATGCCGCCCTCGCCCGTCTACGTGGCGCTGCTGCCCGAGGCCGCCCAATGCGCCATCGGCCAGCTGCACCCGGTGGGCGAACTGCCGTTCTCCGTGCTGCAGGACGAAGGCTTCGACGCCGACAGCTACGTCGACATCTTCGACGGCGGCCCCACGGTGGACGCGCCGCTGGCCTCGCTGCGCAGCGTGCGCCACGCGCGTGAGCTGCTGGTGCAGCCCGGCGCCGGCAGCGGGCCGCGGCGCACGCACATCCTGGTGCGGCCGTCGCGCGCGGCCTTCAGCGCCGTGCTGGCCGAGGTGGGCGACACGCTGGGCACGGACGACGCGACCGCGCTCGGCGCCCACGCCGGCGAACGCCTGCTGGCCACGCCGCTGCAGCCGGGAGAGCTGGCATGACCGAACGACTGATCGTCACCCCCGAGGCCGACGGCGAACGCCTGGCGTTGGCCGATGGCGCGGCCTCGCTGCGCTTCGTGCCGCGGCTGGGCCTTGCTCTGCCGCGCTACCACTTCCACGTCGGGCGCATCGTGCATGCGGCGCAGGAGCTGGCCCTGTTCCGCGTGCAGACGACACTGCTGCTCGGCAACGACCTGACCGGTCAGGCCGAGCTGTGCGACGTGCAGGTCGATGCCGCCGCGCCGCCCGACACCCTGCCCCGCCTGATCGACGCGGCCATGGCCCATGCCGCGGCCCACGGCAACCGCGGCGATCAACTCGTCGTCGAACTGCCGGGCTGGCGCGACGACAACGGCGCGTCGCCCGTCTGGCAGGCGCTGGGCGCCCGCTTCTACCGCGGCGACCCCACTGCCACCGAGGCCAGCCTGGGTCACGCGTGGCGCAGCCACCTGGCCGCGCTGCTGCCACGCCAGACCATCTACCTGTCCTTTCTCGGCGCCGACGCCGAGGCGGCGCTGGGCCGCCACGCCGCGCCGGCGGCACCGCTGGCGCAGGCGCTGGCCGCGGCGGGCTTCGACACGTCCACGCATGTGCGCATCGACGACGGCGGGCCCGTGCTCAGCCGCCGCCTGCGCGCCGTCTGAGCCGGCGCCCGCGGGGCACTTCGGTCGCGCCGAAGCCCGGCTGCGCGCCGGGCTGCTTCCTCACGGCCGGCGCGGCGGCCACAGTGGCGGCCTCGTCAACCCCGAGGACCTGCCATGCACAACTACTCCCGCAACAGCCCCGAGGCGGCTGCCCGCCTGGTGGCGCTGATGATGATTGCCGACGGCAACGTCAGCCCGGCCGAGGTCGGCGCGCTGCGCCGGGTCGATGCGGAGTCCATGCTGGGCCTGCCGCAGGGCGGCATGTCCGTCGCGCTGCAGACGCTGTGCGAGGACCTCCTGGCCAGCACCACGGGGGCCGACGGCCTGCGCTGGTGCACGTCCCCGTCGCTGCTGAATACGCTGATGCAGGACGTGGACGAACCGACGTTGCAGTACAAGGTGTTCGCTGCTGCCACATCGGCGGCGCTGGCCGACCGCCACCTGTCTGAGGCTGAGTTCCTGCTGCTGAAGCAGCTCGCCGACGCGTGGCGCATCGACGCGTCGGCGCTGTTCCGCCACTGAGTCAGCTGCCGCGCGCGGCAGTCAGGATGGCCTGTACCAGCGGATGGTGCATGCCACGGCGCGACCAGATCGCATGGATCTCCTCGTGCAGCCCGTCGCTGGCGCCCAGCCGCCGCAGGCCGCGCACGCCGTCCAGGTCAGCCGCGCCCAGTGCCGATACCGGGAACACGCCCAGCCCGCGCGCGGCAAACAGGCTCAGCAATGCGCTGTCCTCGAACTCGCCGACCACGCGCGGCGCGATGCCCTGCGCCTCGAACCAGCGGTCGATGCGCCCGCGCAGCGCCGCATGCGGCGTGGGCAGCAGCACCGGCAGCGCGGCCAGCGCCTGCGCCAGATCGCTGCCGGCCCCGGCCACCATCGCGGCCGGCCCCCACCACTGCACGGGCGACACCGCCACCCGCTCGCTGGACAGCCGCAGGCTGCCATTGCTGGGCGGAGCCTGGCAGGCCAGCACCAGATCCAGCCGGTGCAGCGCCAGCTCGGCCAGCAACTGCTCCACCTCGCCCTCGTGGCACAGCAGGCGCAGCTGCGGCGCCTGCAGCACCGGCTGAAGCAGCGCATGCGCGGCCAGCTTGGACAGGCCGTCGGACAGCCCCACGGCCAGCCGCGTGCCCACGCTGCGCGCCGCGGCGGCCGCTTCCTCGGGGATGGACTCGCCCAGCTGAAAGATCTGCTCAGCGCGCGCCAGCACGGCCTGGCCGGCCTCGGTCAGCGCCACGCCGCGCCCGGTGGGCTTGAGCAGTTGGTGGCCGAGGTCCTGCTCCAGCGCCTTGACCTGCACGCTGATGGTTTGGATGGCCATGTCCAGCCGCTCCGCGCCACGCGCGAAGCTGCCCTCCTTGGCCACGATCCAGAAGTAGTACAGGTGGCGGTAGTTCAACGCGGGCATGAGCAAGCTTCCTCGGCTGCTTCGGCCGGCCCGAAGCGGTCGTCACTCTAAAGCTGCTTCCAGGCCGCGGGGGCTTCCCCGACAGTGCAGGCCATCTTCTGCCGCTTCCACCCCCGACATGGACAAGCTCGCCGCACTGTTCGCCTTCCTCGCCGCAACGATGATCTTCGTCACCTGGCAAGCCGCCAGGCTGCGCAATGCGCGCCGCGACGCCGCACTGCTGGTCACTGTGGCCGGTGCACTGGGCACCGGCTCGCTGGTCATCACGCTCTGACACAGGAGAGCCGCGATGAGCTTCCTGAACATGCTGTGGCTGGGCATGCCGCTGTGGATCTGGCTGAGCTTCATGGCCACCGTGCTGGCCATCCTGGCCTTCGACCTGGGCGTGATGCACAAGGATGCTCACGAGATCGGCGTGCGCGAGAGCCTGAAGATGTCGGCGCTGTACATCGGCCTGGGCCTGGCCTGGGCGGGCGCCGTGTACTGGATCTACCTGCACCACGCCAACGCCGGCGCGCTGGACCCGCAGATCGCCGGCGCCGCCACGCCCGACGAGCGCGCGTGGACGGCGGTGAAGCTCTACATGACCGGCTACCTCGTCGAGAAGACGCTGGCGCTGGACAACGTCTTCATCATTTCGCTGATCTTCACGTACTTCGCCGTGCCGCGGCAGTACCAGCACCGCGTGCTGTTCTGGGGCATCCTGGGCGTCATCGTGCTGCGCGCGCTGATGATCGGCCTGGGCGCGGCGCTGGTGCAGCAGTTCTCGTGGGTGATGTACCTCTTCGGCGTGCTGCTGCTGGCCACCGGCGTGAAGATGCTGCTGATGGTGGACCAGCAGCCCGACATCGCGGCCAACCCGGTGCTGCGCTTCATGAAGCGCCACCTGCGCGTGACGGAGCGCCTGCACGGCCAGGCCTTCGTCGTGCGCCAGCCCGACCCGGCCACGGGCCGCATGGCCACCTTCGCCACGCCGCTGCTGCTGTGCCTGGTGCTGGTGGAGATTGCCGACCTGGTGTTCGCCATCGATTCGGTGCCGGCCATCTTCGCGATCACGCCCGACGCCTTCATCGTCTACACGAGCAACATCTTCGCCATCCTCGGCCTGCGCGCGCTGTACTTCGCGCTGGACGCGGTGGTGCACCGCTTCCACTACCTGAAGTACGCGCTGGCCCTGGTGCTGATCTTCATCGGCGCCAAGATCTTCCTGGGCGACTGGTTGTTCGACGGCAAGGTGCCGGCCTCCATCAGCCTGGGCGTGACCGGTGCGCTGCTGGCCAGCGGCATCCTGTTCTCGCTGTGGAAGACACGTCGCACCGCCATGCCGTGAGCGCGCGCCATCCAGGCTTTGCGCTGCCGCGCATGCTGGAAACCCGGCGACGGGTTTCGCAGACCGTCTTGGTGCGCGTTGCGCCTAGATCCTCGCCAGGAAAGCCTCGTCGGCCTTGCTCAGCAGACCGCCGGCGCGCGCCGACTCGATCAGGTCGGGCCTGCGGGCCGCCGTCAACGCAAGCGAGCGTTCACGGCGCCAGCGCTTGATGTCGGCGTGATGGCCGGACATCAGCACGGCCGGAACCTCCCGGCCGTCGGGCAGCACCTCCGGGCGGCTGTAGTGCGGGCAGTCCAGCAGGCCGTCGGAGAAACTGTCCTGCTGGTGGGACTGCGCGTCGCCCAGCACGCCGTCCTGCAGGCGGGCCACCGCATCCAGCAGTGCGAGCGCGGGCAGTTCACCGCCGGACAGCACGAAATCGCCCAGGCTCAGTTCCAGCGTCACGTGGCTGTCCAGCACGCGCTGGTCGATGCCCTCGTAGCGACCGCACAGCAAGATGGCGCCGGGGCCCGCGGCCAGTTGCTGCACGCGCGCCTGGTCGATGCGGGCACCGGTGGGCGTGAAGTGGATGACGGCCGGCCCGGCTTCGCCGCGGTCCGACTTGACGGCGCCGAGCGCGCGCTCCAGCGGCTCGGCCAGCATGACCATGCCGGGGCCGCCACCGTAGGGACGATCGTCCACGCGGCGGTAGTTGTCCTCGGCGAAATCGCGCAACGGCCACAGGCGCACGTCGACCTGACCGCTCTCAAAGGCGCGCCGCGTGACGCCATGCGTCATGTGCGGCACGAACAGCTCCGGAAAGATCGTCAGGACGTCGAAGCGCATGGCGTCAGAAGTCCAGACCCCAATCGACCGTGATGCGCTTCGCTTCGAGGCTCACGTCATCGACGAACGCAGCAACGAACGGGATCAGGCGCTCCTGGTCCGGCTTGGCCGGCTCTGCCACGCCGGGCGGCAGGATGCGCAGCACTGCGTGCGGGCCCGTGTCGATGAGGCCGATGACTCGCCCCAGCGCCTGGCTCTCGCGGTTGACGACGTCCAGACCGATCAGATCGACCCAGTAGTACTCGCCGTCGGGCGTGCGCGGGAAGTCGCTGCGCGGGACAAAGATCTCGTGGCCGCGCAGCGCCTCGGCGGCATTGCGGTCGTCCACGCCATCGGCCATCGCGACGATGCCCTCGCCCTGCTCGCGCACCGAGCGCACGGCCAGCAGCATCTGGCCCGGCTTGGGGCCTGTGGACTTCAGGTACCAGCGCTTGGCGCTGAACAGCGCGTCCGCGTCGGCCGAATAGGCCTGCACCTTCAGGCCGCCCTTGATGCCCCAGGCATCCA
>CBFGPX010000015.1:0-35048 GCA_965650725.1 uncultured Comamonadaceae bacterium | reverse complement strand
CCAGGCTCTTGGGCTTGGGCATGCGCTGCAGCTTGGCTTCTTCGAGCAGCCAGTACTCGATGTCGAAGGCTTCCTGCTCGGGCAGGCCGACGTACTTGTCCACGCCGTTCGCGCCGCGCATCACGTTGATGGCGTTGATGTAGAACTCACCGGCGATGCGGGCCGTGGCCTTGTCCTTGGCGAAGGACAGCATGCCCACGCCGGGGATCAGGTAGATGATGGGGTTGGCATCGCGCACGGCCGGGCTGGTCGGGCGCTTGCAGCGCTCGTGGTAGGCGCGGTAGTCGGCGCGGTAGGCTTCCAGTGCGGCGTCCAGGCCGGCCAGCACGGCGTCCACGTCGGGGTTGCTGGGGTCGAAGTCCAGCACCAGCGGGCGGATCTTGGTGCGCAGGAAGTGGTCGGGGCAGGACGTGCCCAGCGCGGCCAGCTTGACGAGGTCGTTGCTGCCGACGAACTCGAGCACGGCGGCGCTGTCGTTGAAGTCGCCCAGCTTGCGCTCGTCGGCGCTGATGCGGCCGCGCAGGGCGGGCATCAGCTTGGCGGCGATCGCGGCGCGCTGCTCGGCAGCCAGCGTCACGGTCTTCACGCCGCCGAACACCGGCTGCTTGATGTTCTCGTTCAGCCACTGCTCGGCCAGGCGGATCATGTCCAGCGTGATCTCGTAGCAGCTCTTGGCGGTGTCACCCCAGGTGAACAGGCCGTGGCCTTCCAGGATGATGCCCTTGAGCTGCGGCTGCGACGTGGCGAGCGCTTCGAGCTTCAGGCCCAGGTCGTAGCCGGGGCGCTGCCAGGGCAGCCAGCCCAGCTGGCCGCCGAAGATCACTTCGGTCAGGCGCTTGCTGTCGGCGCAGGCGGCGATGGCGATGATGGCGTCCGGGTGCATGTGGTCGACATGCGCCTTCGGGATATAGGCGTGCAGGGGGGTATCGATACTCGCGGCACGCGGGTTCAGATTGAACGTGCAGTGCGGCAGGTAATCCACCATCTCGTCTTCATGTTCCAGGCCGCGATAACGCTTCTTCAGCGCATTCAGCTTGTCCATGTAGAGCGTGGAGAAACCATCCAGCTTGATGGAGCCCAGGTCGCCGCCCGAGCCCTTGACCCACAGCACCTGCACGTCTTCGCCGGTCAGGTGGTCGCGCATCGTGACCTTGGCCGAGGTATTGCCGCCGCCGAAATTGGTCACGCGCAGATCGGAGCCAAGCAGATTCGAGCGGTACAGCAGCAGTTCCGGCTCGCTCAGTTTGGCCGCGACGGCGTCATCCCACTTGGAGGCGATCGGGGGTTGTGCAGGGGTCTGGGAATTTGCAGTCATGATGAGCTTGCCTGTGATCGGTGCGTCTTCGTCTTCGTGGCCGCGACATGCGGCCCGGTGCCCGTTCTCCACGGGGGAAACGGGCCGCAGTGTGGGGGCAAACCCGCTCTCATGCGCAGCGCTGCCACGCAAAATCAAAAGGATGAGCGAATGCTGCGCTGCACAAGCAATCGCTCACGAAACGCTCACGGCCGTGATCGTTTCGTGATTGACGCTGTCATGGGATTGACGTAATCTGCTTTCGGAACTGTGTTTCACCTGCGATCTGAGCGATCTTGATTGCAGTGCAGCATGGCGACGGCGCCCGGTGACACGGTCATGGGGCGTGACCCGAGAGCAGGCCAGCGTAGGCCCGGTCCGGCAAAGCGATGCCCACCCCAAGAGGTCGGGCGACTCCTCAAGAGACAACGGTCGCCCTCGACCCGGAAGGCGCCCGACAGCAAGGTGGCTTCCATGATCAATCACAAGCGACACAAGCGTCTGCTCAAACTGCTGGACGAGCGTGAGCACGCCAGCGTTCAGCAATTGATGGAATGGTTGTCGGCATCGGCCGCAACCGTGCGCCGGGATATTTCCTGGCTGGCCGCCAAAAACCAGCTGACGCGTACCCGGGGTGGTGCTCAAAGGCTGGAGCAAAAGAAAAAGTCATACACGCTGTCCAGCGAGACTTTTCAAAACAATATTCAGCAACATACTGCCGCCAAGCGCGCCATCGCCCGTTATGCCACCTCGATGTGCAGTAACGGCGAAACCATCATCATCAACGGTGGAACCACCACGTTCATGATGGCGGAGTTTCTCGTCGAGAAGCAGCTGAAGATTCTCACGAACTCGTTCCTGATGGCGCAGCGCCTGCTGCTGACCAGCGACAACGAGATCATCCTGCCTGGCGGCAAGGTCTACCGCGAGCAGAACGTCATCCTCAGCCCGTTCGAGAACGACGTGGCCCAGCACCACTACGCGGCCAAGATGTTCATGGGCGTCTACGGCCTGTCCATCCTGGGCCTGATGGAAGCCGACCCGCTGCTGATCCAGGCCGAGAAGCGCCTGATCGGCCAGGCCGAGGAACTGGTCGTGCTGGTCGACAGCTCCAAGTTCCAGCGCAAGGCCGGCCTGGTGCTGTGCGGGCTGAACCGCGTCTCCACCGTCATCACCGACACCGGCGCCTCCGACAGCGCGGTGCAATTGCTGGAGCATTACGGCGTGCGCGTCATCACGGTGGAGCCCGAGGCCGTGGACCCCCAGGACGTGCACGCGTCGGCGCTGGGCCATGACTTCGCCGGCGTGCTGGACGCCAGCCCTTACGCCACCACACCGCACTGAACGCTTGAGCATGAAACAGACGGGCACCGTCGTCCTCGACATCGGCAAGACCAACGCCAAGCTGACCCTGATCGATGCCGCCGGCAAGACGCTGGCCGAGGTGCGCACGCCCAACGCCGTGCGCCGCGTCGGGCCCTATCCGCACCACGACACGGAGCGGTTGTGGAGCTGGATGTGCGCTCAGCTGACCGAACTGGCCAGCCTGGCCGACATCCGCGCCATCGTTCCCGTCACGCATGGCGCGACCGCCGCGCTGGTGGACGATGCCGGCCTGGTGCTGCCCGTGCTGGACTACGAGCACGAGTTCGGCGATGCCACTGATGCGCAGCGTTATGACGCCGTGCGGCCCGCCTTTGACGAGAGTGGCTCGCCGCGCCTGCCGGCCGGCCTGAACCTGGGCCGGCAGCTGGAATGGCTGCAGGCCCGCTTCCCTGATGACTTCGCGCGCACCCGCCATGTGCTGATGTACCCGCAGTACTGGGCCTGGCGCTTCAGTGGCGTCGCTGCCAGCGAGGTCACTTCGCTGGGCTGCCACACCGATCTGTGGCGGCCGGCCGAGGGTCGCTGGTCGTCGCTGGTCGAGACGCGCGGCTGGGAGCCGCTGTTCCCCGAGCGGCGCGACGCCTGGGCGCGGCTGGGGCGCATCCAGCCCGAACTGGCGGCGCGCACCGGCATCAGCCCCGATTGCGAGATCGTCTGCGGCATCCACGACAGTAATGCGTCCTTGCTGCGCCACCTGCTGACGCTGCAGCGCAGCGGTCCCTGTACCGTGCTGTCCACCGGCACCTGGCTCATCGCCGCGGCGCTGGGCTCGGCGACCAAGCCGCTGGTGGAGGCGCAGGACATGCTGGCCAACTGCAATGTATTCGGCGATGCCGTGCCCTGCGTGCGTTTCATGGGCGGCCGCGAGTTCGGCGCCATCGCCGGCACCCAGCCGGCGCCGTTCGAGCGCGCGGACATCGAGCGGCTGATCGCGCAAGGCAGCATGGCCTTGCCCTGTTTTGCCGAGACCGGCGGCCCGTTCGCGGGCCGGGTGGGGCGCTTCGTGGGCCCGCTGGCCGCCAATGCCGCCGAGCAGGCCGCGCTGGCGACGCTGTACGTGGTGCTGATGACCGACCACTGCCTGGACGCGCTGGGCGCCAGCGGCCGCGTGGTGGTGGAGGGCGCATTCACGGCCAATGCCGAGTTCGGCCCGCTGCTGGCTGGCCTGGCTGGCGTGGATGGGGGCCGCGACGTGATCGTGTCCGACGACAGCAGCGGCACCACCTGCGGCGCCTGGCTGCTGGAGGCCTGGGGCCGCCAGGCCGAGGGTGCGGCGGCGCCCGTGCAGGCCTGGAATCCCGATGGCTGGCGGGCCTACCGCGACAGCTGGCGGACAGCTGCTGCTTCATAGCCGCCAACGGCGACCCTCGCTGTCCATGGGGCTGAGCAGCTCGCCTTCCGTTTCGGCGAGCGCGCGCACGGCCTCGCGATAGCCGAGTCGCAGCTCGCGCTGTAGCCAGGCGACGCTCACTTGTGATCGCGCCGGCAGGTGTCGCAGCAGCTGAATCGTGCGGGCCATCTGCTGGGGCGCAGGGCGTGGTTCGGCGCGGCCCAGTGCGCACTCAAGGCTGGACAGCCCAATCAGCCAGCATTCCAAGTCGTCCAGTTGCGCCTGCTGCACGCCCAGTGCGCCGTTGCAGGCGATCAACTGCTCACAGCGGGGCGGGAACTCCCAGGCCGCATCGTCCAGCGCACGCCAGGGGCGCCGACCATCCAGCCGCTGCCAGCAATCGACGATCTCCCGGTACCGGGCATGCCGGCCGATGACGGCCGCGCCGGTGCGGCCGTCTAGCCTGGTGGCCAGCGCCCGAGGCAGGCTGTCCAGCAGCGCGGGCCAGCTGTGGTGCAGCCGCCAGCTCGACGACACGACCACCGTCAAGCCTGGCCAGCGCTGCAGCAGCGCGACGAGCGCGCCAGCCCGTTCGAAACGGCGCGGCGGCGGCGCGCCATTGGCATGCAGCACGCCGTCGAAGTCGAGGAAGAGCAGCGGTTCGGATAGGGGGCTGGGCATACGCCCAGCATCGTGGCTGCTGCGACGGCTTGGGTCGCAGCCGGTGCAGCTCAGCGGCCACTGTGCCTGGCCAGCGCCTGCGTCAGCACGAGGCGAAGTTCGTCACGCAGCGAGGGTGGCGCCAGCACTTCGATCTCGTCGATGTGGCCCAGCAGCCACCAGCGCAGCTCCCAGCTGGCCCGCAGGCTGGCATGCAGCTCGAAGCGCCCATCGCCGCGGGCTTGCAGCCGCTGGTCGTCCGCCAGGGGGGCCTCCTGCAGCACCGCGGCGAGTGCGGCACTGCAGATCAGCTGCAGCGCCAGCGGTGCGTCGGCGCTGCCGAACTGGCCGCGACCCTGGGCCAGCGCGGCATCCATGTCGACACCAGGGGGCAGCGTGGCCGCTTCAGGGCGCCGCTCGGCGGCCAGCACGCGGTGCAGCGCGAACAGGCGGGGTCGCTCGCTCAACTTGCCATGCAGCAGCGCCACCAGATAGAGCTGCGCGCCGCGCAGCAGCAGGCCCACCGGGTGCAGCCGGTAGCTGGCCGGGCGCTGGTCGCTGCCGCGCCGGTAGCGCAGGTCCAGCTGGCGGTCGTGCATCAGCGCTTCGGCCACTTCGGACATGGCGCCGGGTTCCGCCATCCGCGGTGCGCGCTGGGACAAGCCGTTCGGGATGACGCGCACCTTGGCCGCCCAGCGGCTGGGCGCAGCCGGTGCGAGGCCGTCCAGCGCGTGCCGGGCCTGGGCGAACAAGTCGTCCAGGCTGCTTGACCAACTCGCCGGCAGTACGGCGCGCAGGTGCTGGTCAGCCAGCACCAGGCTCAAGGCCTCCGGGGTGGAAAGGCCTTGGACGGCCTGCCGGGCCGTCATCGAACGCCAGCGCCAGCCATGCGGCTTGCTGCGCTCATCGCAGTCGATGGCGAAATGCTGCTGCAGCAGGCGCAGGTCGCGCTGCACCGTGCGCGTGTCGACGGCGTAGCCGCGGTCGGCCAGTGCCTGGCGCAGCTCCGATGGCGCCGCCGAGCGGCCGGTGGGCAGGGCCGACAGCAGTTCGAGCAGGCGGGCCAGGGACTGGGGGGTGCTGGCGGAGGGCATGGGTCAGGCTGCTTCAGCCTTCTCGACGAGGAACCAGTGGACATCGACGCGAGAGCCGTTGACTTGGCCTTGCCAATAGCCGCTGGCATCCTCTATCAGCTTCAAGGGGGCGTGGCTGTCTGCGAGTGCGCGCTCGTCGGGATCGCTGCTGTTGCGCAGGTGACTGGGAAGCTTGGCGTTCTGCCCCTGCTTTGCCAGCAGACCGGCGAGTTCTTTGTGAACATCAGCCACGCCGAGGGGGGCGAAAGGGCGGTAGGCGTCTCTGATCTTCAGGATCTTTGAGTACTTCAGGGCCCTATCCTTGCTGAACGCAGGTTGCCAAGGGATGTCAGTTACCAGCATCAGCCCGATGCAAGGGTAGGGATCAGCCTTCCTATGGACATCGTCGGCGAGTGCGTCGACGAGAGGGTGCGCCTCGTATTGGGGTTTCGTGATCATTGAGATCAGGTCTCCCGCGTACATGGCCTTTGCCTGCAAGGAAAGGTCTATTTCCGTCTGCTGGATGTGGACCAGATCAATTCGGCCGTTCACCTCGCGGCCGATGGTGAGCCCGGAGCGCTTCAACTTGACTACCAGCGCATCGCGAACGTGGTTCTCTATCTTGCCTGTGTAAGCCAGGTAGGCGAGGTCGTCAGCACTGGCGTAAGCGCCTGCCTGCGAGCTGAACAGCGGCTGCAGCGCTTTCGTCAGGTCATTGATCCACGACTTCATCGAACTCATCCCTATGCCCTCCAGTTGTTTCAGCCAATCTTAGGTACGGCACTGCGCCCCTCCGCCGCCAGCCGCGTCCAGCTTTTCACGCGTGCCGCCGTTATTGCATCGCGCAGTTCGGGGTCTTCGGACAGCACTTCCTCGGCCTCGATGCGCGACAGCACGCCCCAACCCTCTTCCTGCCAATAGGCCAGCATCTCGCGCAGCGCCTCGTGGCAGACGGCGGGCGGTTCGCTGCGCAGCGGCCCCCAGTGGCAGACCACGCGCACCCGCAGCGTGCCGCGCTGCAGTTCGGCCAGCAGCACAGCCAGACTCCCGGGGCCGGCGGCGCCGATGGATTGCAGGTGCAGCCACTGCACGCGCGACACGAGGCTGGGGCCTATCCAGCGCCGCAGGCTGGTGAGGGCAAAGTCCTGCAGCAGCGCCTGCACCTCGCGCACGCTGGCGAGGCAGCGCAGCAGGCAGTCGCCATGGCGCTGCGGCGCCGCGAACAGCGGCGACCAGCGCAGCCGCGGGCGCCGGCCCGGCGGGCGATGCGGCCGGTGTTGGGCCGACTGCCATTGCAGCAGCCGGTCCAGCCACCAGCAGGGCGAGGCTTTGCGCCAGGTCGAGCTGAGCATCTCGCCTGGCTCGCTGCTGGAGGCGAGGTCGGCCTGCCAGTGGTCGTGCAGACGCGGCAGCACCCAGGTCAGCAACTGGTAACGCGGCTCGTCGTGCGTGAGGGCATCGGCGAGGGCCAGCCAGTCGCCGCCGTAGCGGCGGCGCAGCTCGCCCAGCAGCCAGCGCCGGACGGCGGTAGGCAAGGTGCGTTGCGCGGGGGCGGCCGCCAGCGTGCCGTCGCCGAAGCTGCACAGCAGGTCCAGGCTGCCCAGGCAGCGCGATGCGGCGTCCAGGTCAGGGGGCTGGCGTGGCCAGGCCGCAGGCGGCAGTTGCACGGCGAGCCGGCCGAGCGCGGCCAGCGTACTGTCGCCGGTCGGCTGCAGCTGATGCCAGGGCAGGTGCGCGATGCGGCGCAGCACCCAGGCCGGCAGTGCCAGGCAGGGGGCCAGGGCTTGCGCGATACGGCGCAGCGACGGGCGCGGCCGTGCCGGGTCGGCCAGCTCCGCGAGCCGCCGCAGTGGCGCCTGGCCGCCGTGGATGCGCTGGTGGCCGATCAGCAGCGCGACCGCGCCGCCGGCCCGGCGCAGCAGGTCATGCCGCCGGGCGATGGCTGCTGCCTGATACGGCCGCAGCAGCCAGTGCAGCAGCACCGGCGCAAGGGCATGGCGCGGCGCACCGCTGGCGATGGGCGCCAGCTCGCCCTGCAGCGACAGCGCCCAGATGCGCTGCACCAGCGCGTCGCGCAGCTGCCATTCCAGCGGCACCAGCGCGTTCATCAGCTGGCGCCGCAGCGCGATGGACGGATGCGCGGCCGCGATGAGCCGGTCCCACTGCGCGCAGCGGCGGCCGCTCCAGGCCTGCAGATGGGCCTCCAGCTCCGCCAGGCCCGCAAGGGGGGCGGGATGCCCGGCGCAACGGCTGCCCAGGCGCAGGGCGCCGTGGGCGTCGAGGCTGGGACAGCCGATGTCGACGGTGGGGGCCTCGCCGGGCCGGTCGGCCAAGGCCCAGGTGCGCGCCTCCTGCAGGCGGGCGGCGGGCCGTGTCCAGACGCGCTCAAGCAGGGGGCGCATCGCGGCGCGCCATCCGGCCGGCAGTTGGAGCAGTGCATCGGGCGTCGGGTGAATGGCGGCCAGAGTGAGGTCGGTGGCGTCGGGCGTCGCGGCGGTCATGGCGTGCATGCTGCGGCTGCGCGCGACGGCATGTGTCGCACAGCGTCGGACATGCTGCCGGCGGCGTGACAAGGCCTTCTAGGATGGCGCGCACACGCAACTCAGTTCCGGCATGGCCACCCATCGCTACCTGACCAAGAGCCGCTTCACGCAGGGCGCCGAATGCGCGGCCAAGCTGCACTACAGCGGCGATCCGGCCTACTTCAACCGTCGCACGGATGACAGCTTCCTGCAGGCGCTGGCCGAGGGCGGCTTTCAGGTCGGTGCCTTGGCGCGGCTGATGGTGCCCGGCGGCGTGCTGGTGGACGAGGCTGACGTGGACAGACAGCTGGCCCATACCGCGCGGTTGTTGGCGCGGCAGCAGGTGGTCATCTACGAGGCCACGCTGGCGCACGAAGGCAAGCTCGTGCGGGTCGATGTGCTGCGCAAGCGAGGGCACGTCGTGGACCTCATCGAGGTGAAGGCCAAGAGCTATGACGCCGCCGTGGACGGCGATTTCAGGTCGTCGCGCGGTGGCGTCAGGTCGGCCTGGCGGCCCTATCTGCTGGACATTGCCTTCCAGCACCACGTCGCGCGTCTAGCGCTGCCGGGCTGCGAGCTGCGGCCCTGGCTGATGCTGGTCGACAAGCACGCCCGCGCCAGCGTCGACGGGCTGGGGCAGGCCTTCAAGGTGAGGCACGGCGCAGGCGGCGGCGTGGTGGTGGACGTGGCGCCGGGCACCGAGCAGAGGCTCGGCAGCCCGCTGCTGATCGAGGTTGCGGTGGGCGATCAGGTCGCCGAGATCCAGGCCGGCAGCCTGTCGGCCGGTGCCGCTCAGCTGCCCTTTGGCGAGGCCGTGGAGATGCTGGCAAGTGCGGGGCGCGGCGAACGCCTGATTGCGGGCCTGCCCTCCGTGACCTGCGGCAACTGCGAGTTCAAGTGGCCCTCGCCGCCACTGCCTGGCGGGTTGCGCAGCGGCTTTCACGAGTGCTGGTCGCGCGCGCTGGGCTGGACGGCAGACGATTTCGCCGCGCCGCTGGTGCTGGACCTGTGGAACAGCCGGCGCAAGCCGGGCTTTCTCGCGCGCGGGCTGTACAAGCTCGCGCAACTGCAGGCCGAAGACCTGGGCCTGGAAGACGACGAGCCGGGCAGCGAAGGCCTGGGCATCGCGCAGCGGCAGTGGATGCAGTGCCGCCGGCAGGCGACTTGGCTGGATGCCGATGGGCTGGGGCGGGACATGGCGACGTGGACCTATCCGCTGAACTTCATCGACTTCGAGACCGCCATGGTGCCCATTCCCTTCCAGGCCGGCCGGCGCCCGTATGAGGTCATCGCCTTCCAGTTCAGTCATCACGTCATGGAAGGCTCGGGGCAGGTGCGCCATGCCAGCCAGTTCATCGACGCGAGGCCGGGCGTTGACCCGAGCCGGGGCTTCCTGCGGGCGCTGATGCAGGCCCTGGGCCAGAACGCGGGCACGGTGTTCCGGTGGAGCCATCACGAGAACAACGTCCTGAATGCATTGCGCGCGCGGCTGTCGGAGGAGGCGCAGCCGGGCGATGCAGAGTTGGTGGACTTCATCGAGACCCTCACGCACGGCAGCGACCGGAGCGCCGGGACGCGCGACATGGTGGATCTCTGCGCCGTGGCGCAGCGGCGCTACTTTGCGCCCTCGACGCGGGGCAGCAGTTCGCTGAAGAAGGTGTTGCCAGCGCTGATGCGCGATAGCGCGCTGTTGCGCGAGCGCTATGGTCGTGCGGTGTACGGCAGCGCGGAGATGCCCAGCCTCAATCTCGCGACACCTGTGGCCTGGTGGGTTGCCGGCCCGGACGGGCTGCCGGTCGATCCCTACGACCTGCTGCCGCGCGTCTTCGACGACCTGGCGCCCGAAGTCTGTCAGCGCCTGGATCACAGCCTGGGCAACGATTTGCAGGACGGTGGCGCGGCCATGGCCGCGTATGCCCGTCTGCAGCAGGAAGAGCTGCCCGCAAGCGTGCGTGACGCCATCGAGAGCGCCTTGCTGCGCTACTGTGAGCTGGATACCTTGGCCATGGTGATGGCGGTCCAGGCCTGGCAGGAGGCGGCAAGGCCGTAGGCCGGTGGCAACGCAAAAAGGGCCGGCCTCATGAGAGGCCGGCCCTTGTCACCGGGGTGATTCGCGGAAGCCTCTTTGCAGGTCAGCGACGGCGGCGGCGCGCGCCGATCAGGCCCAGGCCGGCCAGCGATGCCAGCGCCAGCGAGCCCGGCTCGGGAATGGTGAAGGCGCGCACGCTGTCGATGGCGGGCGTGCTGTAGCCGCTGGTGTCGCTCGCGCTGTCGAAGGCGTACACGCGCACTTCGTCGAAGCCGGCCAGGTCGCTCAGGCCCAGCACGCCACCGGCGATGGACGGGCCCACGGTCACGCGGCCGTTGCCGGTCAGCACGCCATCCAGCCAGGTCTGCCACATCAGGTGGATGGTGAGAAAGCCCGAATCCACCGCGAACTCGATGCCGTTCAGGTTGGGGCCTTCACTGCTGATGCTCAGGTAGGCGTTCAGCCCTGCCGTGGCGAAGTAGTTGCCGGAGAAGGCATCGCTGTAGGACTGGCCCGGGTCCACACAGAACTCGCCGGCGTAGCCGCAGCCGCCGTTGTCGTTGGCCAGGCCGTTGTGGCGGAACAGCAGGCCGCCCTCGCTCCACGGAGCGTCGAGCTGGGTGTTGGCCTCGAAGTCGGCCGCGAAGGTCAGGTGCGTGGCCGTCGGCGTGGCGCTGCCGATGCCGGTGGTCTGCACGACGCCGGCCATGGCCGGGGCGGCGAGCAGCGCGGCAAGCAAAGAGATGATCTTGTTCTTCATGATGTTCTTGTTCAGTTGGCGGTGACCAGGTCGATGGCGTCGAAGGACAGACCGGGGCTCAGGAAGTTGTCGCCGCCCGTGCCGCTGGCGATGTTGATGGTCAGCGTGTTGGTGCCGACGACCAACTGGCTGGCCGGGATGTCGAAGTTGTAGGTGCGGTTGAAGCCGCGATAGGTGCCCACGGTCAGGTTGCGCGACACCTTGGGCGGCGCCGGCGGAATGCCCGAAGACCAGCTGTTGACGGTGATGACCGGGCGGGCGCTGTTGAAGTCGGCGGTCGTGCCCAGGCGCAGTCGCAGCGGCGCCGTGTTCTGGCCACGCTTGAGCACGAAGCGCACTTGCAGGCCGTTGTTGTGCTTCTGCCACTGGTAGGCCGGCCAGTGCTGCGCGGCGTTGGACTGGCCGATCACGAAGGGCGCGACCGTCCACGGCGCCATGCGCACGTCGCTGGGGTGCATGAAGGTCAGCTTGTCGCCGTTGATGAACTCCTGCGGCGTGCCGTCCCAGTGGCCGATGCGCCACAGCGCGGGCTTGGTCTCGGGGTCGGCCGTGATGGCGATGGGGTTCATCGTGTAGTCGGCATTGGCGGTCACCACCGCCGAGCCCGTCTGCACCGGCAGTTCGCCCTTGTAGACCGTCATCGTGTAGGTGCCGGGCAGCATGCCGGTGGCCTTGAAGCGGCCGTCCACGGGATCGGCGTCGGCCCAGTACTGCGCCTGCGCGTTGGCGAAGCCGACGGTGTAGGGCAGGCCGGCGATGCGGTTGGTCAGGCCTGCGCCGGTGACCGAGCCACGGCCCAACGGTGGCACATAGCCCACCATGCCCACCTGGCCGTACCAGCTGGTGTCGGGGCGGGCCGCCGGCGTGCTGCCGTCGTTGAAGATCATCGTGTAGGTGTTCAACACACCCATTCGGTAGGGCTCGGTCTGTGCCTCACCGTAGTTGACGATGTAGGTCAGCTCGTTGTTCGTGCTGGTGATCTGCTGCAGCAGGCTGCGGTAGAACGGGCCGCCGGAGCCGCCCTCGTGGTTGTCGCGCCAGAACCAGATGCCCACGCCGGGGCCGGTGCCGCCGACGAACTCCCAGTCCTTCAGCCGGCGGTTGGCGTAGTGCTTGGAGCGGGACTGGCCGTAGCGCGCGTCGGTGGTCGGGAAACCGAACACGTCGCTGGCCTCGATGGCGCTGCTGGTGCCGCGCAGGTCTTCGGCCCAGAAGCTCTGGCCGCCGTAGGTGATCAGGCCGCCGGCGGCCTGGGCCGGGCCGCCGTTGGGCAGCCGGTCGACCCGGATGCGGGCGATGAAGCGCACCAGGCCGTGCACGTCGGGCTGCTCGGTGAAGTGCGTGCCCATGTGGATGTTGGACTCGCCACGCTTCACCACGTAGTAATGCGTCAGCACCCCGCCCTTCGTGCTGGTGCTGGTGATCGTGACGCGGATGTAGTCGCTGGCGTTGACGACGCCGCCGTTGGTGGTGGCTGCGGGCGTCACGGTGCCGTTGGCGCTGACGGCCTCGACCTTCAGGCCCACGGCGCTGACGCCGCTGTAGAGCCAGTCGGCGCCGGAGTTCAGCTGCGTGCCGCGACTGGCATCGGCGTACTCCAGGCCCTTGTAGACGATGCTGGAGATGTCGCCGATGGCCGTGGTGCTGCTGGCATCCCAGCCGCGCACCTTGAACACCAGGCCGCCATCGGTGTCGATGATGTACTGCGGCCGGGCCGGGTTGTTGTTGTCGTGGACCGTGGTGATGCTGAAGGCGGCCATGGCGGCCGGTGCCGAGGCGGCAAGCAGGCTTGCGGCCAGCCAGCGCGACCAGGGCGTGCGCGAGCACGTCGTGTTCATGAAGTCTCCTGTTGTGTGTCTTTGTTCACGGGACGGGGCGATTGCCCGGTCCGTGGCGGCGGACTCTAGGGAGACATCACGGCGCTGTGCGGTCAACCGGATGAGCGTTTCATCAAGGTACGGCCGGGGGGCGCGCTGCTATGCCGACACGAGATAGCGATGTGCAAAAAGCTGATGGCTGGCCGGCCTGCGGGGCCTACTTGATGAGCGCCTGGTAGGTCAGGTTGCGCACGCGGAAGCTCAGCGTGGAGCCTCCAGCCGGGCGCAGCTGCGTCATCAGCAGGATGACCAGACGCTCCTTGGGGTCCACCGTGTACTGCGGGAAATAGGCGCTGCCCCAGCCGAAGGCGCCTTCGCTGCCCAGCTCCTTGAAGCCGCCGGTCTTCACGTTGACCCAGAAGCCCAGGCCGAAGCCGTCCGCGTCGCCACGGTACTTGTCGCCCAGGTGGTTGGCCGTCATCAGCGCCACGGTCTTGGGCGCCAGCAGCCGCACGCCGTCCAGCTCGCCCTGGTTCAGCAGCATCTGCAGGAAGCGCGCGTAATCGCCCGCCGTGGACGTCAGCCCCGCGCCGCCGGAGAACAGCTTGCGCGGTCCGTTGACGAAGTCGCTCTTGGCTGGTGTCTCCATCAGCTTGAGTTGGCCACCTTCCAGGCCATAGACACTGGCCAGCCGGCTGGCCTTCTCGCGCGGCAGGAAGAAGTGGGTGTCCGGCATGCGCAGCGGATCGGTGATGCGCGTCTTGATGAACTGGTCCAGCGGCTGGCCCGACACCACTTCCACCAGGCGTCCCAGCACGTCGGTCGCATAGCCATAGGTGAAGGCCTCGCCCGGCTGGCCCTGCAGCGGCAGCGCGGCGAGGCGATCGGTCCATGCGGCCAGCGTCTCGTCGTGGCCCACCAGGTACCAGTCCTTCATGCCTGCCGCCTCGTAGGCGGCCTTGGCCGGGCCGGCGCCGTAGCTCATGCCGGCGGTGTGGGTCAGCAGGTCGTGGATGGTCAGCGCGCGGCGCGCCTTCTCGGTGCCGCCCTGGGCTAAAGCCACCTGCAGGTTGGCGAAGGCCGGCAGGAACTTGGCCACCGGGTCTTTGAGCTGGAAGTGGCCTTGCTCGTACAGCATCATCACGGCCACCGAGGTCAACGCCTTGGTCATGGACGCGATGCGGAAGATGGTGTCCGTGCGCATGGGCTTGCCGGCCTCGATGTCCTGCTGGCCGTAGGCCTTGAAGACCACCGGCTTGCCGTCGCGCAGTACGACCATGACGCCACCGGCCAGCTGCTGGCGGGCGATCTCGTCGTTGATGACCGTGTCCAGCCGCTGCAGGCGCTCGGTGGAGAAGCCGGCGACCAGTGCGGGCTTGGGCGGCGCCGCGGTCGTGACGGGGGCGTGGAAGAGCGTGGCGCAGGCCAGCGCCACGGCAAGCAGTTGAGACTTCATCAGTCGCCGAGGGGTCGTTGTTGGGTAAAGCCGGGGCTGGTCGCAACGCGGAACTGCTCCGGGGCCGGCGGCTGTGCCGGCGAGATGGCGCCCAGATCATCGCGCAGCTGCGCGGCTACCGGCACGCGGGCTTCCCTGAGGCCCAGCGCAATCAAACGGGCCAACTGCATGGCGCCGTAGTTGTTGTGGTGGGTGTTGTCCAGCTTGCCGTTGTTCATCGGATGCGCGGCCTGCGAACGCTCGGGACCGAGCGCCTCGTACATCTGGATGCTCATCGCGTTGAGGTCGATGTAGGCCAGCTTCATGTCCTGCGCGACGGCGCGGGCCGCGTTGGCGTACTCGGTCAGGCTGGGTTGCAGCTTGCCCTGTGCGTCGAAGCGACGGCGCTCCATCGACGACACGACCACCGGCACGCCGCCGCGCGCCAGGATGCGCTCCGCATGCGTGCGCAGCTCGGCCTTGTAGGTCTCGGCGTTGCCGCTGCCGTCCTTCTGCTGCTTCTGGTCGTTGTGGCCGAACTGCAGCAGCACCGTGTCGCCGGGCTGCAGCGTGGACAGGATCTTGTCGATGCGGCGGCGGTTCAGCGAGTCGCGGAAGGTCTCGCCGGACTGGGCATGGTTGGCCACGGCCACGGTGGGCTTGAAGAGAGCCGTCAGCATCTGACCCCAACTGGCATAGGGCTCGCCGGACTGGTCGGCCACGGTGGAGTCGCCCAGCAGGTAGACGGTGGGCAGCTTCACCGGCTCGATCACCAGGTGCGCCAGCGCGGGCTGCGTGCCGTTGATCTCCAGCGTCAGGCGGCGGTCCCAGGCCCAGGCCTCGCTGGCGATCTCGCGCTCCTTGAGCTTTACGCGGCCAGGCTCGATGCCCGGCGCGGCGGCGATGTTGGCCGTGCGCAGGTTGACGATGAAACTGTGCGCCTCGGTCTTGCCGGCGGGCAGCTTGATGCCGTCCAGCTGCAGGCGGCGCAGCTCGGCCTTGATGGTCGTGTCGCTGGCAGCGGTGCCGCCCAGCGTGGCGGTGACGCGGTAGTTGCCCTCGGGCAGGTCCACCGAGAAGAAGTAGGGCTGGCCAGCCGCGTTGCGCTTCTCGTCGGCCTCGAAACCGTGGCCGCGTTCGCGGCTGTAGGTCGTGTCGGTGGGCACCGCCACCTCGCCTGCGACGGGCTTGCCGTCGAAGGCGAAGCGCAGTGCTTGTTGTGCCCAGGCGGGGGCCGCCAGCAGACTGGCGGCCAGCAGCAGATGCTTCATGTCAATCCTTGAGGTGTTCGCCCACGAGGGCCAGGTTCTGGATGGCGGCCAGCCCCCATTGCGCGGTGTCGTTGGTGCTGATCCACGGCGCTTCGTCCACCGGGTTCAGCACCAGCGGGCCGGCGATGCGGGTGGTTTTCAGCGGCCGGGCGCCGAAGCGCGGGTCGGCCAGAAACTCGCGCCAGGCGCGCCGGGCCAGCGCCGGGTCCTTCTTCTGCAGCGCCGCGTAGGCGCTGAGGCGCGAGTGGCCCACGCTCAGCACCGTGCCGCCGCCGTGCGGCGCGCCCAGCGCCTTGACCTGCTCGTCGCGCGGCGCGTTGTACAGCTCGCAGTACTGCACCCAGGCCGCCTTGAAGGCCGGCTCGTCGATCAGTTCCACCAGCTCGGTCATCATCTCCATGCCACCGAACACGGCACTCAGGTGGCTGGCCGACAGCTTGTTGCCGCTGACGTTGTGCAGCGCGCCTTCGTTGGGCCCCGTGGGCTCGTAGCCGCCGCTGCCGGTGAAGAAGCCGTGCGGCATGGCCGCGATGCCCTTCATGCCGCGCAGCAGCTTGTTGCGCCAGCGGACGTCGCCGGTGCGCTCCCACTCGGTCATGAAGTTGGCGACCAGCGAGCCCCAGTCCGTGCCGAAGCCGATGCGTGCGGGCCAGGGGCCCTTGTCCACGCGGCCGGCGATCTTGCGTACGGGGTCGACCTCGTCGAGCTTCTGGTCGACGTCCAGCACCTCGCGCATGACGTCGCCGATGCGCTCGTCTCCGGTCAGGTAGTAGTAGAAGCGGCGGTTGGCCGAGGTGGAGATGCGCGCCTGCTTGGCGCTGCAGCCCCAGTGCTGCACGTTGTGCCGCGTGCCCAGGCCCTTGAAGCGGCCGGCGTGATAGATGTCCACGTCGGCCGTGTGGCGCACCATGGCCTCGGCGAAGCGGAAGATGTCGGCGCGGCCCGTGCGCAGGAAGCTGTACCAGAGCCAGATGTCGGGCGACAGCTCCGAGTTGTCCCAGGCATAGCCGCCCACGTCGTAGCGCCACTCGTGGCGGTCGGCGTCGTAGGTGTGGCGGATGTCGCCGTAGTCCCAGAAGCCGTACCAGCGGCGCTGGTCGACTTCCTTCTTGTAGAAGTCGAACAGGAAGTCCAGCCTGTCCTCGATGCGCTGCCGCGCGGGCGTGCTGCGGTCGGGCAGGCTCCACAGCCGGCCGAAAACGCCGGCGTCCAGATAGCGCTGCGGGTGTGCGGCCAGCTGTGGCGGCGCCTGCACCGCGGCGGCCATCTGCACGAGCCGCTCGCGCGTGGGCGTGGCGGCCAGCGCCCACAGCGTGACCTCGCTGCTGCGCGCGATGCCCACCGGCGTGCCGAAGCCCTTCTCGTAGTCCTCGTAGGTGATCTCCAGGCCTTCGAGCTCCTGCTCGTGGGTCTCCATGCCGAGGCCATCGTGATAGAAGCGCAGGTCCATGGCCGGCGCCTCGGGCGAGTGCATCCAGACGGTGACCTGGGCCGCGTCGGTGTGCGCATTGCGGATGTCCAGCTGCGTCGGGTGGCGCTGCCAGAAGTCGCGCAGGCCGAAGGCCACGCCACCGGTCGCGCCGCCGATGTAGCCGCTGCCCGGCGCGCGGCAGCCGTTGGCGGCGGGGATCCAGCCGTGGCCAGGCTTGGTGCGCTTCCTGATCTGGAAGCCGTCGGCGCTGAGCTGGCTCAGCGTGTAGTCGCCCCAGGCGGGAATGCGGTGGTGGAGTTTGCGCACCTGCGGTCCCCACTGCTCCAGCGGCGGCGTGGCGCGGCCTTCGAGCTGCGCAGCACGCACGGCAGCGCCGGGGTCGCGGCGCAGGCCGGTGAGGTTGCGCACGCCCTCGGCCCACAGGCCTCCGTCCTGCCCGGCGAAGCGCACATGGCGGTCGTAGGGCTCGTCGCGCATCGGCACGTCGAAGCGCAGGCCGATGCCGCGCAGGAAGTCCTTCTGGTCGTCGCCGTCGAAGGCGAAGCTGTGCATCACGCGCACGGACTCGGCGCCGGCGTAGAAGTACAGGCGCACCGAGAACGGCAGCCATTCGCGGCCGGCGCTGCTGCGATGCAGACCGTCCACCTTGACGACGGCGCGCAGGGGGCCGGTCTGCTCGACGGTGAGGGTGGCGATGCGGCTCTCGAAGGCCGTCTGCGTGACGGCGCCCTGCAGCGCATCGGGCTTGTCGTCGGTCTGCGCCACCAGCGTGGCCGCGCGCAGGATGTCGCGGCCGTCGCGCGTGATGCTGCGGATCAGCTGCGCGCCACGGCGCGGCAGCGTGGCGCGGATGACGCCGGTGTCCACCTCCACCGCATCGGCCGAGTCCTTCACGCTGACCCGGGCGCCCGCTGTGGCGGCGCCCTTGCCGGCGCGGATGCGTGGTGCATCGCCTGCGTCGATGCCGGCGGGGAGGGCGTGGGCGGTCCACTTCAGCGAACCGTCGGGCCAGGTCGCCAGCGGCCAGGTCTGCAGCGGCAGCGGCCGGCCTTGCGTATCGACGGCGTGGAAGTCCTGCCCTTGCTTGTGCTGGCCGCGCGGCCAGGGCAGGCCCAGCGTGGTGCCCAGCGGCAGCGCGGGGGCGGCGCCGTCCAGCCACCGCAGGCTGTCCACGTCACCGAGGGCCGGAGCGGGCGTTGCAGCGGTGGCCGCTGCGGTGGCGGCCAGGCCGGTCAGGCCGCCGAACCCGCCGACGGGCAGGGCGGCGGTCTTGAAGAAGTTGCGGCGGCTTGTGTCGGTCATGGCCGTGTCGGAGTGCCTTGCGGCGTGTGCAGCGTGGAGTCGGCCGCATGGCCGCTGCCGCGGCCCCACAGCTGGTCGTAGCGCCAGCCGGTCAGGTCTTCGACGATCTTGCGGTTCTCGTCGCTCTCGGCCTCGGTAGCGCCGTGGCGCAGGCGCTCGACCTCATGCACCAGCACGGCATGCGTGCTGGCATTGAGGCGGAACTTCCACGACGCCAGCGCGCCCAGCACCAGCATCAGCAGCGGGCCGCCCACCATCAGCAGCGTGACGGTCTGGATGGCCTCGGGGGTCTGCACGACCACCTCGCCCGGCTTGGTCTTGATGTAGCCGCCCCAGTCGATGATCCAGCCGCTGGCCATGATGGCGGCGCTCTGCGCGAGCTTGCGCACCAGCGTCATCACGCCGGCGAAGATGCCCTCGCGGCGCTGGCCGGTGACGGCCTCGTCCACGTCGGGCAGGTAGTTGTAGACCGACCAGGGCACGAAGTTCAGCGTGCCGCGGCCCAGGCCCGCCAGCACGATGGGCACGAACAGCCAGAACACCAGGCTCGGCGAGAAGCGCTCGCCCGCCGGGTTCAGCGCGCCGAACAGGTTGGTGCCCAGTGCGGCGAAGCTCTCGGCGAAGCCCTCGGGGCGCGCCAGGTAGAAGCCGAGATACAGCAGCAGCGCGACGCCGAACAGCGAGCCGGCCAGCCGGTAGGCCAGCACGGGGCCGGTGCGGATGACGATCTGGATGGCCACCATCACCGAGATCAGCTGGGCCACGTACATCACCGTCATCAGCTGCGAGATGACCAGCGTCGCGCCCATCAGCACGGTGGCGACGAAGAACGCGAACGCGCTGTTGAAGATGTCCTGCGACAGGTAGCCGCCCAGGTAGATGGACAGGTGCTGGCGGAAGGCGCGGATCTTCAGCGTCGAGAACAGGTCGCGGAACATCTTGACCGGGATGGCGAGCACGGTCCTGAGCTGCACGCCGCCATAGGTCTGTGACATCACGGCCTGCTCATGCGTGCCGTAGGGTCGCTCCCAGCTGGTCAGCACGACGAGGGTGACCACCACCGAGAAGATGACGCCGAAGATGGCCGCCATCCAGAAGAAGGTGTCGGGCGAGTCCTTGCCGCCGAACTGGTTGATCAGCAGCGTGGGCAGGTAGGACGCGAGGATGGCCGAGCTTTGCGCAACGATCATGCGGGCGCCCGCGAACTTGGCCTTCTCCTTGTAGTCCTTGGTCATCTCGGCCGCCAGCGTCTCCCAGGGGATGAGAAACATCGTGTACAGCAGCTCGAAGAAGATGAAGACGAGCAGGTAGTAGTAGAAGGTGTGGCCGGTGCGGAAGATCAGCGCGAAGCTGGGCAGCAGCGGAATGGTGATCAGCAGGAACAGCTTGCGACGGCCGATCTTGCGGCCCACCCAGGTGTAGCGCAGGTTGTCCGACACATAGCCGATCAGCGGGCAGGTGATGGCCTCGATCAGCCGCGGCAGGCCCAGCACCAGGCCGGCCTCGGCGGCGCTCAGGCCGCAGAAGGTCGTGAAGAAATAGAACAGCCAGCCGGTGATGACGGCCTGGGCGCCGGCGCCCAGCATGTCGCCCGAGCCCCAGCCCCAGTAGTTGACCCAGGTCGGCCGCCGCGCGGCGGGGTGCAAGTTGGTCTGCATGGCCGTCTCTTAGATGAAGCGGACGAGCAGCTCGCCCATGGTCAGCAGCGCCATCGCCTGGCCGAACGGCATGGACGTCAGCGGGATGTCCTTGTATTCCTGCAGCGTGTTGAACACCGGCGTGCCGAAGCTCACCTGCGTCAGCTCGCCGGCGTCGTTGATGTGCTTGCGCACCGCCAGCGCGGCCTTCACGCCGAAGGCCTCGTAGTCCTTGGAGATGTAGCCCTTGCGGACGGCCTTCAGGATGCCGTAGGCAAAGCCGGCGGACGCTGCGGCTTCGTCGTAGGAGGTCGGGTCGTCCAGCAGCGTGGGCCACAGGCCCGACGGCGACTGGAACTGGGCCAGGGCCTTGACCTGCGCCTCCAGCGTGGAGATCAGGTGCTGGCGGAAGGCGTCGCCTTCGGGCAGGTTCAGCAGCTCGATGAACTCGGGGATGACGATGGTGACCCACGAGTTGCCGCGCGCCCACAAGGCGTTAGCGAAGTTGTGGCGGCCCTCAAACGTCCAGCCGTGGAACCACAGGCCGGTCTTGCGGTCGGACAGGTACTTGATGTGGACCAGGAACTGGCGCTTGGCTTCTTCGACGTAGTGCGGGCGGTTCAGCAGCAGGCCGAACTTGGCCAGCGGCAGCACCGACATCATCAGCGTGTCGTCCCAAAGCTGCTGGTTGTTCACGCTGTTGTAAACGATGTGCTGGAAGCCGCCTTCCTCGGTGCGGGGCAACTCGCGGTAGACCCACTCGGCCCAGCGGTCGATGTAGGGCAGGAAGCGGCGGTCGCCGGTGCGCTCGAACAGGTAGGCCAGCGTCAGGAAGGGCGCCACCGTGTTGATGTTGCGGCTGGGCATGCCTTCGGCGAAGCGCGCCTCGAACCAGTTGATCATGATGTCCCAGGCCTTGGGGTCGCCGGTCAGCTCCCAGACCTTGTAGACGCCGTACAGGCCCACGCCGTGCGTCCACTCGAAGCCGTTCCAGCCCTTGGTGTCCAGCACGCGGCCATCGTCCAGGCGCAGCAGGAACTTGCCGTCCTTGTCCTCGATGTTGATCAGGTTGTGGATCAGCCGGTCGATGGCGCCGCGGATGTCGTCACGGTCCGCGCCGAGGTGGGCCGTGTGGTGGGCCAGCAGCGGGTGGATCTTGGAGGAATCGACGGGCTTGAGGATCTGGTTGGACATGGTGTTGTCTCTCTCGGGTACTGCTTGGGTAAAGAGGATCAGCGCGTCAGGTTGCGCGGCTGGGGCACGGGTTCGAGCGGCACGCCGCCGCGCGCCACGGCCAGCGGCACCAGCTTGACGGGCTCCAGCGCGTTGGCGGCGTTGCCGTCGGTGGTGACGGCCAGCGTCAGCGTGTTGTCGCCGTTCGGGTTCAGGATGCCCGGCGGCAGCACGAACACGCGCTGCGGGCCGATGTGGGCGATGAACTGGCCCAGCTGCCAGCCGTTGACGAAGAGCAGCGCGCGGTTCTCGCGGTCGGAGCGCGGCTTGGTGGTGTCGCCGAAGGCCAGGCCCAGCTGCACGTCATGGCCTTGCGGCATGTCCAGCTTGAACTGGGTGCGCAGCCAGTAGGTGCCCGGGGCCGGCGGTGCGGCGCCGACGGTGGTGGCCGCCCAGTCCTTCTGTGGCTTGGTGGGGTCCACCGGCAGGTGCCAGCCCATGCGCTCGCCGTACAGGCCGCCGTTGTTCTTCGGGCCGCGCACCAGGTCGGCGACGTCCTCGCCGCCCTTGTTGCCCTGGATCTTCCAGGCGATGGGGGTGCCGAAGCGTGTGCCGCTGCGTGTCGTCAGCGATGCGGAGATCAGGCCGCGGGCCTCCTTGTGCACGTCGTCGGCGAACAGGTCCCAGTTGTGGGAGTTGTTGCGCACGACGACCGCGATGACGTGATCGCCCGGCGGCAGGTCGCGCAGCGTGTGGCGGAAGGTGTCGGTGGTCTCGGGGAAGGGGCGGCCGGTGTCCAGGTCCTGCTGGCCGATGAACTTGCCATCCACCCAGACCTGGATCATGCCGGCGCCGCCGCCGCCGAAGAACAGCTCCAGCTGCAGCGGCTGGCTGGCCGTGGTCGTGAAGCGGCCGCGGTACCAGACGTCGCCGGGGTGGAAGCCGTAGTCGCTCATGGCCAGCACCGGCTGGCCCTTGTCGGTGGCGGTGTAGACGTTGGCCGCCGACACCGGCGCGTCGGCCTTGCGCCAGCCGCTGTCGTCGAACTTCGGGTCGGCTTCCAGCGAGTCGAAGCGGCGGGTCCAGGCCTGCTGCATCAGGTCGGGCAACTGGGGGGCTTCCGGCCCGGCCAGCGTGGTGCCGGCGACGAGGCTGTCGTCCTGCGCCCTGGCGGCCAGCGCCTGGCCGTTGAAGCTCAAGGCCGTGACGCCGTCGGGCACCCAGGCGCGCAGCGTGGCGGGGGCGGTGGTGTCGCCGGTCAGCTGCAGCGTGCCGGCATTCATCGTGGCGTTGCGGACCAGCGCGGTGCTGCGCACCAGCACCGAGCGATCGCCTGCCTTCACATGCCAGAACTCCCAGCCGGTCTTCTCGTCGGCCAGCAGCAGCAGCAGCGGGGCGCGGCCGCCGCCGCTGATCTGCACTTCGATCAGGCCCTTGTGGGCATAGTTCAGGCGCAGGTCGCCGGTCTTGGCGTCCCAGGCCACCTGGGCCTTGCCGCGCAGGAACTTGACGGTGGGGCGGGACTTGAAACGCAGCACGGTCTCGCCGTCGTCGCCGTCGCGGCCGTACAGCAGCGCGATGTCGCGTCCGCCTTGCTGCAGGTGGGTCTGGATCTCGGACGTGGAATAGACCAGGTGCTGGCGCTCCATCGCGTAGGACGCGAACAGCATCTTGGCGTCCTGCCCGCTCAGCGTGAGCTTGCCCGCCTGCGGGATGGCGTAGCTGCCGTCACGCGTCGTCAGCTTGAAGCCGAAGGCCTCGGTGCCGGCGAGATGGTTGTGCTGGGCCAGCAGCACATGGGTGCCCAGCGTCTTGTTGATGTTGTGATACAGCCGGATCTTGGCGTTGCCAGGGTCCAGCGGCTCGGCCTTGTCCTGCGCGGCCAGCACCGGCGCGGCGGCCTGCACCATGCCGCCCATCTGCTTGAGCACATAGGCCTTGTCGCGCATGACGCGCGATTCGTTGATGGGCGAGCCGTAGTCGTAGCTGGTGTAGATGACCGGACCGCCCAGCCAGCCCCAGCTGGTGCCGCCGAAGGCCATGTAGATGGAGTGGATGGTCAGCGAGTTGATCAGGCTGCTGCCGTAGAACACGCGCTGGTAGCCGGGGCCCTGGCGCTTGGCGGTGCATTCGTAGGTGCCGTTGCTGCCCCAGTAGTCGAACCAGCCCGCGCCGATCTCGGCGACGAAGCCCGGCGTGTTGGGCGAGGCCAGCGAGCCGACCTTGGGGAAGTTCTTGCCGTAGATGCCCCAGTCCGGCGCGGGTGCCGGCGTGCCGGGGTTGCCGAACACGTCGCAGACGCCGCCGGGATAGCCGTCGAAGGCGTAGATGTCCGTCGGGCCGGGGTTGGCGAAGGGCGCGGTGGAGTTCTTGGGCGTCCAGTCCGGCAGGCGCGACGCGGCGTTGTGGAACAGCGGCACGGTGATGCCGTCGGCGCGCGCCTTGTCCGCCAGGTGCTGCATGTGGCGGATGTTCTTGGGGTTCACAGCGAACAGCTCGTTCTCCAGCTGGTAGGCGATGACATTGCCGCCGCCGTTGGTGAGCTGGTGGCGGGCCAGGATGGCGTTGATCTGCGTCATCCACTCGTCGGTGGCGGCTTGATATTCAGCCGCGTCGGTGCGTGCCTCGGCGCGCTGGCGCAGCAGCCAGCCGGGGAAGCCGCCCGCGCTCAGCTCGGCGTTGACGTAGGGCCCCATGCGCGCGATGACGTACAGGCCTTCCTCCTTGGCCATCTCCAGCGCCCGCTCGACGTTGCGGATGCCGGTGAAGTCGTAATGCCCCGGCTTGGCGGAGTGGTAGCCCCAGGCGAAGTAGAAGGCCACCGTGTTCAGGCCGGAGGCCTTCATCTTCTGCAGCACGTCGCGCCACAGGCTGGGCGAGGGCAGGCGGAACGGATGGAACTCGCCGCCGAAGATCATCTCGCGCTTGCCGTCGATGATCAGCGAGTGGCGGTCCCAGGCGATGGTCTTGGGCTTGGCCTTGGGGGCGGTCGCGCGCTCCAGCTGCGCGGTGTCTTCCGAGATGACGGTGAAGTGACGCACCGTGCCCGACACGCCGCCCAGCTCCTTCTTGGGCGTCCAGGTCTGGAAGCCGTCGAAGCTGTCGGAGTACCAGTAGCGCTTGGTCGTGTATTCATCGAAATAGATGCGCCAGCCCGGCTTGCCGTCCGCGCCCTTGATGGGCACCAGCGCCTGGCCTTCCGTCCAGTTGCCCCAGCCGGCCCAGTCGCCGGTCTTCTGCAGCGTCCAGGGGCCGTTCAGCGACGGCGCGGTGGCCAGCTCGATGTGCTTGGTGGTCTCGTTCTTCGTGAACGCGGTGTAGCGGCCGCCGTCCAGCACGACGAAGGTGTCGATGTAGTTGTTTTCCAGGCCGGCCATGGGCACGGGGTCGGAGAATTTCGTGAGGCTGGCGTCCAGTGCCTTCACGGTGTAGGCCGCGAACGGGCCCTTCGTGCCGCCCTTGGACAGGCTCATCACCAGGTACAGGCTGCCGTCGGCGTCGCGGAACCATTCAGGCGCCCAGACGTTCGTCACGCCGGGCAGCTTGACGCTCACGTCGCCCACATGCGACCACGTCTTCAGGTCGGCCGACTTGGCGATGCCGAAGGTCGAGCCGTCCCAGTTGGTCGTGTAGGCGATGTAGTAGAGACCGTCGGCCGCGCGGATGATGGACGGGTCGCGCAGCAAGTCCTTGGGCGGCTGGTAGACCTCGGAGCCCAGCGTCGTGAAGGTCACGCCGTCGGTGGACGAGAACAGGCTCAGCTTGTTCTGCGACGTGGCCATGAAGGCCGACATCAGGAAGGTCTTCTCGCCCTTGACCACCGGCTTGACCGGCAGCGACGGCGTGCTGACGGCGGTGGGCGGCTGCTGGCCCGGCAGATCCTGGGCGCCGGCGGTGGCACACATCAACAACGCGGCAAACCAGACGGCGGTGCGGCGGGTCAGGGCGGTAGGCAGGGCAGCAGGCATGGGCAGACCGGGAGAGCGTGGATGCTCGGTCAGTGTCCCCTTGTTTATGGACGCCAAACGCTCATGCGTTTGCGAGAAAGCGCGGCCGGGAGGCGAGCGGCGACGGCAGGCGAAAATGCCGCCATGTTCAGTTTCTTCAAGAAGAAGTCGGCCCCGGCTCCCGCGCCCGCCGATGGGCCCACGCTGCTGTCGGAGGGGTGGACCGTCAAGCCGGCCAGTCCGCCGGAGCCTCCCGCAAGTCCGGCCGCGCCCGTTCCGGCTGCGCCAGCGCCTGCCGCCTCACCGGTTGCGGCGCCCGTGGCGGCGCCGGTGGCTGTCCCTGTCGCGTTGCCGCCGCCAGCGCCGGTCGTGCCGGTGCCCGCAACCGTACCGGCGCCTGCGCCGCGGCAGAGCTGGATGGACCGCCTGCGCGCCGGCCTGCGCAGGACCGGCGGCAGCATTGCCGGCGTCTTCACCGGCACCAGGATCGACGACCAGCTCTACGACGAACTGGAAGAGGCGCTGCTGCTGGCCGATACCGGCGTGAAGGCCACGCAGTTCCTGCTGGACGACCTGAAGCGCCGCGTGAAGGAGGCCAAGGCGACCGACCCGCAGGCCGTGCGCGCGCTGCTGGTGGATGCGCTCGCCCAGCTGCTGGCACCGCTGGAGAAGGGCCTGGAGGTGGGGCGCTTCACACCGACGGTGATGATGGTCGTGGGCGTCAACGGCGCCGGCAAGACCACCAGCATCGGCAAGCTGACCCGCCACCTCGCCGAGGCCGAGCAGAAGGTGCTTCTGGCCGCCGCCGACACCTTCCGCGCCGCCGCGCGCGAGCAACTGGGCGTGTGGGCCGACCGCGCGCAGGTCGAGATCATCAGCCAGGAAGGCGGCGACCCGGCAGCCGTGTCCTTCGACGCCGTGAACGCCGGCCGCGCGCGCGGTGCGGACGTGGTCATCGCCGACACCGCCGGCCGCCTGCCGACGCAGATCCACCTGATGGAGGAGCTGAAGAAGATCAAGCGCGTCATCGCCAAGGCGCAGCCCGACGGCCCGCACGAGGTGCTGCTGGTGGTGGACGGCAACACCGGCCAGAACGCGCTGAACCAGGTCAAGGCCTTCGACGAGGCGCTGGGCCTGACCGGCCTCATCGTCACCAAGCTGGACGGCACGGCCAAGGGCGGCGTGCTGGCGGCCATCGCGCGTGAGCGGCCGGTGCCGGTCTACTTCATCGGCGTCGGCGAGAAGCTGGAAGACCTGGAGACCTTCAGCGCGCGCGAGTTTGCGCGCGCGCTGCTGGAGTAACCCGCCGGGCCGCTCCCAAGGCGGCCCGTCTGGCGATGTGCTTGCGGCTCAATGCCGCAAGCATCGCGGTCCCGGCCGGAAGCGCGCGGCGTTCAGCGCGGCGTGGCCGGGCGGGGGGTCAATGTGACTGAGGTTTGTCCGCGAAGTAGCCGGCGCCGCGCGGCTTGGGGAACAGGGTGGCGCGCAGCGCGGCGATGTCCTCGCCCTGCCGGTCGCGCTCCCACAGCGCCAGCGGCAGCCCGGTGGCCTCCAGCACGCGCAGCAGCCGGTCGCGCCGGTGCGCCAGGCGCGGCTGCTCGTTGGGCAGCGGCATGAGCACCACGGACCGCACATAGCCGTGCTCGTCGCACAGCGCGAAGTCAACGGTCAGCAATCCCGTGCGCGACAGCCACTCGCGGTAGGAATGCTGGCGCGGCACGCGCACCAGCTTGTGCAGCGGCACATGCGCCAGCAGGAAGCCTTTTGGGTGTTCCAGCATCAGCGCCTGCGCGATGGCCTTGTGGGCATGCCGCTCCACGCTTGCCAACACCCGCGCGGGCGTGGGCGGCCAGTGCACCACGGTGTCCGAGAGTTCCGCGGCCGGGCCGCTTTCCTGTCCGGTCAGCCGATTGAGCCAGGCGCCCATGGCGCGGGGGAGGTGGAGGTTCAGCATGCGGGCCACGCTAGCGGTGGCGTCAGGCCCTGACCACGCCCCGATGTCCCCTGAACTTGGGGGCAAGTGTGTGCGCTTGTTTCGACGTCCGCAGCAACCCTTAGGGGGAATCCACCCGGCCGGCCCGGCAGGCCGTGCCGGGCGGGCCCTGACCGATGGCACGGGCCGCCCGACTGCCTATGCTCCGGGTCTTCTCTATTCGACCGAGGCGCTCATGTCCCGTTCCCCGTTCCTGCTTCCGCTGACCCTGGCGCTTGCTGCCGCACTGCCGACCGGCGTCCACGCCGCCGACGCCCGCAAGGCCGCCATCACCGTGGCCGACACGCCGCTGATTCCGCGTGCTGCGCTGTTCGGCAACCCCGTGAAGGCGGGTGCGCAGCTCAGCCCGGACGGCCAATGGCTGTCGTGGATGGCGCCGGTGAACGGCGTGATGAACGTCTGGGTCGCGCCGGCCGACAAGCCTGAAGCCGCCAAGGCCGTCACCGATTCCAAGGACCGTCCCATTCCCGGCCATTTCTGGTCGGGCAACAGCGAGCAACTGCTGTTCGTCAAGGACAACGCGGGCGACGAGAACTTCCGCCTCTACGGCGTGGACGTGAAGACCGGCGCGCAGCGCGACTACACGCCGTTCGACAAGGTGCGCGTGCGCATGCTGGGCGGCTCGCGCAAGCGTCTGGACGAGGTGCTGGTGGGCATCAACAACCGCGACCCGCGCTGGCATGACGTGCACCTGCTGAACCTGAAGACCGGCGAGCTGAAGCTGGTCATGAAGGGTGATGGCTTCGCCGGCTTCGAGACCGATGACGACCTGCAGGTGCGTCTGGGCGCGCGGCCCAATGCCGCAGGCGGCGTCGACTACTACCAGGTCAAGGACGGCGCGGTGGCCGACAAGCCTTTCCTCAGCACCAGCCTGGAGGACAACGCGACCGGCCCCATCGGCTACACCGCCGACGGCAAGACGCTGTACTGGCGCGATTCGCGCGACCGCGACACCACCGCCGTGTTCGCCGAGAACACCGCCACCGGCCAGCGCACGCTGATCGCGCAGGACTCCCGCGCCGATCTGGGCCAGACCCTGCGCAACACCGTCACCGGCGAGGTGCAGGCCTATGCGGTCGACTACCTGACCACCGAGTGGCACTTCGTCGACAAGGCCTTGAAGGCGGACTTCGACTGGCTGCAAAAACAGCTCGGCAAAGGCGAAGTCTTCGTCAGCAGCCGCACGCGGGCTGACGACAAGTGGATCGTCGGCATCGACCCGGTGTCCAAGGTGTCGGCCACCTACCTGTACGACCGCAAGGCGAAGAAGCTGTCGCCGCTGTATGTCGCCCGCCCCGAGCTGCAGAACGCGCCGCTGGTGCCCATGCACGCGGTGGAGATCAAGTCGCGCGACGGCCTGACGCTGCCCAGCTATCTGACGCTGCCTCAGGGCGCCGACAAGAACGGCGACGGCAAGCCCGAGCAGGCCGTGCCCATGGTGCTCTTCGTGCACGGCGGCCCCTGGGCACGGGACGGCTACGGCTACAACGGCTACCACCAGTGGCTGGCCAATCGCGGCTATGCGGTGTTGTCGGTGAACTTCCGCGCCTCCACCGGCTTCGGCAAGAAGTTCCTGAACGCCGGCAACAAGCAGTGGGGCCTGGCCATGCACGACGACCTGATCGACGCCGTGAACTGGGCCGTCAAGCAGGGCGTCACCAGCCCCGACAAGGTCGCCATCATGGGCGGCAGTTACGGCGGTTACGCGGCGCTGGCCGGCCTGACCTTCACGCCGACCACCTTCGCCTGCGCCGTGGACATCGTGGGGCCCTCCAACCTGGAGACGCTGCTGGGCACCATCCCGCCGTACTGGGAGGCCGGCAAGAAGCAGATGTACAGCCGCATGGGCGACCCGACGACCGACGAGGGCAAGGCCATCCTGCGCGCCGCGTCCCCGCTGTACAAGGCCGACCAGATCGTGCGCCCGTTGCTGATCGGGCAGGGCGCCAACGACCCGCGCGTGAAGCAGGCGGAGTCGGACCAGATCGTGCAGGCCATGCAGGCCAAGAACATCCCGGTCACCTACGTGCTGTACCCGGACGAGGGCCATGGCTTCGCCAAGCCGAACAACCGCATCGGCTTCAACGCGATCGCCGAGAGCTTCCTGGGCCACTGCCTGGGCGGCCGCGTCGAGCCGCTGGGCGAGACCGTGCGCGCGTCCACCGCGCAGATCGCACACGGCGCCGACTTCCTGCCCGGCCTGAAGGCCGCGGCCGAGAAGAAGTAAGCGCGCCGCGCGCCCAACAAAAAAGGCCCCTCGGGGCCTTTCTTCGCTGCGGGATCAGCCCATGCCGGGCAGGCCGCCCTTCATGCCGCCGAGCTTCTTCATCATCTTGAACAGGCCGCCGCCCTTCATCTTCTTCATCATGCCCTGCATCTGGTCGTACTGGTTCAGCAGGCGGTTGACGTCCTGGATCTGCACGCCGGCACCCGTCGCGATGCGGCGCTTGCGGCTGGCCTTGCTCTTGCCGTCCATCAGCAGCGCGGGCTGGGCGCGCTCCTTGGCGGTCATCGCGCGCAGGATGCCTTCCATGCGCTTCATGTCGCGCTCGGCGCGGTCCATGTCGGCCTGGCCGGGCTGCTTGTTGCCCATCATGTTGGTGGGCAGCTTGTCCATCAGGCCGCCCAGGCCGCCCATCTTCTTCATCTGCGCGATCTGCTGCAGGAAGTCGTTCAGGTCGAAGCCGCTGCCGTCCTTCAGCTTCTGGGCAAAGGCCTGCGCGTCGGCCAGGTCCACGCTCTGTGTGACCTGCTCCACCAGCGCGACGATGTCGCCCATGCCCAGCACGCGGCCGGCATGGCGTTCGGCGTCGAACACCTCCAGACCGTCGATCTTCTCGGACACGCCGGCGAACTTGATCGGCGCACCGGTGATCTGCCGCACCGACAGCGCCGCACCGCCGCGCGAGTCGCCGTCCAGCTTGGTCAGGATGACGCCGGTCAGCGGCAGGGCCTCCTTGAAGGCCTTGGCGGTGTTGATCGCGTCCTGGCCCTGCATCGCGTCGACGACGAACAGCGTCTCGACCGGGTTGAGGGCCGCATGCAACTCCTTGATCTCGGCCATCAGGGCTTCGTCGATGGCCAGGCGGCCCGCGGTGTCGACCAGCAGCACGTCGAAGTAGTGGCGGCGGGCGTGGTCAAGCGCGGCCAGCGCGATGTCGCGCGGCTTCTGGCCGGGGTCGGACGGGAACCACTCGCCGCCGGCCTGCTTGGTCACCGTCTTCAACTGCTCGATGGCGGCCGGGCGGTAGACGTCGGCGGAGACCGTCAGCACCTTCTTCTTGCGCTTGTCGATCAGGTGCTTGGTCAGCTTGGCGGTCGTCGTCGTCTTGCCGGCGCCCTGCAGGCCGGCCATCAGGATGACGGCGGGCGGCTGGGCGGCCAGGTTGATGTCGGCCACGCCCTCGCCCATGGTCGCGGCGAGTTCCTTGTGGACGACGGACACCAGCACCTGGCCCGGGTTCAGCGAGCCCACCACCTCCTGGCCCAGCGCCTTCTCCTTCACGCGGGCGATGAAGTCGCGCACCACCGGCAGGGCCACGTCCGCTTCGAGCAGCGCCATGCGCACCTCGCGCAGCATGTCCTGGACGTTGCTCTCGGTGATGCGGGCCTGGCCGCGCATCGTCTTGACGAGGCGACTCAGGCGGTCGGTGAGGTTGGATGCCATGGGTTTGGGAGGGGCCGGTTCGCCAGAACGGCGTGAGGCCAAAAGTACACTGCGTCCATGAGTTTATCGCCCGCCCCTCTCGGAGACGCCGTTGCCGGTGCTGGAGGCCTCGACCCGGGCGTGGCGCTCGCGGTGGCCAGCGGGCTGGCGCTGCTGGGCTATGTGTGGGTGGGGTTGTTGCGCGCGCGGGCGCCGGAGGGCGAGGTCGTCGTGCGTCGGCCGCTGCGTTCCGTGCCGCCCATGGCGCTGGCCTGGACGGCGCAGTTCGCAGCGCTGTTCATCGACATCAGCGGCTACGGCCTGGCCACGCCGGGCGCGCGCTTCGGCTTTGCGCCGGCGCTGTCCATGACGGCCTGGCTGGTGCTGACGGTCTATCTGATCGAAAGCCGCTTCCTGCCGTTGCACAGCGTGCGCCGCGTGCTGGCCTGGCTGGCGGCTGCCGCGGTGCTGCTGGCCTGGAGCTTCCCCGGCGAGAGCCGGCCGACGGCGGCCTCACCCTGGGCGCCGCTGCACTGGGTGCTGGGCCTGGCGTCCTATGGCCTGTTCGGCGTGGCCGTGCTTCATGCGGCGCTGATGAATCGCGCCGAGGCCCGGTTGCGCCACAAGCAGGCCCGGCCGGGCGGCCTGCCGCTTCTGCAGCTGGAGCGCTTGACCTTCAACTTCGTCGCCGCCGGCGTGGGTGTGCTGTCGCTGGCCATCCTGCTGGGCTGGTGGTTCACGCCGCAATGGAAGTGGGACCACAAGAACCTGTTGGCCGTGCTGGGCTGGTTGGTGCTGACCGGGCTGCTGGTGGGGCGGCGCATCTACGGCTGGCGCGGTCGGCGCGCGACACGCTGGCTGTACGCCGGCGCGGCGCTGCTGCTGCTGTCGTATGCGGGGTCGCGCTTCGTGCTGGAGGTCGTGCTGCAGCGGGGCTCGGGCGCATGAAATACCTGCTGTTGCTGGCCTTGCTGGCCCTGCTGTTCTTCGTGCTGGGCGTCAAGCGTGCGCGGCCCCGCGAGCCCGAGGCGCGCCGCCCGGCGGCGCCGCCGCCGGCCCGGCCGCAAGCCATGGTGAGCTGCGCGGAGTGCGGCATGCACCTGCCGGCCGACGAGGCGCTGCCGGGCAAGGGCGGCGTGTTCTGCAGCGCGGCGCACCGGTCCAGCTTCGAGGCGCGCCAGGGGCCGGCTTGAGCGCGGACTCGACGTTGTCCTCGGGCCTGGACCCGGTGTCCGTGCGCGGCAGCTGGTTCGTCGAGGCGCCGCCGTCCGATGCCGCCGAGGGCAGTGGCGCCTTCGACCGGCTCTACCGGGCCTTTCTGGCGGCGCGCGCGGCGCTGGGCATGGCGCTGATCGGCGCGCAGCTGGTGGCGGCAGCGCTGGCCACGCCGCCGGCGCCGTCCACGCTGGCGCTCAGTGCCTCGTATGCGCTGGCCGCCGTGGCGCTGTGGATGCTGCCGCAGCTGCGCCGCGGCGTGACGGCGCGCAGCCTGGCCCGCATCAGCAGCCCGCACTGGTGGGCGGCCATCGGCCTGGACCTGATGCTGTTCGGCGTGCTGCATGCGCTGGATCCCAGCGGCGTGAACTACGGTGCGCTGTTCGTCATGCCGGTGCTGATGGCGGCGGTGCTGAGCCCACGCATGCTGGCGCTGGCGACGGCGGCCATCGCGACGCTGGCCCTGCTGGCCGCGGCGGGCTGGTCCTTGTTGCTGCTGGGGGCTGACGTGAGCCTGAAGACGACGCAGGCCGGCCTGGTGGGTGGTGGCCTGTTCGCCGTCAGCCTGCTGGCCAGTGAGCTGAGTGCACGGCTGGCCCGCGAGGAGAAGGCGGCGCGCGGCAGCCTGGCGCTGGCGCGGCAGCAGGAGCAGCTGAACCGGCTGGTCATCGACGAGATGCAGGAAGGCGTGCTGGTGGTGGACCGCCGTGGCCGGGTGCGGGCCAGCAACCCGGCGGCGCGTGCGCTGCTGGGGGCCGCGCATGGCGAACTGAGCTGGCAGCTGCGCGGCCGCAGCGACTGGCAGCCGCTGGCGCTGGCGCTGGAGGAGGCCTATGTCGGCGGGCGCGGTGCCGAGCTGGACGTGACGCTGCCTATGGACGGCGGCGTCAGCCGCAGCCTGCGACTGCGGCTGCGCTTCACGCGCCAGCGCGAGGGCAGCGAGGAGTTGTGCGTGCTGTTCCTGGAGGACAACCGCGAGCTGCTGGCCCGCTCGCGCCAGGAGAAGCTGGCGGCCATGGGCCGCGTCTCGGCCGGCATTGCGCACGAGATCCGCAACCCGCTTGCGGCAATAGCGCAGGCCAACGCGCTGATCGCCGAGGACGTTGCCGGCATGCGCGCCGAGCAGCTGACGCGCATGGTGGCGTCCAACGTGCAGCGGCTGAAGCGGCTGGTGGACGATGTGACCGAGGTGGCGCCCGGTGTGCAGCCCGACACGCTGGCGCTGGACGTCAGCGAGTTGGTGCACGAGACCTGCGTGGACTGGGTGCTGGTCAACGGCATCGAGGCCGGGCCGCACAGCCGCTTCCGGCTGCAGGTGGCCGAGCCCGAGCTGACTGCGCTGTTCGACGCCGAGCATCTGCGCCGCATCCTCGTCAACCTGCTGGACAACGCGCTGCGCCACGCGGAAGAGGGCGCCGACACCATAGGCGTGCGGCTGGCGCGCAGCGGCGGCGGGCTGGAGCTGGTGGTGCGCAGCGCCGGTCCGCCAGTGCCGCCGGAGATCGAGCGCCATCTGTTCGAGCCCTTCTTCTCGACGCGCAGCCGCGGCACCGGGCTGGGCCTCTATATTTGCCGCGAGCTGTGCGAGCGCCATGGCGCCCGCATCGACTACCGCCGTGCCAGCGACGCGGCGGCCAACGAGTTCTGCGTGCAACTGCGCACGCCGGGTGTCTGAGACCATGAGCACTTCCAACACCGAGCGCCTGCTGGTCATCGACGACGAACCCGACCTGCGCACGCTGTACGAGCTGACGCTGATGCGCGAGGGCTACGAAGTCGACAGCGCCGGCTCGGTGACCGAGGCCTTGCAGCAACTGCAGGGCGCCCAGTACAGCGCCGTCATCACCGACATGAAGCTGCCCGACGGCTCGGGCCTGGGCGTGCTGCGCTGGCTGGAGCAGGCGGGCCGGCCGGAGAAGGCCATCGTCATCACCGCCTTCGGCTCGGCCGAGAACGCGGTGGAGGCGCTGAAGGCCGGTGCCTTCGACTATCTGACCAAGCCGGTGGACCTGCGCCAGTTCCGCCAGGTGGTGGCTTCGGCGCTGGGGCGACAGCCCGCGGTCGCCAAGGCGCCCGAGCCACAGCCGCCGGCCGAGGCCGGCGTCGCGGCGGCGACGGCGCTGCGCCTGGTGGGCGAGTCGCCGGCCATCCGCGCGGTGCGGGCCTTGATCGACAAGGTGGCGCGCAGCATGGCGCCGGTGCTGGTGAATGGCGAGTCGGGCACCGGCAAGGAACTGGTGGCGCGTGCCATCCACGACCACGGCACGCGTGCGGGCCAGCGCTTCGTTGCCGTGAACTGCGGTGCCATTCCCGAGAACCTGCTGGAGGCCGAGTTCTTCGGCTACCGCAAGGGCGCGTTCACCGGCGCGAACGAGGACCGCGAGGGCTTCTTCCAGGCGGCCGACGGCGGCACGCTGTTCCTCGACGAGATCGGCGACCTGCCGCTGGCCATGCAGAGCAAGCTGTTGCGCGTCATCCAGGAGCGCTCGGTGCGCCCGGTCGGCGCGACGGCGGAGAACCCGGTCAATGTGCGCATCGTCAGCGCCACGCACAAGGATCTGGCGGCCGAGGTGGCGGCCGGCCGTTTCCGGCAGGACTTGTTCTACCGCCTCAACGTCATCCAGATCCGCGTGCCGCCGCTGCGCGAGCGGCTGGAGGACCTGGGGCTGATCAGCACGCGCGTGTTGGCGCGCATCGCGCAGGATGCAGGCGTATCGCCGGCGCCGCGCCTCACCAGTGCCGCGCTGCAGACGCTGGCGCGCTATGCCTTCCCTGGCAATGTGCGCGAGCTGGAAAACCTGCTGCACCGCGCGCTGGCGCTGGCCGGCGGCGAGTGGATAGACGCCGAGGACCTGGATCTGCCGGATGTGCTGCTGGACGACGGCGGCAGCGTGTCGCAGTTTGCGGCGCTGGAGACGCCCATCGCGGTCGCGCCGGTGGCCGAAGGCTTGTCGCTGCCCGAGCAGTTGCCCAGCGACCTGGCGCTCTATCTGGACGAAGTGGAGCGCGCCATCCTGCTGCGCGCCCTCGAAGCCCACCGCTTCAACCGCACGGCGGCGGCGGCCAGCCTGGGGCTGTCGCTGCGCCAGATCCGCTACCGCATGGCGCGGCTGGCGATTTCGGCCG
>CBFGPX010000014.1:0-36208 GCA_965650725.1 uncultured Comamonadaceae bacterium | reverse complement strand
ACAGCGGCTCGAACAGCGCGTTGCCGAAGCGCAGCGCCATCAGGTTCTGCACCGACGGCTTGCCCAGGTAGTGGTCGATGCGGAAGGCCTGGCTTTCGGCAAATACGCAGCGCACCGCGCGGTTGATCTCCTGCGCACTGGCCAGGTCGTGGCCCAGCGGTTTCTCCAGCACCACGCGCACCTTGTCGTGGTTCAGGCCCACGGCGCCCAACTGCTGGCAGATGCCGGTGAACAGGTGCGGGCTGGTGGCCAGGTACAGCACCACGGTGTCGGCGTTGCGGGCGTCCAGCCAGTCCTTCAGCGTCTGGTAGCTGTCCGGCTTGGACAGGTCCATGCGCAGGTAGTGGATGAGGGCGGCGAAGCGCTCGAACTCCTCGTCGCTGGGGCGCTTGGCGCCGTCCACCTCGCGGAAGCGCTCCTTCAGCCACTCGCGGTAGCGCTCGTCCGTCTGCTCGTCACGTGCGACGGCGAGAATTCGGCCGCCTTCGGGCAGCTTGCCGTGCCGGAAGGCCTGGAAGAGCGCGGGCATCAGCTTGCGCCATGTCAGGTCGCCGGTACCGCCAAAGAACACGAGATCGAAGGACATCGGAAGCGTCTCCAGGCCAGGCCCACGCAGGGGGCGCTAACCGTTGTGTAACTAAGTTTCGTGAAATACTATGCAGCAGTTTCTTCGCGGGGTCAATCCGCGATCCGCATGAGGCAGTCCATGAATCAGCTCGACCAGCTCAAAGCCCTGACCACCGTCGTTGCCGACACCGGCAATTTCCTGCAGCTCGCACAGTTCGCCCCGCGCGACGCGACGACCAACCCTTCGCTGATCCTGAAGGCCGTGCAGTCGCCCGACTACGCGCCGCTGCTGAAGGAGACCGTCGAAGCCCATCGCGGCAAGCCGCTGGACGAGATCGTCGACCACGTGCTGGTGCGTTTCGGCCTGGAGATCCTGAAGGTCGTGCCGGGCCGCGTGTCGACCGAGGTCGATGCCCGCCTGTCCTTCGACAAGGCCGCCAGCCTGTCCCGCGCGCGCCGCATCATCGGCCTGTACGAAGCCGCCGGCATCCCGCGCGAGCGCGTGCTGATCAAGCTGGCCTCGACGTGGGAAGGCATCCAGGCCGCCGCGGAGCTGGAGCGCGAAGGCATCCGCTGCAACCTGACGCTGCTGTTCGCATTCGCCCAGGCCGTGGCCTGCGGCGAGGCCAAGGTGCAGCTGATCTCGCCCTTCGTCGGCCGCATCTACGACTGGTACAAGAAGGCCGCTGGCCCCAGCTGGGACGAGGCCAGCATGGCCGGCGTCAACGACCCCGGCGTGAAGTCGGTGTCTCAGATCTACGGCTACTTCAAGCAGCACGGCATCAAGACCGAGGTGATGGGCGCGAGCTTCCGCAACATCGGCCAGATCCAGGCGCTGGCCGGCTGTGACCTGCTGACCATCAGCCCCGATCTGCTGGCGCAACTGCAGGCGACCGACGCCAAGCTCGAGCGCGCGCTGGACCCGGCCAAGGCGCTGAATGTGCCCGCCATCCATCTGGACGAGGCGGCCTTCCGCTTCGCGCTGAACGAGGATGCGATGGCCACCGAGAAGCTGGCCGAGGGCATCCGCCTGTTCGCCGTCGACGCCGGCAAGCTCGACAAGCTCATCGAGGCCGCCTGACATGACGACCCGCTGCGACCTCTCTCCCGCCTGGGCCGAACTGCAGGCCCACTACGCCGCGAGTGGTCGCGGCTTCGACATCCGCGACGCCCTCAAGACCGATGCGGGCCGCTTCGGTGCGCTGTCCTTCGAGGCGCCCGAGGTCTTCGCCGACCTGTCCAAGAACCGCATCGACGCGCCGACGCTGGTGCTGCTGCTGAAGCTGGCGCGCGACTGCGGGCTGGAAGCCCGCCGCGACGCGCTGCTGCGCGGTGACCCGGTCAACCACACCGAAGGCCGCGCGGTGCTGCACACGGCACTGCGCGCGCCTGCCGGCAGCGACGCGCCGTTCAACGCCGAGGTGCAGGCTTCGCTGGACGCCATGCTGGCATTCGCCGAGAGCGTGCGGCGCGGCGAGCGCGGTGAGATCACGGACGTCGTGCACATCGGCATCGGCGGCAGCGACCTCGGCCCGGCCATGGTCGTGCAGGCGCTGCAGGCGTTCACGCGGCGCGACCTGAGACTGCATTTCGTCTCCAACGTGGATGGCCACGACCTGGCGCCCGTGTTGGCCGGCCTGGACGCGAAGCACACGCTGTTCGTCATTGCGTCCAAGACCTTCACGACGCAGGAGACGCTGGCCAACGCGCAGGCCGCCAAGGCCTGGTTCCTGGCCGCCGGCGCCACCGACATCGCGCGTCACTTCGTCGCCACCAGCAGCAACACCGCCGCCGCTGCAGCGTTCGGCATAGCCACCGCCTTCGGCTTCTGGGACTGGGTAGGCGGCCGCTACTCGCTGTGGTCGGTCATCGGCCTGCCGATCGCCATCGCGGTCGGTGCCGACAACTTCCGCGAACTGCTGGCCGGCGCACACGCGATGGACCAGCATTTCGCTTCCACGCCGCTGGCGCAGAACCTGCCCGTGCTGCTCGGCCTGATCGACATCTGGTATCGCAACTTCCACGGCTTCACGAGCCGCAGCGTCGCGCCCTACCACCAGGGCCTGCGCCGCCTGCCGGCCTATCTGCAGCAGTTGGAGATGGAGAGCAACGGCAAGGGCGTGGACCTGGACGGCAATGCGCTGTCGCTGGGAACCTCGCCGGTCGTCTGGGGCGAGGCCGGCACCAACGGCCAGCACGCCTATTTCCAGATGCTGCACCAGGGCACGGACGTGATCCCGGTCGAGTTCATCGCCGTGAAGCGCCCCAACCATGGCGCCAATGGCGAGCTGGCCGGGAAGCTCGCCGACCAGCACCGCAAGCTGCTGGCCAACTGCCTCGCGCAGAGCCAGGCGCTGATGCAGGGCAAGACGGCGGCCGAGGCGCTGACCGAGAAGGCGCCGACCGCGTCGGCCACGCTGGACCGCGACGTGCTGTCGCGCCATCGCAGCTTCCCCGGCAACCGCCCGAGCACGACGCTGGTGCTGGACGCGCTGACGCCGCGCTCGCTGGGCGCGCTGATCGCGCTGTACGAGCACCGCGTGTTCGTGACGGGGGCGCTGTGGGGCATCAACAGCTTCGACCAATGGGGCGTGGAGCTGGGCAAGGCGCTGTGCAACCAGCTGCTGCCGCGTCTGGAGTCGGGCGACACCGCGGGCCTGGATGGCTCCACGGCGGGCTTGCTGGCTCGGCTCACCGCCGCATGAAGATCGTCTTCGACTTCGGCGGCGTGGTGTTCCGCTGGCATCCGGCCAGCTTCCTGGCGCGCGTGCTGCCGCAGCGCATCGAGACGCTGGAGCAGGGCGCCCGTGCCGCGGCGCAGTTCTTCCAGAACTACGGCGGTGACTGGGGCTTGTTCGACCAGGGGCTGATCGGTGCCGACGAGGTGGTGCGCCGCATCTCGGCACGCACGGGCTGGCCGCGCGGCGAGGTCGAGGCCGTCGTGCGTGCGGTGCCGGACGAGCTGATGGCCATTCCGGCCACCGTCGTGCTGATCCGCGACCTGAAGGCGGCTGGCCACACGCTGCACTTTCTGTCCAACATGCCCGAACCCTATGCCGACCATCTGAGCCGGACCTTCCCGCTCGATGAATGGTTCGAGTCCGGGTTGTTCTCGGGCCGGGTCAAGCAGATCAAGCCCGGCGCCGAGATCTTTGCGATGGCCGAGCGGCGCTTCGAGGCCCAGCCGCAGGAGCTGCTGTTCCTGGACGACCATCCCGCCAACGTCGACGCGGCGCTGGCCCGCGACTGGCAGGCCTTTTTGTTCACCGATGCCGCGAGCGCGCGGCGCGAGCTGGTGTCGCGCCGGCTGCTCAATGCATGACTTCGCCGGGTCCGGATTCGTCCGGATCCTGCGGTGGCGTGGCCGGCACGCGGAAGGACTCGCTGGCCCAGGCGCCCAGGTCGATTTGGCGGCAGCGTTCGCTGCAGAACGGCCGCCAGCGGTTGCTGGGAGCGAACACGCTGTCGCCGCTGCATTGCGGGCAGCGGACGATGCGTTCCTTGGGTGCCTTGCCGTCGCTCATGCGCACAAGGTCAGCTCGAAGCCCGCGTCCTCGGCGGCCAGCTTGAGCCGGCCCTCCTCGTCCTGACGCATCAGGCGGATGGACACCATCAGGCGGTGGCCGGAGATCTCTGGGATCAGGCCCAGGCTGGGATCCAGCCGCATGCGCAGCAACTGGTAGACGCGGCCGGCGGGCAGGCTCTGCTGGAACTGGCCCGCGGTGGCGGCCACCTTGTGCGGCGCACCGGAGTCGCGCACCATCGCCAGCAGCACCTGCAAGGCCTCGGCCAGCGGCATCAGTGACTGCGCCCACTGCATCAAGTCCTTGCGGCGACGCACCGGCAGCAGTTGCTGCCAGTGGTAGTAGGCCGGCAGGTCGAACTCGCAGGTGCCGCCGGGGATGCTGATGCGGCTGCGGATGCTCATCAGCCAGTCGTTGCTGGTCAGCGCCACGCCGGTCTTGCCGCTCAATGCGTTCAGGCGCTGGAAGGCTCCGTCGATGCGGGCGACGACTTCATCGAGCCGGGATTCGTCCAGGCCGGGGCTGCCGCGATAGCTGTTGAATTGGGCCTTGTGCTTGTCGAGCTCCTTCAGCAGGTCGCTCTTCAGGTCGGCGCGCGAGGCGACGTCGAGGATCTCGAACAGCGTGACCAGCGCGAAGTGGTGGTCCAGCGCGGTCTCGCGCGCCATCAGTGCGCCGAAGCGGTCGAACAGGTGTTCGAGGCGAAGCATCGTTCGGATGCTCTCGTTGAACGGGTACTCGTACAGGACCAAAGGTGCCTCGGAATGGACTGCGATCAGGGCGCGGCCATTGTTCCACAGCCCCAGCGTGCGGCCAGGCTGCCCACCTCGCGTCTGAGTGCTTCCAGCGACAGTCCGTCGTTGAAGATGACGGCGTCGGCCGTCGCGCGGCGGTCCTCTCGGCGGGTCTGGGCGGCCAGCGCACCTTCCACGCGTTCACGCGTCCAGCCGGGGCGCTGCAGCACGCGTGCGATCTGCGTCTCGGTGCTGCAGTCGACCACCAGCACGCGGGCGACCCGCGCGCGCCAGCGGCCCGACTCGACCAGCAGCGGCACGTCGAACACCACCAGCGCCGTGGAGGCTGCATCCGCCTGGGCCAGCGCCTCGGCCGTGATCAGCGGATGCAGGATGGCCTCCAGCCGGCGCTTGGCCGCTTGGTCGGAGAACGCCAGCGCCCGCATGCGGTCGCGGTCCAGGGCACCGTCGGCGGTGACGAAGTCGGCCCCGAACTGCTGCGCGATGGCGGGCATGGCGGCACCGCCGGGCAGCGTCAGCGCGCGCGAGATGGCATCGGTGTCCACGATGGCGGCGCCGGCCTCAAGCAGGAAGCCGGCGACCGTGCTCTTGCCGCTGCCGATACCGCCGGTCAGCCCAACCCTCATCGGGTCAGGCCCAGCCCAGCCAGCCCAGCACCGTCTGCGGGCCGGCGAACAGCACCACCAGGCCACCCCCGGCCAGGAAGGGGCCGAAGGGCACGTAGCGGCCTTCGCGCAGGCTGGAGGTCAGCTTCATCAGCACGCCCACGACGGCACCGACGGCGGACGCGCCCAGGATGATGGGCAGCAGCATGGGCCAGCCCAGCCAGGCGCCCAGGGCGGCCAGCAGCTTGAAGTCGCCTGGCGCCATGCCGATCTGGCCGCGCAGGCGCTCGTACAGCCAGGCCACGCAGAACAGCGACAGGTAGCCGGCCACGGCGCCGATCAGGGCCTTGTCCAGCGGGATGGTCCAGCCCATCAGCGCGGCCAGCAGACCGGCCCACAACAGCGGCTGGTTGATGCTGTCGGGCAGCAGCGTGGTGTCCCAGTCGATCATCGCCAGCGCGATCAACGCGGCCACAAAGCCGCACCACAGCAGCGTGGTGGGCTGGGCGCCGAAGCGCCAGGACAGCGCGGCGAAGGCCAGGCCGGTCACGGCCTCGATGACGGGGTAACGCGCGGAAATGGGTGCCTTGCAGGCGGTGCACTTGCCGCCCAGCCGCAGCCAGCCGACCAGGGGCAGGTTCTCGTGCCAGCGCAGCTGGTGGCCGCAATGCGGGCAGCGCGAACGGGGGCGCGAGATGCCCAGCGGGGGCAGTTCCTCGATGCGGGTGCCGTAGGCATCGACATCCTTGGCCAGCTTCTCGGTCTGGGCCAGCGGCAGCTGGGCGACGCGGGCCATCGTGGGCGCGTCGATGAGCTGCGCGGCGGACTCGTGCAGCCATTGCCGTTCCAGCATCTGGGGCAGCCGGTGGATGACGACGTTCAGGAAGCTGCCGATGCACAGCCCCAGGATGCCCAGCACCCAGGGCGAGAGCCAGACGGACCAGTCGATGGAGGCAATGGGCATGATGTGGGCGCTGTGGGGCTGGGAGCGGCGCCGAATCTAACCGCTTTTGACGTTCAGGCCGCCGCGACGCGGGCGTCGCGGCGCCAGTCCATCACACGACCTGGCCCAGCTTGAAGATCGGCAGATACATCGCGACGACGATGCCGCCGATGAGGCCGCCCAGAAAGACGATGATGATGGGCTCCATCAGCGCGGACAGGCCCTTGACGGCTTCGTCGACTTCGTCCTCGTAGAACTCGGCGGCCTTGGCCAGCATGTGGTCCAGCGAGCCCGACTCTTCGCCGATGGAGGCCATCTGCAGCACCATGGTCGGAAAGATGCCGGTGGTTTGCATGGAGGTGGTCAGTGCCGCGCCGGTGGACACGTCGCGCTGGATTTGCTCGGTGGCTTCCTGGAAGACCGCATTGCCCGACGCGCCGCCAACGGAGTCGAGTGCCTCGACCAGCGGCACGCCGGCCGCGAACATCGTCGACAGCGTGCGTGTCCAGCGCGCCACGGCGGACTTGTACATCAGCGCGCCGAAGACCGGGATCTTCAGCAGCAGGCGGTCCATGCGCTTTTGCATCTTCTCGGAGCGCTTCCAGCTCTGGATGAAGAAGTAGATGCCTCCCCCCAGCGAGCCGAAGATGGCCCACCAGTAGGAGACGAAGAACTCCGACATTGCGATGACCATCAGCGTGGGCGCCGGGAGGTCGGCGCCGAAGGACTGGAACACGTCCTTGAAGGCCGGCACGACGAAGATCATGATGACCGCGACGACGATGAAGGCCACCACCATGACGGCGATGGGGTAGGTCAGCGCCGACTTGATCTTGTTCTTGATCGCGACGGTCTTCTCCTGGTAGACCGCCAGCCGGTCCAGCAGGGCTTCCAGAATGCCGCCCGCTTCGCCGGCCTCGACCAGATTGCAGTAGAGGGCGTCGAAATACATCGGGTGCTTGCGGAAGGCCGAGGACAGGCTGGTGCCGGTCTCGACGTCCTGGCGGATGTCGTTCAGCAGCCGTGTCAGGCGCGGGTTGGTGCTGCCGCGGGCCACGATGTCGAAGGACTGCAGCAGCGGCACGCCGGCACGCATCATCGTGGCGATCTGGCGCGTGAAGACGGCGATGTCCTTCTGCTTGATCGAGGTGCCGCCGCTGGAGCGGCGCTTCTTGACCTTGTTGACCAGGATGCCCTGGCGGCGCAGCGTGGCGCTGACCATGGCCTCGCCGCCCGCGCGGAGTTCACCCTTGACGATCTTGCCGTTGCGGTCCTTGCCTTCCCACTCAAAGACGAAGTCCTTGACGCCTTTTGCTGCAGCGGTGGCAGTGGCCATGCGGTTTCCTCGCGATCGATTTATTCGTTGGTGGCCGACAGGACTTCTTCCAGCGTCGTGACGCCGATGCGCACCTTGACCAGGCCCGACTGGCGCAGGTCACGCACGCCTTCCTTCCTGGCCTGCTCGGCGATGTCCATCGCCGTTCCCTCGGCCAGGATGATGCGCTGGATGTCCTCCGTGATGGGCATCACTTGGTAAAGGCCCACACGGCCTCGGTAACCATTTGTGCAGTTGTTGCAGCCCACCGCGCGGTAGGGCTTCCAACTGCCGTCGAAGTCTTCCTCGACGAAGCCGGCCTTGATCAGCGCATCGCGGGGATAGTCGGCCGGCGCCTTGCAGTTCTCGCACAGGCGGCGCACCAGTCGCTGGGCGGTGATCAGCAGCACGCTGGACGCGATGTTGAACGGCGCGACGCCCATGTTCAGCAGCCGGGTCAGCGTCTTGGGCGCATCGTTGGTGTGCAGCGTGGACATGACCATGTGGCCCGTCTGCGCCGCCTTGATGGCGATGTCGGCCGTCTCCAGGTCGCGGATCTCGCCCACCATGATGATGTCCGGATCCTGGCGCAGGAAGGACTTCAGCGCCGCCGAGAAGTTCAGCCCGGCCTTGTCGTTGACGTTGACCTGGTTGATGCCGGGCAGGTTGATTTCGGCGGGGTCCTCGACGGTGGAGATGTTGACGCCGGGCTGGTTCAGGATGTTCAGGCAGGTGTACAGCGACACCGTCTTGCCCGAGCCGGTCGGACCGGTCACCAGCACCATGCCGTAGGGGCGGTAGATGGCGGCCAGCAGCCGCTCCTTCTCGATCTTCTCGTAGCCCAGTGCGTCGATGCCCAGCTTGGCCGACGACGAGTCCAGGATACGGATGACGATCTTCTCGCCGAACAGCGTGGGCAGCGTGCTGACGCGGAAGTCGATGGACTTGCTGCCGAACTTCAGCTTCATGCGCCCGTCTTGCGGCACGCGACGCTCCGCGATGTCCAGCCGCGAGATCACCTTGATGCGCGAGGACAGCTTGTCCTTGATGGCGATGGGCGGCTGGGTGATCTCGCGTAGCTCGCCGTCGACGCGAAAACGCACGCGGTAGTGGAACTCGTAGGGTTCGAAGTGCAGGTCGGAGGCGCGCAGGTTGATGGCGTCGACCAGCATTTTCTGCAGGAAGCGCACGACCGGCGCATCCTCGACATCGGCCAGTTCGGCAGCCTCCTGCTGAGGTGTCGCGTCTTCCTCGGCAATGTCGAAATCGAAGTCGCCGCCAGCGATGCTCTCCAGCGTCTCACTGGCACTGGCTCCGCTGGCAGAGAGCAGCTTGGTGAGCTTGTCGTGCTCGACGATGACCCACTCGGGCTGCAACTGGGTCGCGAACTTGATGCGCTCGATGACCTCAAGGTCGGTAGGGTCTGCGCCGCCCACGAACAGCCGGCTGCCGCGTCTGGACAGCGCAACGACCTGATACTGCTGCGCCAGCTTCGCGTCGATGACGTTCTGCGGCATGCGCTGCGGGTCCATCGCCGACAGGTCCAGCAGCGGCAGGGCCAGCGCGCTGGACAACGTGTGCGCGAGATCCGCAGGCGACACCTGACCGCTGGCGATCACCGCATTGACGAAGCTGGTTTTCTTCTCGCGCGCCTGCTTGACCAGGTCCTCGGCGGCCTTGGGCTGCAGCTTGCCGGCGTGCACGAGCATGCGTGCGACCCCGGACAGGGCGGACTGGAGCGGCTCGGCGAGCGTGGTTTCCACGTGCGGGGTGTCGGCGACGGCAGGAGTGAGTCTGTTGATTGTGCCAGCCATGCACCAGCGTGGCGGCGGGCTTGTCCAAGGGATAACGGCAGGATGATGGGCGCCGGGCGTGGAGCTCTTCGCGTCACGCGGTATCTCGGCTGCAGTGGCGCGATAGCAACGGCTTGCTCTGGCGTAGACGCTGGCAGGTTGGGGCGGGGCTTGAAGCCCTTGTTGCGGAATCGGACCAGCCACGACTCGTCAAGTTGTTCCACGTAGGGCTTGAGGCTGCTGGCGCGCAGCTCGCCCATGTGCGCTTCAACAACGTCGAGCTGGTCGAATCGGAGATGCCGGGTCGGGTCGGTGACGCGGTAGCGGCTGCGGTTAACGAGAGTTGCAAAGAGGGTCTCCAAGATGAGGAGACTCCTGTAGTCACGGCAGTTGTATGGGACCGACCGTTGTGCCACCGACCTATGTTCCGTGGCGCAGATTTGGCACAGAACCCCTGAAACAAAAACAGCCGCGAATTCCACGGCTGCTCTACATCCTTGATTTGCAAGGAAATTCCTGGTCGGGGTGAGAGGATTCGAACCTCCGGCCTCTACGTCCCGAACGTAGCGCTCTACCAGGCTAAGCTACACCCCGATGTCTGTTTTATGCGTAACCCTCGAGACTCTCAGGAGTTCCGCTCAACCGACTGAATTGCGAATTCTAGCAGAGATTCAGTCCACATATTGCGAGGCAGTAGCCGGAGGCTGTCGCTGGCGTGCCTTGCCTCCGCGCGTGCGGCTTCGCGCGTGGATTCGAGCGCGCCGGTGGAGCGCACGATGGCGACGATCTCTTGCAGCTTCTCGAGTTCGCCTTCCTCAATGGCGTGGCGCAACAGTGCTCGCTGTTCGGACGATGCGCGCTCCATCGCGATCAGCAGCGGCAGCGTCGTCTTGCCTTCGCGCAAGTCGTCACCAATGTTCTTGCCAAGTTCGTGTGTGTCGCCTTCATAGTCCAGCACGTCGTCGATGAGCTGGAACGAGGTGCCCAGCGCGCGACCGTAGGCGGCGCAGGCTTCCTCAACCTCGGGTGAGGCATTGGCCAGCACGGCGCCCAGCCGAGCGCTTGCTTCGAACAATTTGGCGGTCTTGAAGCGGATGACGCGCAGGTAGCTCTCGACCGTGATGTCGGGGTCATGCATGTTCATCAACTGCAGGACCTCGCCCTCGGCAATCACGTTGGTGGCTTCGGCCAGCACCTCCAGCACGCGCATGCGGTCCACCGACACCATCATCTGGAAGGCGCGCGAGTACAGGAAATCGCCGACCAGCACGCTAGCCGCATTGCCAAACAGCGCATTGGCGGTGGGTTTGCCGCGGCGCAAGGATGACTCGTCGACGACGTCATCATGCAGCAGTGTTGCCGTGTGGATGAACTCGACAACGGCTGCCAATTCGAAGCGGGCCGGCTGGTCGAAACCCAGGGCATTGGCGAACAGCAATACGAGCTTGGGACGCATGCGCTTGCCGCCGGCATGGACGATGTAGTGTGCGATCTGGTCGATCAGCGCGACATCGGAACTCAGACGCTTGGCAATGACGCCATCGACCTGAGTCATTTCGGCGGCCAGTAGGTCAAGAGCCTCGGCAACTTGTGATGGGGGCGAGGCAGTCTCGACGCGCACTCTGGACTCTCAAGCTAGGGAGACCACGATTATAGAAACGCCGCCCGGTGTCTCCCGGGCGCCGGGCGGCACATTCGTCGCGGTAAGGCTTGCAGGGTGCTGGCGGCGATGGCTTGCTGGGCAAAGTCGCTCAGGGTATACTCGCGGGCTCTTTGCATCTCGTGCGTCCAGGCGCTTGGGGCGCAAGGAGAGATAAATCCACAAAAAGGCTCGGCGAGAGCGGCAGGCTGCAAAGCGGTCGCGGAGTCGGGTGAATGCGCCCCCAGGGTGCGGAAGGAAGCACATGTACGCAGTCATCAAGACTGGCGGTAAGCAATACAAGGTTGCTGCCGGTGAAAAGATCAAGGTCGAGTCGCTCGACGCGGAAGTCGGCGCCGAGGTCACTATCGACCAGGTGCTCGCCATTGGTAGCGGTGAGGGTCTGACGGTCGGCGCTCCGCTGGTCGCCGGCGCCACCGTCAGCGCCAAGGTCGTCAGCCATGGTCGGCACGACAAGGTCCGCATCTTCAAGCTGCGCCGTCGCAAGCACTACAAGAAGAGCCAGGGCCATCGCCAGAACTACACCGAGCTGGAAATCAGCGCGGTCAACGGCTGATCCAGTCGTCTTTCGCTAATTTCTAGGAGCTAATTCATGGCACAGAAAAAAGGCGGCGGTTCCACACGGAACGGCCGCGATTCCAAGCCCAAGATGCTGGGCGTCAAGGTTTACGGTGGTCAGGTCGTTTCGGCTGGTTCCATCATCGTGCGTCAGCGCGGCACGCGCTTCCACGCCGGCACCAATGTTGGCATGGGCAAGGACCACACGCTGTTCGCACTGATCGACGGCGAAGTGTCCTTCACGGTCAAGGGCGAGAACAACCGCTCTACCGTCGTCGTGTCCCCTCTGGCCGCCTAATCTCAGGCCATCACGGGCGAGTTGATCGCCCGAACTCCCAAGCCCCGGCCCGCCGGGGCTTTGTCATTTCTGAAGTCTGGCCCGCCACACGACGGCGCGACCCGACGCAACCCAGCCATTACGATGGCAGCCCGCCATGAAATTCGTTGACGAAGCCACCATCGATGTCGCCGCCGGTAACGGTGGCGCCGGCTGCGCGAGCTTTCGCCGCGAAAAATTCATCCCGTTTGGCGGGCCGGACGGCGGCGACGGCGGCAAGGGCGGCAGCGTCTGGGCCGAAGCCGACCGCAACCTGAACACGCTGATCGACTATCGCTATGCGCGCCGTCACGAGGCGCGCAACGGCGAGGCTGGACGTGGTTCCGACTGCTTCGGCGCAGCGGCCGATGACATCGTGCTGCGCATGCCGGTCGGCACCATCATCACGGACTTGGAAACCGAGTCCGTCATCGGCGAGTTGCTGGAGCCCGGCGAGCGCATCCTGCTGTGCAAGGGCGGCGACGGCGGTTTCGGCAACCTGCATTTCAAGACCTCGACCAACCGCGCGCCGCGTCAGAAGACGCCGGGCTGGCCGGGCGAGATCAAGAAGGTGCGGCTGGAGCTGCGCGTGCTGGCCGATGTGGGCCTGCTGGGCCAGCCGAACGCTGGCAAGTCCACGCTGATCACGGCCGTTTCCAACGCCAAGCCCAAGATCGCCGACTACCCGTTCACGACGCTGCATCCCAACCTGGGCGTCGTGCGCGTCGCGCCGGAGAAGAGCTTCGTCGTCGCCGACATCCCCGGCCTCATCGAGGGCGCTGCGGAAGGTGCCGGCCTGGGTCACCAGTTCCTACGCCACCTGCAGCGCACGCGTCTGTTGTTGCATGTCGTCGATCTGGCCCCCTTCGACCCGGAAGTCGATCCGGTCAAGGAAGCCAAGGCCATCGTTGCCGAGCTGAAGAAGTACGACCCCGAGCTGCACGCCAAGCCGCGCTGGCTGGTGTTGAACAAGCTGGACATGGTGCCGGAGGAGGAGCGCGCCGCGCGCGTGAAGGACTTCGTCAAGCGCTACAAGTGGAAGGGGCCGGTCTTCGAGATCTCGGCGCTGACTCGTGAGGGCTGCCAGCCGCTGATCCACGCCATCTACGACCATGTCGCCGCTGAGCAGCGCGTCATCGAAGAGCGCGACGTCCGTTTCGATACCCCCGATCCCACCGCATGAGTCTGCTGTCCAGCGCGCGCCGCATCGTTGTCAAAGTCGGTTCCAGCCTCGTCACCAACGAGGGCCGCGGCGTGGATGCCGAGGCGATCGCAAACTGGAGCCGCCAACTGGCGACGCTGGCCAACGAGGAACGCGAGCTGGTCATGGTGTCCAGCGGCGCCATCGCCGAAGGCATGAAGCGCCTGGGTTGGGCGACACGCCCGAAGGAACTGCACGAGCTGCAGGCTGCGGCGGCCGTCGGCCAGATGGGCCTGGCGCAGATGTACGAGAGCCAGCTCAGCGCCCATGGCCTGCACAGCGCCCAGGTGCTGCTGACGCACGCCGACCTGGCCGACCGCGAGCGCTACCTGAACGCACGCTCCACGCTGCTGACGCTGATGGCGCACCGCGTGCTGCCGGTCATCAACGAGAACGACACGGTCGTCAACGACGAGATCAAGTTCGGTGACAACGACACGCTGGGTGCGCTGGTCGCCAATCTGGTGGAAGCCGATGCGCTGGTCATATTGACGGACCAGCGCGGCTTGTACTCCGCCGACCCGCGCAAGGACCCGACGGCCCGCTTCATCGATACGGCCCAGGCCGGTGATCCTGAGCTGGAGCGCATGGCCGGTGGCGCCGGCTCCAGCATTGGCCGTGGCGGCATGATTACCAAAATCCTCGCCGCCAAGCGCGCCGCGGGCAGCGGCGCCGGCACCGTCATCGCCTGGGGGCGCGAGCCCGACGTGCTGCTGCGACTGGCGCGTGGCGAGTCCATCGGCACTGCATTGTTTGCGGCCACGCCCAAGCTGCAGGCGCGCAAGCAGTGGATGATGGATCACCTGCAGATGCGTGGCGCCGTCAAGGTCGACGCCGGGGCGGTCACCAAGCTGCGTGGCGAGGGCAAGAGCCTGTTGCCCATCGGGGTCACCGAGGTGCTGGGCGACTTCCATCGTGGCGACGTGATTGCCGTGCTGGCGCCGGACGGCACGGAACTGGCTCGCGGCCTGGCGAACTATTCGGGCGTCGAGTCGCGTCTGATCGCCCGCAAGCCGTCAGCGGAGTTCGAGGCGCTGCTGGGCTATGCCGCCGAGCCCGAGCTCATCCACCGGGACAATCTGGTCCTGCGTTGACCGGGGCACTCACTTCGGCGGCTCACCCTCCGGGGGCAGCGCGGCTTCCAGCGGCATCGGCCCGCTGGGGCGTTCCCCACGATGACTGGGCCGCATGCCGGCACGCAGATAGCGGTTGTGGTGGTTGATGCGTGGCAGATAGCGGGCGAGCTCCGTCAGCGCCATCTCGTAGACGCCGCGCTTGAACTCGATGACGGCCTCCAGCGGCACCCAGTACTCGTTCCAGCGCCAGGCGTCGAACTCGGGGTGGTCGGTGGCGCGCAGGTTGATGTCGCAGTCGCGCCCCGCCATCTGCAGCAAGAACCAGATCTGCTTCTGGCCGCGGTAGTGGCCGCGGGCGTCTCGGCGTATGAAGTGTTCGGGTACCTCGTAGCGCAGCCAGTCGCGAGTGCGCGCGAGGATGCGTACATGCTCCGGTGTGAGCCCCACTTCCTCGTGGAGCTCTCGATACATCGCCTGCTCGGGCGTTTCGCCGTGTTTGATGCCCCCTTGCGGGAACTGCCACGAATGCGTCCGGATGCGCTTGCCCCAGAACACCTCGTTGCGCTGGTTGAGCAGGATGATGCCGACGTTGGGGCGGAAGCCTTCACGGTCGAGCATAATCAACCTCGAATCTCTAGTTGGTTCGATTATTGCATCGGGCCGCGGTTGCAGGATGGTCCTGGCTAACCCCGAGAGATCGCCACGTTTTGCCCAGAATTGGCCGGGTTTTCACCCGGCCTTCGCTTTTGCCGACGCCCATGAAAGCCTCCCAGTTCTTTGTCTCCACCCTCAAGGAAGCGCCCGCCGACGCGGAGATCGTCAGTCACAAACTGATGATGCGCGCTGGCATGATCAAGCGGCTGGGCGCGGGCATCTACAACTACATGCCGATGGGGCTGCGGGTCATCCGCAAGGTCGAGAAGATCATCCGCGAGGAGATGGACGCGGCCGGCGCGGTGGAGTGCCTGATGCCCGTCATCCAGCCTGCCGAGCTGTGGCAGGAGACGGGCCGCTTCGACAAGATGGGCCCCGAGCTGCTGCGCGTGAAGGACCGCCATGGCCGCGACTTCATCGTGCAGCCCACCAGCGAGGAGGTCATCACCGACATTGCCCGCCAGGAGCTGCGCAGCTACCGCCAGCTGCCGAAGAATTTCTATCACATCCAGACCAAGTTCCGCGACGAGCGCCGCCCGCGCTTCGGCCTGATGCGCGGCCGCGAGTTCACGATGAAGGACGCCTACTCCTTCGACCGTGACGTGGACGCCGCCGGCCGCAGCTACGAGAACATGTATGCGGCGTACTGCAAGATCTTCGACCGCTTCGGTTTGGAGTACCGCGCCGTGGCGGCGGACACCGGTGCCATCGGCGGCGACCGCTCGCACGAGTTCCAGGTCATCGCCGACACCGGCGAAGACGCCATCATCTACTGCCCCACCAGCGACTACGCCGCCAACATCGAGCTGGCCGAGGCGCTGGCGCCGCAGGGTGAGCGCGCCGCTGCCGCGCAGGCGCTGACCAAGACGCCCACGCCCGGCAAGGCGACGTGTGCGGAGGTCGCGGAGCTGCTGGGCCTGCCGCTGTCACAGACCGTCAAGTCGCTGGTGCTGGCCACCGACGAGACGGACAAGGACGGCAACATCGTCAAGAGCCAGGTCTGGCTGCTGCTGGTGCGCGGCGACCACGACCTGAACGAGGTCAAGGCCGGCAAGCTGGAAGGCTTGAAGTGCGGCTTCCGCTTCGCGACGGTGGCCGAGATCGAGGCGCGCTTCGGCTGCAAGCCGGGCTATCTGGGCCCCATCGGTGCCAAGGACGTCAAGATCATTGCCGACCGCACCGTGGCCCACATGGCCGACTTCGTTTGCGGTGCCAACGAGGTGGACTTCCACCTGACCGGTGTGAACTGGGGCCGCGACCTGCCCGAGCCGGACGTCGTCGCCGACATCCGCAACGTCGTCGCCGGCGACCCGTCGCCGGACGGCAAGGGCGTGCTGGCCATCCAGCGCGGCATCGAGGTGGGTCATGTGTTCTATCTCGGCACCAAGTATTCGGCCGCGATGAACGCGACCTTCCTGGACGAGACCGGCAAGCCCAAGCTGATGGAGATGGGCTGCTACGGCATCGGCGTGACGCGCATCCTGGGTGCCGCCATCGAGCAGAACCACGACGCGCGCGGCATCATCTGGCCGGACGCGATCGCGCCGTTCACAGTGGTCATCTGCCCCATCGGCGCGGACCGCAGCGAAGAGGTGAAGGCCGCCGCCGACAAGCTCTACGGCGAGCTGAAGGCACTGGACATCGACGTGCTGCTGGACGACCGCGGCGAGCGCCCGGGCGCGATGTTCGCAGACTGGGAGCTGATCGGCGTACCGCACCGCGTGGTGCTGGGCGATCGCGGCTTGAAGGAAGGCCAGGTCGAGTACCAGGGCCGGCGTGACGAGGCCGCCACCAAGGTGGCCGTGGGCGACGTGGTGGGCCACCTGAAGGGCCTGCTGAAGCTTTGAAGCGTCGCGCTGCGATCCTGGGCCTGCTGGCCGCGCCGCTGACGGCGCGGGCCGGCGCCCAGATCGAAGAACCGCTGATCGACTCGGTGCGCTCGGTGCTGAGCAGCGCCATCGCGCAGTCCGCGCCGCCGCGGCCGCGCTTCGACGACGTGGACTCGCGCATGGCCTATCTGCGCTGGCTGGGTGCCATGAGCGAGCGGCTGAAGAAGCGCAAGACCGAGGCGCAGATCCGCATCGAGTTCCTCGAAACCGTCTGGTACGAAGCCAAGCGCGCGGGCCTGGAGCCCAGCCTGGTGCTGGGGTTGATCCAGGTGGAGAGCGGCTTCCGCAAATACGCCATCAGCACGGCCGGTGCGCGGGGCTACATGCAGGTCATGCCGTTCTGGACCCGCAGCATCGGCGACGGCAACGCGGCCAGCCTGTTCCACATGCAGACCAACCTGCGCTTCGGCTGCGTGATCCTGCGCCACTACCTGGACCGCGAGAAGGGCGACCTGTTCCTGGCACTGGGCCGCTACAACGGCAGCCGCGGCCGGGCCGAGTACCCCAACCTGGTGTTCGGCGCCCGCCGGCAGTGGCTGCTGCCCGGGCAGACGTAAAGCTGGCTTTACATGGCCACGTTGCTTCTGGCCGGGGCAGGCGCAGCGGTTAGCCTTGGCGATTTCGTCCACAAGACAAGTCGCCCATGCCCGCTGCCACCCGCTTCGCGCCCTTCCTGCTGTCCGCACTGCTCGCCACCGGCTTCGCCGGCGCGCAGGCCACGGACAACCCGCTGCTGAGCGTCAGCCCGCTGCCGCTGCGCTACCCGCAGTTCGACAAGCTCAAGGACGAGCATTTCGCGCCCGCGCTGGACCAGGGCATGGCCGAGCAACTGGCTGAGATCCAGGCCATCGCCGACAACCCCGCCGCGCCGACCTTCGACAACACCATCGTCGCGTGGGAAAAGAGCGGCCGCCTGCTCGCCCGCGCGAACACGCTGTTGTCCAGCCTGGGCGGTGCCGACACCAACCCGGCGCGTCAGCAGTTGCAGAGCGACTACGCTGCCAAGCTGGCCGCGCAGCGCGACGCCGTGCTGCTGAACCCCAAGCTGTTCGCCCGCGTCGAGGCGCTGTACGCCGCCCGCGACCAGGCGGTGCCCAACGCCGAAGCCAAGCGTCTGATCGAGCGCTACCGCCGCGACATGGTGCGCGCCGGCGCGCAGCTGAACGACGAGCAGAAGGCGCGCATGAAAGCGATCAACGCCGAGATGGCGACGCTGGGCGCGCGCTTCAGCCGCGCCGTGCTGGCCGAGGTCAATGACTCGGCCATCGTCGTCGACAGCGCCGAGGAACTGGCTGGCCTGAGCGCCGCGCAGATCGCCGCGGCGGCCGATGCGGCCAAGAAGCGCGGCCTGGAAGGCAAGTACCTGCTGACGCTGCTGAACACCACCGTCCAGCCGCTGGAGACCGAGCTGCAGAACCGCACGTTGCGCGAGCGCCTGCACCGTGCATCGGTGGCGCGTGGCAGCCGCGGCAATGCCAACGACACGACGGCCATCGTGGCTCGCGTGATGACGCTGCGCCAGGAGCGCGCCGCGCTGCTGGGCTATGCGACGCCGGCCGACTTCGTGCTGGAGGACGAGACCGCCAAGACCCCGGCCGCCGCCACCGCGCTGCTGCGCCAGCTGGCCCCGGCCGCCGTCGCCGTCGCGAAGCAGGAGGCGGCCGAACTGCAGAAGCTCATCGACGCCGACCAGGCCGCCAAGGGCCAACCCACGTTCGCGCTGCAACCCTGGGACTGGAGCTACTACGCCGAGAAGCTGCGCGCCGCCAAGTACGGCTTCGACGAGGCCCAGCTCAAGCCCTATCTGGAGATCACCAGCGTGCTGGAGCGCGGCGTGTTCTTCGCGGCCCAGCAGCTGTACGGCATCAGCTTCAAGCGCCGCACCGACCTGCCGGTCTACCGCGATGACGTGCGCGTCTACGACGTGTTCGACACCGACGGCAAGCAACTGGCCATTTTCATCGCCGACCTGTACGCCCGGCCAGCCAAGCGCGGTGGCGCCTGGGCCAACAGCTATGTGAGCCAGAACCCGCTGGAGGGCACGCTGCCGGTCTCGGCCAACCACCTGAACATCCCGAAGCCACCGGCCGGCCAGCCCACGCTGCTGACCTGGGACGAGGTGGAGACGCTGTTCCATGAATTCGGCCATGCGCTGCACGCCATCTTGAACAAGAGCCGCTACCCCAGCCTGGCCCGCACGCCGCGTGATTTCGTCGAGTACCCGTCGCAGGTCAACGAGGTCTGGGCCGACACGCCCAGCGTGCTGGCCAGCTACGCGCGCCACTACCAGACGGGCGAAGCCATGCCGCGCGAGCTGCTGGACAAGGTGTCGCGCGCGAAGCGCTTCAACCAGGGCTACAAGACGCTGTCCTATCTCAGCTCGGCGCTGCTGGACCAACGCCTGCATCAACTCAAGCTCGGCGAGATGCCAGCGGCGGACGGCGTGATGGCCTTCGAGGCCAAGGTGCTGAAAGAAGAGGGCGTGGACTTCGCGCCGGTGCCGCCGCGCTACCGCACGCCTTACTTCAGCCACATCCTGGGTGGCTACTCGGCCGGCTACTACGCCTACATCTGGAGCGAGGTGCTGGACGCCAACACGGTGGAATGGCTGCAGGCCAACGGCGGCCTGAAGCGTGCCAACGGTGACCAACTGCGCGCCAAGCTGCTTTCACGCGGCGGCAGCGAGGATGCGATGGTGTTGTTCCGCGACCTGGTGGGCCACGAGCCCCGGATCGAGCCGCTGCTGGAGCGCCGCGGCCTCGTTGTTCAGAAGCCCTGATGCGCAGGACTGCCTCGTCGTTCAGGCGTTGGCCGTCAGCGAGCCGGGATAGGTCAGCGAGCTGCTGCCGGCCGACAGCGAGAACGTCACGCTGGTGGCCGCGGTCTGCTGCATCAGCGAGGTGTACAGCGAGACCACGCCGCCCGTGGTCTTGGCCATCTTGGCGGCCTGCGAGATGGCAGCGCTCTGCTGGATGGTGGTGGACAGCTTCATCGCGTCGCGCGCCTGCGTGGCGATGCGGCTGGCGAAGCTGGGGCTGCTGGTGTCGGCCTTCAGGAAGGCCTGGGTGGCGGCCTTGTCGGCGTCGCTGCCCTTGACGCTGACGCTGCCGTCGGACTTCACCGAGAACTCGACGGCCCCGCCGAGCTTGACGCCGGCCTTGGCCATCGCGGCGCGCAGGTCGGTGGCGAGAGCCTTCTGCCCGTTCTCCAGCGCCTGCACGGCGCCTGCAGCCTTGGCTGTGCTCGCGGCGCGTTGCATGGCGGCCTGCGACAGGGCTTGCGTCTTGGCACTCGTGCCGGCCGTGCCGCCGCTTGTGGTCGAGCTGGCCTGGCCTTGCGTGCTCAGATAGCTGAGCAGGGAGTTGTTGAGCTTGGATAACACCGCAAATCCACGGAGCGAAGTCGGGAGCCGATCTTCTCCGTGGCGGTGGTGGTGCAAACGCCGCAGCAGCGCCGGATTTGCCCGGCTGATGGCGCTTACAAGCCGGTCCAGGACTTGGGCTGCGCCGAGGCGACGCCCGCCAGCTCCAGCACCCGCTCGGCGGTCTCGTTGACCATCTCCTCGATGGTCCTGGGGTGGTGATAGAAGGCCGGCAGCGGCGGGAAGCAGATGCCGCCCATCTCGGTCACGGCGACCATGTTGCGCAGGTGGGCCAGGTTCAGCGGCGTCTCGCGCACCATCAGGATGAGGCGGCGGCGCTCCTTCAGCGTCACGTCGGCGGCGCGTGTCAGCAGGTTGTCGCCCAGGCTATGGGCGATGGCCGCCAGTGACTTCATCGAGCAGGGTGCGACGACCATCGCGGCGGTCGCGAAGCTGCCGCTGGCGATGCAGGCGCCGACGTCGCCGGGCGAGTAGGCGTGATCGGCCTCGGCCTCCAGCGTGGAGCGATCCAGGCCCAGCTCGTGGTGGGCGTTCAGGATGCCGGCGGGCGTGGCGATCAGGTGGGTCTCGGCGCCCAGCTCGCGCGCGCGGCGCAGCAGGCGCAGCGCGTAGGCTGCACCCGTCGCGCCGGTCAGCCCGACGACGAGCCTTTGAACCATCAGGCGGCGAGGGCCTGCTGCAACTCGCCCGACTCGTACATCTCCATCATGATGTCCGAGCCGCCGACGAACTCGCCGTTGATGTAGAGCTGCGGGATGGTGGGCCAGTTGGCGTAATCCTTGATGCCCTGGCGCACTGCCTCGTCTTCCAGCACGTTGAAGGTCTTGATGTCGGTGGCGCCGGCGGCCTTCAGGATCTGGATGGCGCGGCCGGAGAAGCCGCACATCGGGAACTGTGCCGTGCCCTTCATGAAGAGCATGACGCGGTTGGACTTGACCAGGTCGTCGATGCGTTGCTGAACGTCGCTCATTGCAGTTCTCGGTAAGGCAAAACCACAATTATCCGGGACGCTTGCGCGTCGCCGTCAGTAGCTGTAGGCCAGACCCAGTTGCAGCAGGGGCTTGAAGCGCAGGTCGCGCATCGCATCCTCGAAGCCCTGGGCGCTGCTGCGGCCCAGCCGCAGGCCCACGCTGCCGGAGACCAGGCCCAGGTCGGCGCTGAAGGACAGGCCGCCGCCGGTCATGCGGCCCGTGTAGCCGATGCCCAGGTAGGACAGGTTGCCGCTGGGTTCCAGCGCATAGGCGTCGGCGCCATTCAGCGTGAGGTTGCGCCGGCCGGCCGCCACCGGGCCCATGCCCAGCGCCAGGCCGCCGCTGCTTTGCGAGATCGACAGCGGGCCGGTCAGCAGGCCGCCGGTGGCGCGCAGGCCGCCGCTGAGGCCGGAAATGCCGGAGCGGGTCAGGTAGTAGTCGCCCAGCAGGTTGGCGCTGAGCACGCGCGATCCCCCCAGCAGCGGGCGGGCATCTTGCGGGCTGTCGGAGCTGGAGAGCTGCAATCGCGCCTGCCAGCGCGGATGGGCGTCGACCTCGGCCGCAAGGGCCGGCAGGTTGAGAAGGGCAGAGAGGCTCAGTACTGCAGCGCTGGCGAGGCGGGTCATGGTCGTCTCCTGCGCGGTGCAAGGCAGGCACCGGGATTCGATACTACGCCGGCAGTTCGTTCGCGGGAATGACGAACTGGTGGGAAAAGATCACGCAAACAGGCGACGGGTTCAAGCGGCCCAGCACCCACCGCTGGCGCGGGCCCTGCCCGCGAGGTCGCGGCGCAGCGCCTGCCTTGAGTAGCCGCGTTCGGTCAGGCGCCGCGCGACCGCATCGGCCTGGTCCCAGCCATGCTCCAGCAGCAGCCAGCCACCGTGCGTCAGATGTTGCGGCGCCGCATCAATCAGCGTCTGCAGGTCGGCCAGGCCGTCGCCGCCGGGCGTCAGCGCGGTGATGGGTTCGTGGTGCAGCGCCGGCAGGTGCGGGTCGTCTCCGGCGATGTAGGGCGGGTTGCTGACGACGAGGTCGAAGCGCTGGCCGGCGAGCGGCTCGAACCAACTGCCCAGGCGCCAGTCCACCGGCAAGCCCAGGCGTTCGCCGTTGGCGCGCGCGACGGCCAGCGCGTCGGCACTGAAGTCCACGGCCGTGACCCGCGCGCGCGGGCAGGCCGCCTTGATGGCCAGCGCAATGGCGCCGCTGCCGGTGCCGAGGTCCACGACGCGGGGCTCGCCGGGGTGTTCGGCCAGCAGCTCCAGCGCCCAGTCCACCAGCGTTTCGGTGTCGGGCCGCGGGATCAGCGTGGCCGGGTTGACCTGCAGCACGAGGCCGTGGAAGGGTTGCCAGCCGGTCAGGTGCGCCAGCGGTTCGCCGCCGGCCAGGCGGCGCAGCAGGCCTTCAGCGCCGGGCACGGGCGAGTCGCCATGCGTGACCAGCCAGGCGCGGCCCTGGCCGGTCAGGTGGCTCAGCAGCGTCTGCGCGTCGCCGCGCTCGACGCCGAGCTGGCGGGCCAGGGCGAGGGCGTCGTCGACGGTCATGTGCGGCCGGCTTCCAGCTCGGCCAGTTGCTCGGCGGCCTGGGCGGCCAGCAGGCCCTGGATGACGTCGTTCAGGTCGCCATCCATGATCTGCCCGAGCTTGTACAGCGTCAGGTTGATGCGGTGGTCGGTCAGCCGGCCCTGCGGGAAGTTGTAGGTGCGGATGCGGTCGCTGCGGTCGCCGGTGCCGATCAGGCCCTTGCGGGTGGCGGCCTCCTTGGCGGCGCGCTCGCTGCGTTCCTTTTCCTGGATGCGGGCCTGCAGCACCTGCAGCGCCTTGGCCTTGTTGCTGTGCTGGCTGCGGCCGTCCTGGCATTCGGCCACGATGCCGGTGGGCAGGTGCACCACGCGCACGGCGGAGTCGGTCTTGTTGATGTGCTGGCCGCCGGCGCCGCTGGCGCGGAAGGTGTCGATGCGCAGGTCAGCCGGGTTCAGCGTGATGGCCTCGGCTTCGTCCGGCTCGGGCATCACGGCGACCGTGCAGGCGCTGGTGTGGATGCGGCCCTGGGTCTCGGTGGCCGGCACGCGCTGCACGCGGTGGCCGCCGCTCTCGAACTTCAGCCGACCGTAGACGCCGTCGCCTTCCACGCGGACGACCAGTTCCTTGTAGCCACCCAGGTCCGACACGTTCTCGGACATGATTTCGGTGCGCCAGCCCTGGCTCTCGGCAAAGCGCAGGTACATGCGGGCCAGGTCGCCGGCGAACAGCGCCGACTCGTCGCCGCCGGTGCCGGCGCGGATTTCGAGGAAGGCATTGCGCTCGTCGTCCGGGTCCTTGGGGATCAGCGCGAGCTGCAACTCCTGGTCCAGCGCGGCCAGCGCGGCCTCGTTGGTGGCGATCTCCTCGCGGGCCATCTCGGCCATCTCCGGGTCGGCCAGCATGTCGCGGGCGGCGGCGAGGTCGGCTTCGTGCGCCTGATAGCGGCGGTAGCGCTCGACGAGGCCCGACACCTCGGCCTGCTCCCGGGTCAGCGCGCGGTAGCGCTTCATGTCCGACGCGATGCTGCCGTCGGCGAGTATGGTGTCCAGCTCGGCGAGGCGGAAGGCGAGGCGGTCGAACTGCTGGCGCAGGGAGTCTTTCATGGGCGGGCGATGGAAAGGCAGTCAGGAGCGGCGCAGCGGTGGCGCCGGGCGGCGGCGGTGAGCGCCGCTAGGACTGCCTGCCGCGCAGGAACAAGCGAGAGACGGTCTGCGCCAGCTGCAGGCGCTGCTCGCCGTCGCTGGCGTGCAACTCGGCCAGCGTGCCATGCAGCAGCTTCTGCGTCAGGCCCTTGGACAGCGCGTCCAGCACCTCGTCCATGTCGGCCCCCTTGGCCAGCAGCTTGCGCGCGCGGGCGATCTCCACCGCGCGCCAGTCGTCGGCCTGGGCGTGCAGGGCCTGGATCAGCGGCACGGTGTGACGCTGGTCCAGCCAGTGCATGAAGCTCTGCACGCCGGTCTCGACGATGGCCTCGGCCTGCTCGACGGCGGCCTGGCGTTTCTCACCGGCGGTCTGCACCTGCTGGGCCAGTTCGTCGACGGTGTAGAGGTAGACGTCGTCCAGCTGGGCGACCTCGGGCTCGATGTCGCGCGGCACGGCCAGGTCGACCATGAACATCGGGCGGTGCTTGCGTTTCTTGAGCGCTCGCTCGACGGCGCCCAGGCCGATCAGCGGCAGGCTGGATGCGGTGCAGGACACGACGATGTCGAACTCGTGCAGGCGCTCGGGCAGGTCGGACAGGCGCACGGCCTCGGCGCCGAAGCGGATGGCCAGCTTCTCGCCGCGCTCCAGCGTGCGGTTGGCCACGGCCATGTGGCGCGGCGTGCGCGCGGCGAAGTGCGTGGCGGTCAGCTCGATCATCTCGCCGGCGCCGACGAAGAGCACGCGCGTCTGCGCCAGGTCTTCGAACAGCTGGCCGGCCAGTCGCACGGCGGCGGCGGCCATGCTGATGGAGTGGGCGCCGATCTCGGTGGAGCTGCGCACCTCCTTGGCGACCGAGAAGCTGCGCTGGAACAGCTGGTGCAGCGTGGTGCCCAAAGCGCCGGCGGCCTCGGCCTCCTTCACGGCCTGCTTCATCTGGCCCAGGATCTGCGGCTCGCCCAGCACCATGGAGTCCAGCCCGCTGGCGACGCGGAAGGCGTGCCGCGCGGCGGCGCTGCCCTGCATCACGTAGGCGTGCTCGCGCAGCGCGCCGGCGTCCACGCCGCCTGTCTGGGCCAGCCAGGCGATGGCCGGTTGCACCTGGGCCGAGGGCGCGGCCACATAGACCTCGGTGCGGTTGCAGGTCGACAGGATGGCGGCCTCGGGTGCCCCTTGAACAGGTACGGTCAGCTTCTGCCTCAGGCCGGTCAGCGACGGCGCCAGTTGCTCCAACGTGAACGCAAACCGCCCGCGCAGATCGAGCGGGGCGGTGTTGTGATTCAGGCCGAGAGCGAAGACCGACATGGAGACGAATTGTAGGATTCGCGGCTTTGCCGCTTCTGATACGGGTCAAGCCTGGATGAGCCCTCTCGACGCTTTCTGGCATCTCGCCAACTTGTTCGCGCCCGCCTGGGGGCTGGCGGCGCTGCTGGCGCTGGCGATCAAGGGGCTGTGGTGGCGCGAGGCGAAGTCGCTGGCGTGGCGGCGGCTGTGGGGCTGGGGGACGGCGGGTGGCTGCGCCGCCGTGGTCCTCTCGCTGCTGCTGCTGGGCCGCGACGGCAAGATGGCCGGCTACGCGTTGCTGGTGCTCGGCGTCGCCCTGCCGCAGTGGTGGCTGCTCAGTGTCAGGCGCTGAGCACGTCCTCGGTCGTGACGACCTCGCCGCGCAGCGAGTGCGCGAACGCGGTCGTGATGCGCACGTCCACCAGCTGGTTCATCAGCCTGGGTGAGCCCGCGAAGTTGACGATGCGGTTGCACTCGGTGCGGCCCATCAGCTCGGACGCGTCCTTGCGGGCGTTGCCGGTGACGAGCACCTTCTCGACCCGGCCGACCATGCCCTGCGAGATGGTCAGCGCATGCGCCTCGATGGCGGCCTGCAGTTCCTGCAGGCGCTTGACCTTGACCTCGTAGGGCGTCGTGTCCTCCAAGGCAGCCGCCGGCGTGCCGGGGCGGGGGCTGAAGATGAAGCTGAAGCTCGCGTCGAAGCCGACATCGTGCACCAGCTTCATCAGCCTGGCGTGGTCCTCGTCGGTTTCGCCGGGGAAGCCGACGATGAAGTCGCTGGCCAGGCGCAGGTCCGGGCGGATGGCGCGCAGCTTGCGGACGATGCTCTTGAACTCCAGCGCCGTGTAGCCGCGCTTCATCGCCATCAGGATGCGGTCGCTGCCGTGCTGTACGGGCAGGTGCAGGTGGTTCACGAGTTGCGGGATCTTGCCGTAGGCCTCGATGAGGCGCGGGCTGAACTCATTGGGGTGGCTGGTCGTGAAGCGCAGGCGGCGGATGCCGGGAATCTCTGCCGCGTACTCCAGCAGCAGGGCGAGGTCGGCGAACTCGGCCGTGTCGCCCATCCTGCCCCGGTAGGCATTGACGTTCTGGCCCAGCAGGTTGATCTCCATGACGCCCTGGTCGGCGAGGCCCGCAATCTCCGTCAGCACGTCGTCGAACGGCCGCGAGACCTCCTCGCCGCGCGTGTAAGGCACCACGCAGTAGCTGCAGTACTTGGAGCAGCCTTCCATGATGGACACGAAGGCCGAGGCGCCCTCGACCTTGGCCGGCGGCAGGTGGTCGAACTTCTCGATCTCGGGGAAGGAAATGTCCACCTGCGGGCGGCGTTGTTCGCGGCGGGCCTCCAGCATCTGCGGCAGGCGGTGCAGCGTCTGCGGGCCGAACACCACGTCCACATAGGGCGCGCGCTCGATGATGGCGGCGCCTTCCTGCGAGGCGACGCAGCCGCCCACGCCGATCATCACGCCCTTGGCCTTCAGGTGCTTCACGCGGCCGAGGTCGCTGAACACCTTCTCCTGCGCCTTCTCGCGCACCGAGCAGGTGTTGAACAGGATGAGGTCGGCCTGCTCCGGGTCGTCGGTGGGGGTGTAGCCCTTGGCGGCGCCCAGCACGTCGGCCATCTTGTCCGAGTCGTACTCGTTCATCTGGCAGCCGAAGGTCTTGATATAGACCTTCTTCTGAGAGGTCTCGTTCATCGCTTGATCCAGGTCTGGTTGCCGGGGTTGAAGGCCCAGGTGGCCGATTCGGCCGGCGTGGTGGGCCAGGGCTTGTTGGCCAGTTCGGCGGGGTTCAGCACCCACGCGTCCATGACGAGCCCGCTGCTCTCGAAGGTGTAGTGCACGACCAGCTTCTGGCCCGCGAGGCCGGCCGGCGGCACCCACAGATTCACGTCGTTCTTGATGCGGGCGCCGGGCGCGAAGCGCACGGGCTTGCCGTTCATGCGGGCCTCGGGGAACTGCGTGATCTGCAGTTCGCCGCGCAGCGCGTGGGCGGGGAAGGGGCGGTGCTGCTGGGCGTGGGCGACCAGGCTGCTGGCGGCAAGCACCAGCGGGAGGGCACAGCGGTACATGGTATGTGTCCAGTGGCTGCGGCTGCGGAAACGAAAACGGCCCGGGCGCTGCCGGGGCCGTTCTCCACGTCGACCGGCAGGACTTCAGGGAAGCGCCGCCGGCGGGCTCGTCATGAGCAGAAACGCATTGTAAATCAACGACCTGTGCAGCAGCCTCAGGCCTGTGAGGCGGGCTCGCGCAACAGCCGCAGGTAGTCGCTGACCCGGGCGACGCGCCAGTGCGGGTCGGTGGCGGCGCCGGCGGCGCGGGCCCGCGCGCAGGCCTGCAGCGCCTCCTGGCGCGGGTCGGTCGTCCAGGGCCGCAGGTCGGCGGGCAGGTGGGGCAGCCGCAGGTCCGGTGGTGGTGGCGGGCCGTCGCGCAGCCAGGCTTCGGCCTGCTGGAAGCCGTCACGGCGCATCAGCTCGATCATGTAGTCGCAGGCCGACTGCAGGCCCGGCCGCAGCCGTCCCGGGCTGACCGACACGATGGGCAGCATCGGCGCCAGCATCGGCACCAGGTGGTTGGCATAGAGCGTCGCACCCCAGTAGCGCTCGGCGGTCTGGCGGAAATGAGCCAGGTCGCGTACCGGCACCAGGCCCGAGTCCGCCATGGGCAGGATCTCGACCGGCGGCTTGCTGACGACCACGGTGTCGTTGGACACGTCCACGTACAGCGTGCCCATCTGCAACGCGTTCTGGAAGTACTGCTCGCGCAGCACGCCCCAGACGGAGCGCAGCCAGCCGCCGCTGTCGATGAAGCCGCGCAGCGCCTGCTCCACCGGATGGCCAGGCCGGCGCAGCCGCTGCTGCAGCCGGGCGTGAACCTGCTGCGTGATCTCCTCGCAGCGGCCATAGGGGTAGGGCTTGCCCGCGGCGTCCGGCAACTGCGGCGCGAGCGCCGCGTCGACCTCGGCCCGCAGCGCCAGGCAGTAGGCCATCAAGGCGTCATTGAGCGGCGCCAGCCAGCGGGCCGTCAGCTCGACTTGTTCGGGGTTCGCCGACGCGATCTGCTGTGGCAGGAGGGGCGGTTGGGTGGCAGGAAACGTCAAGGGCTGGTTCGGGGCAGCGGCGAGCGATTGTGCGCGACGTGAAGAAAGCGGCTTTACTTGCTGCCCTAGGATGGTGCCAGGGGAGGGCTTGCGCCGCAGGCCTCCGCGCATGCTAACCACACACCCACACTGAACATGCAAACCTGGCTCAAGCTCTTGTCGACGGCCGCAGCGGGCCTGTCATTGACCGCGTGTTCCACGCTGCAGCCGCAGCCGGTCACGCCCCGCGAGGTGGCCGAGATCGCCAAGGCCGACGGCCTGGCCTTGCAGCGCGACGTGGCGCCGCTGGCCGGGCCGCTGCGCCTGGAGGAGGCCATCGCCCGGGCGCTCAAGTACAACGCCGAACGGCGCGTGCGCCGCATGGACGAGGCGCTGGCCTTCGAGGGCATGGAGGCCGGCCGCTACGACATGCTGCCGCGGCTGGTCGCCTCGGCGGGCTACCGCGACCGCAGCAACGACCTGCTGACGCTGCAGGAAGACCTGTCCACCGGCCGCACCATCGGTGGCCAGTCCATCTCGTCCGAGCGCAAGTCCAGCACCGCCGACCTGACCTTCTCCTGGAGCCTGCTCGACTTCGGCCAGAGCTACTACGCGGCCCGCCAGAGCGCCGACCGCTACCTGATCGCCACCGAGCGCAGCCGGCGCGCGCTGCACCTGCTGGTGCAGGACGTGCGCACCGCCTTCTGGCGCGTGGCCGCTGCGCAGAAGCTGGCCGCCGAGCTGAAGCAGGCCACGCAGCTGGGCGAGGAGGCGCTGGCCGATGCCCGCAAGGTCGAGGCCGAGGGCCTGCGCTCGCCGCTGGAGCCGCTGCGCTTCCAGGGCCAGCTGCTGGACAACCTGCGTCTGCTGGAGCTGGTGGAGCAGGAGCTGTCTACGGCCCGCATCGAGCTGGCAGCACTGATCAACGCGCCGCGCCACCAGCCGCTGGCCGTCGTGGAGCCGGCCAACGCGCTGAACGCGAGCTGGCTGCAGGTGCCGGTGGAGCAGCTGGAGGAGCAGGCGCTGGCGCAGAACGCCGAGCTGCGCGAGAGCGTCTACAACGCCCGCATCGCCCGCCTGGAGACGCGCCGCGCCATGTTGCGCATGTTCCCGGGCCTGTCGTTCAACTACGCCACGCGCCACTCGGACGACCGCTACCTCATCAACCAGTCCTGGAACGAGACCGGGCTGCAGCTGTCGCTGAACCTGCTGGGCCTGCTGGCCGCGCCCGCGCAGCAGCGCATGGCCGAGGCCGGCGTGCAGCTGGCCGACCAGAGGCGCATGGCCATGCAGATGGCCGTGCTGTCGCAGCTGCACGTGGCGCGGCTGCAGTACGCCAACTCGATCCGGCAGTACGAACGCGCCGACAGCATCGCGCAGGTGCAGACCCGCATCCTGCAGCACGTCAGCAACCAGGAAGCCGCCGCGCGCCAGACCCAGCTGGAGCGCGTGTCGCAGCAGACCGTCGCCATCCTGGCCCAGCTGCGCCGCTACCAGGCGCTGTCCAATGCGCAGGCGGCGGCCTCCAAGCTGCAGGCCACGCTGGGCCTGGAGCCCGCCATCGCCGCCGGCGACACGCTGCCCATCGCCGAGCTGACCGCCCGCGTCGCCAGTGCGCTGCAGGCCTGGGACGCCGGCAAGCTGCCGGCCGCCGAGGCGCCCGTCAAGCCCTGAACGGACGCGCCGATGTTGTGGTCCCATTCGACGCCGCGCTGGCTTGCCGGCACGGCCCTGCTGCTGCAGGCGGCGCTGACCGTCGCGCAGCCCAAGCCCGTTGCGGTCGAGCGCGAGGTGCGCGCCCAGCTCACGCCCAAGCGCTTCACCACGCTGGCCGCCGAGGTCGGCGCCAAGATCCAGTCGCTGCCCGTCGCCGAGGGCGGCTTCTTCAAGGCCGGCCAGACGCTGGTGGCCTTCGACTGCTCGCTGCAGCAGTCACAGGCGCAGAAGGCCCGTGCCCAGCTCGACGCCGCCGAGGCCACGCTGCGCTCTACCACCCGCCTGGCCGAGCTGAACTCGGCCGGCAAGCTGGAGCTGGAACTGGCCCAGACCGAGGCCGCCAAGGCGCGCGCCGATGTCTCGTTCAACACCGTCATGCTGGGCAAGTGCGCCATCGCGGCGCCCTTCGCCGGCCGCGTGTCGGAGCAGAAGGTGCGCGAGCAGCAGTACGTGCAGCCCGGCCAGCCGCTGCTGGAGATCATCGACGACTCGACGCTGGAGCTGGAGTTCATCGCGCCCTCGCAGTGGATGGCCTTCCTGAAGGTCGGCTCGGCCTTCGAGATCCGCATCGACGAGACCGGCCGCAGCTACCCCGCCGCCGTGGTGCGCACCGCGGCGCGCGTCGATCCCGTCAGCCAGTCGGTCAAGTTCGTCGGCGCCATCCGGGGCCGCTTTCCCGACCTCATCGCCGGCATGAGCGGTCGCGTCATCGTGACGCCGCCGGCCGCCCGCTGATCCCTTTCCCTCGCCGAAGGCCCTCGCCATGAACCACCTGTACCGCAGCCTGTGGAACGACGTCACCCGCACCTTCGTCGCCGTCGCCGAGGTGGCCAGCGGCCGGGGCAAGCGCAGCTCAGGCAGCCGCACGGCCGGCACCGGCGACACGGCCGTCGCACCCGCGCGCACGCTGCTGCGGCCCATGGCGCTGGAGCCGCGCCTGATGTTCGATGCGGCGGCGGTGGCGACAGTTGTCGAGGCCGTGCACGCGGACACGGCGACGGCGGCGGAGGCCGGCCATGCCGCAACGCTGGCGGAAGCCGCCCAGCATCTGGCGCAGCTGGCGCCGGCGGCCGTGGCCACGCCGCGGCAGGAGGTGGTGTTCATCGACACCGGCGTGGAAGGCTGGCAGACGCTGCGCGACGGCGTGCGCGAGGGCACCGAGGTCGTGCTGCTGGACAGCGGGCGTGACGGGCTGGCGCAGATGGCGCAGTACCTGCAGGGGCGCCAGGGCCTGGACGCCATCTCCCTCGTCTCGCATGGCCAGGCTGGCGGCGTGCAGGCCGGCTCGGTGTGGCTGACGACGACCACGCTGGCCGCGCACGCGGCAGACCTGCAGGCCATAGGCGCGGCACTCGCACCTGACGGCGACCTGCTGCTGTACGGCTGCAAGGCCGGTGCCGACGATGCGGGCCGGGCCTTCATCGCCGGCGTGGCCGCCGCCACGGGCGCGGACGTCAGCGCGTCGTCGGACGACACCGGCGCCGCCGCCCGGGGCGGCGACTGGGTGCTGGAGCAGCAGACAGGACCCGTCGAGACCGGCCTGTTCGCGGCGCCGGACCGCCTCGCCGGCTTCCAGGGGCTGCTGGCGGTGCCCGCCGACGAGAACTACGACGACAACGCCCTCAACTCGGGGGCCGCCACCAACATCTTCACGCTCGACGGCATCAAGTACACCCAGACCGGGAGCAACACCTATGACACGCTGGTGCGCAATGACTCGGGAATTACAGCGCTGGGCAATGACGGCAGCGACCACTTCCTGCTGCTTGACGCCTACGAATTGGGTGGCACGACCAGCGTCAGGATCGAGGCGGCGGACGGCAGCATCTTCCGGTTGGCGGGCCTGAGTTTCGATGGCAAGGCGACCGCCAATATCACCATCACCCCCTACAACGGGGCGGTGGCGGGGACCGCGCTCACCTACGCCAGCAACAACTCATTCACGCTGCAGCAGAACATCAATCTGTCGGCCAACACGGCCTTCCAGTACATCACGCACTTCACGATCTCCGGCGCCAATCTGTACCTGTCGCTGGACGACCTGAACTTCGAAGCCGCCATCTCCCCCAACGCCGCCCCGGTGGCCACCGCCAGCGGCGGCACCACGGCCTTCACCGAGGGCAACAACGTCGCCAGCACGCCCGTCGTCGTCGACAGCGGCCTGACGCTCAGCGACGCCGACAACGCCACGCTGGCCAGCGGCACGGTCTCCATCACCGGCGGCTTCCAGAACGGCCAGGACACGCTGGCCTTCACCAACAACCCGGGCACGATGGGCAACATCAGCGGCAGCTACGCGGCCGGCACGGGCATCCTGACGCTGACGTCCGCCGGCGCCACGGCCACGGTGGCGCAATGGCAGGCCGCGCTGCGCTCGGTGACCTACACCAACAGCTCGGACAGCCCCAACACCGGCAACCGCACGCTGAGCTTCGTCGTCAACGACGGCACGACCAGCAGCTCGGCCACCACCAAGACCGTCAGCATCACGGCGGCGAACGACACGCCCGTGGCCTCGGCCAGCGGCGGCACCACCGCCTTCACCGAGGGCAACAACGTCGCCAGCACCCCCGTTGCGGTGGACGCCGGGCTGACGCTGAGCGATGCCGACAGCAGCACGCTGAGCAGCGGCACGGTGTCCATCACCGGCGGCTTGCAGAGCGGCGAGGACGTGCTGGCCTTCAGCAACACCAATGCCACGACCTTCGGCAACATCACCGCCAGCTACACGGCCGGCACCGGCGTGCTGGCGCTGAGCTCGGCCGGCGCGACCGCCACGGTGGCGCAATGGCAGGCCGCGCTGCGCGCGGTGACCTACGCCAACTCGTCGGATACGCCCAACACCGCCAGCCGCACGATCAGCTTCGCCGTCAACGACGGCTCGACCAGCAGCAGCACGGTCACCAAGACGCTCTCCGTCACCGCCACCGACGACTCGGCGGTCGTCACCCCCAGCGGCGGCGCCACGTCCACCAGCACCGGCGCGCCCATCGCGGTCGACGCCAGCCTGGCGCTGAGCGACGCCGACACCAGCACGCTGGCCAGCGCCACGGTGTCCATCGGCGCCGGCTTCCAGAACGGCGAGGATGTGCTGGCCTTCACCAACGACAACGCCACCAGCTTCGGCAACATCAGCGCCAGCTACAACGGCGGCAGCGGCGTGCTGTCGCTGAGCTCGGCCGGCGCCACCGCGACGGTTGCGCAATGGCAGGCCGCGCTGCGGGCCGTCACCTATGCCAACACGGCGGGCACGCCCACCCCGGGCACGCGCTCGGTCGGCTTCGTCGTCAACGACGGCAACTCCGACAGCGCGGCCGGCGTCAAGTCGGTCAGCCTGCAGAGCGCGCCGGTGCTGGCCAACCTGGGCGGCGACAGCGTCACCTGGGCGGGCGTGGGCGCCAGCGTGGGGCTGGATGCCGGCGGCAATGCCGGCGCGACCGATGCCGAGCTGGATGCACTGAACGGCGGCAACGGCAACTGGCAGGGCGCGACGCTGACGGTGCAGCGCGCCGGCACGGCGGTGAGCGCCGATGTGTTCGGCTTCAACACCGCGGGCGCGGCCTTCACGGTCACCGGCACCACCAGCGGCAACCTGCAGTCGGGCGCCCAGACCTTCGCCACCTACAGCCTGGCCGGCGGTGTGCTGAGCATCAGCTTCACCAGCAGCGCCGCGGCGGCGACGCGCGCGCTGGTGGACAACGTCCTCCAGCGCATCACCTACCGCAACGACACGCCGGCGGGCGACGCGACCGTGCGCCTGCTGCTGGCGGACGGCGCCGGCGCCACGGCGACGGCCGACGTCACGGTCAGCAGCGACAGCATCTACGTCACCAACACCACCGACACCGCCACCATCGACATCAGCAACGGCGTGAGCCTGAGCGAGGCGGTGGCCATCGCCGCGGCGGACGCCACCGGCAGCCAGACCCTGGTGCTGGGCAGCGCCTTCAACGGCGCCAGCGTGTCGCTGGCCGGCGCCCTGGCCCTCAACGAAAGCCTGACGCTGAATGCCGATGCGGCGGCCGGCCTTACCGTCAGCAGCGGCGCCACCATCACGTTGGGGGCGGGCACGACGCTGAGCTTCACGAACGCCAGCGGCAGCGTCACCCTGGCCGCGGCGCTGGCCGGCAGCGGCACGCTGGACAAGGGCGGCGCCGGCACGCTGGTGCTGGCCAACACCGGCAACCGCGCGGGCATGAGCGGCAACATCGCCGTGAACGGCGGCACGCTGAGCATCGCCGAGGTCGACCACCTGTCATCCGGCGCTGTGAGGCTGGACGGCGGCACGCTGCAGGACACCGGCACTGCGGCGCACACGCTGTCGAACGTGATGCTGATCGGCAGCGGCGGCGCCACTTTCGCGAAGTCGGGCAGCGGTGCGCTGACCTTGTCCGGCACGCTGAACGGCAGCGGCTCCATCACCAACAACGGTGCGGCCCTGACCCACACCGGCACCGGCACCTTGACGCTGGACGGTGCCGGCCTCACCACGGCCACCGGCAGCGGCGCGCTGACGCTGGGCAGCGACGTCGTCATCGGCGGCGGTGGGGCCACGTTCACGACCACGGTCGCGGACATCATCCTGAAGGGCAACCTCAGCGGCGCCGGCAACTACACCAAGGCAGGCGCCGCCTACTTCCTGTCGCTGTACGGCAGCAACACGCACAGCGGCACGCAAACCGTGGACAACGGCTACCTGGTGGCCTATGCCGCAGGCACGCTAGGCACGGGCCAGATCGTGCTGAACAGCGGTGCAACGCTGGGCTTCATCAGCGTCGGCACGATGACGGTGGCCAACAACATCGTGCTGGCCGGCAACGCCACGCTGGCCAACGGCAACTCGGGCAACAGCAACGTGACCTTCAGCGGCACGATCTCCGAGAGCGGCGGCAGCCGCAACCTGGGCATCACGCCGGGCAGCGGTGCCAACAGCCGCATCAGCCTCACCGGCAACAACAGCTACACCGGCACGACCACGCTGACCGGCGGCGTCGTGGCGATCAACGACGCCAGCAACCTTGGCAGCGGTGCCCTCACGCTGGCCGGCTCGACGCTGCTGATCAACGGCAGCGGCGTGACGCTGAGCCACAACATCGCAGTGACGGGCGCCTCCACCATCGAAACGCCCAACGCCGCCACGCTGTCGGGCACGCTGTCGGGGTCGGCCAGCCTGGCCAAGACGGGCGCGGGCACGCTGACGCTGAGCGGCAGCAACACGCACAGCGGCGCCGTCACCGTGTCGGCCGGCACGCTGGCGCTGAACGGCGGCGCGGCGCTGAACGATGCGGTGGCCGTGACGGTGAGCTCGGGCGCCACGCTGGCGCTGAATGCCGCCGAGACCATCGCCTCGCTGGCGGGCGCGGGCGCGGTGTCGCTGGGCGCGAACACGCTGACCACCAGCGGCAACGGCAGCACCAGCTTCTCGGGCGCCATCGGCGGCACGGGCGGGCTGACCAAGCAGGGCAGCGGCACGCTGACGCTGTCGGGCAGCAACACCTACACCGGCAACACCACGCTGAGCGCCGGCTCGCTGACGCTGGCCGGCGGGGCGGCCATCGCCGACACCTCGGCCGTCGTCATGAGCGCCGGCACGACGCTGAACCTGTCCGCCAGCGAGGTCGTGGGCTCGCTGACCGGCGATGGCAGCGTGAGCCTCGGCAGCTACACGCTGACGGCGGGCGGCAACGGTGGCAGCGGCAGCTTTGCCGGCGCCATCGGCGGCACCGGCGGCCTGACGAAGACGGGCAGCGGCACGCTGGCCCTGACCGGCAACAACAGCTACAGCGGCGCGACCACCGTGTCGGCCGGCACGCTGGACGCCAACCGCGCGGGCGGCGCCATTGCCGACGCGTCGGCCGTGACGGTGGCTGCGGGCGCGACGCTGCGCGTCATGCAGGACGAGACGGTGGCCTCCATCGCCGGCGCCGGCACCGTGTCGCTGAACAGCGGCTACCTGATGCTCGCGGGTGGCGCCAGCACGACGTTCTCGGGCCAGCTCTCGGGGGCCAACGCGCTCTACATCGACGGCGGCGGCACGCTGACGCTGTCGGGCAACAGCAGCGGCAGCCACAGCGGCGCCGTGTTCGTGCGCAACAACAGCACGCTGAGCGTGGCGGGTGACGCCAATCTCGGCAGCGGCACGCTCACCTTGAACAGCGGCACGCTGACGCTGACGGCCGCGGGCAGCATCGACAACGCGCTGGAGATGGCGGGATCGGGTGGCACCGTGGTGGCGGATGCCGCCACCACGCTGTCCGGCGG
>CBFGPX010000013.1:0-37107 GCA_965650725.1 uncultured Comamonadaceae bacterium | reverse complement strand
ACGTGCTGTGCAACGCCGAGATCAAGTTCAAGGCCTTCCTGGACCACGCGATGCGGCTGGGCGCCGAGAAGATCGCCACCGGCCACTATGCGCGGGTGCGCGAAGCGGGCGGCGCGTTCCAGCTGCTGAAGGGGCTGGACCCGTCCAAGGACCAGAGCTACTTCCTGCACCGGCTCAACCAGGCCCAGCTGTCGAAGACGCTGTTCCCGGTGGGCGAGCTGCACAAGACCGAGGTGCGCCGCATCGCCGCCGAGATCGGGCTGCCGAACGCGAAGAAGAAGGACTCGACCGGCATCTGCTTCATCGGCGAGCGGCCGTTCCGCGAGTTCCTGAACAAGTATTTGTCCCACCAGCCCGGCCCCATCAAGGACGAGCGCGGCCGCAAGCTGGGCGAGCACGTGGGCCTGTCCTTCTACACGCTGGGCCAGCGCCAGGGCTTAGGGATTGGCGGCGTGAAGGACAAGGGCGCGCCGCGCGGTGGCGGCGAGCATGAACCCTGGTTCGTCGCAGCCAAGGACATCGAGCGCAACACGCTGATCGCCGTGCAAGGCCACGACCACCCGCTGCTGCTGAGCCCGGCGCTGGTGGCGGACGATCTCAGCTGGGTCGCCGGCCGCGCACCCGCGACCGGGATGGCGGCGGCCAAGACGCGCTACCGGCAAGCGGATGCTCCCTGCAGCGTCGCCTTTGACGCTCAGGGACGGCTGGCGCTGCGCTTCACCGACCCGCAATGGGCCGTCACGCCGGGGCAGAGCGCCGTGGTCTATGACGGCGAGGTCTGCCTGGGCGGCGGCGTCATTGCCGCCGCCTTGGCCGATTAGATCGAACGGCGGCGGCGCGCCACCCAGCCCACGGCGCCCAGGCCAGCCAGCAGCAGCGCGACCTGGCTGGGCTCCGGCACGGCGCTGACGGTCAGGCTGAAGCGGTCGCCGACCTGGAAGCCGGCCTGCGCCAGCGTCCAGTCGGTCTTGCCACCGGTTCCCAGTGCATTGCCCAGTTCGATGTCGAGGTAGTCCTCGGGCGTGAACGTGATCGTGCGCGTGGCGCCGCTGCCACTGACGACGGTTGCGCCGCCGAACTGACGCGTGACCGTGCCCACGCTGCCAAAGCTGCCGCGGTCCAGCGTCAGCACCAGGCCCTGCAGGCCGGTGCCGGTGTAGTTGCGGATGACGGCGTTGAAGGCGATCGGGGCCAGCAGGTCCTCGTCATCGAGACGCCAGCTCAGCACGGCCGGGCTGCCGTTGGCCAGGTCCAGGTCGAAGGACAGCAGGCCGATGGTGCTGTAGTCCGAGGCCACGGTGGCGCCTTGCGTGACGGCACCTTCGAAGGTCAGCGCCTGCGCGGGCAGGGCGGCGGCCAGCGCGAGCGCGGCGGCGATCAGGGTCTTGTTCATGGATGCTTCCTTGGGGCTCAAAGGCTGCCGCGCGTCCACGGGCCGGTGATGGCCAGCGTGACGCCGTGGTACAGGTTGACGAACAGCACGCGGCCATCGGGGCTGAAGACGCAGCCGGCCCACTCGCTCATGCGCTGGTCGCCCGAGGCGGCGCCCGTCTTGCCCACGGCATCCAGCTGGGCACGCGTGAAGTTGTAGTTGCTCTTCGCGAACACATAGCTGCCGCCGGTAGGCGTGACGACCTTGAGGTGCTGCGAGGTCAGCGCGGGCACATTGCCCGGGCCGCCGGTGCCGCCGTCCTCGCAGAACAGCACGCCGCCGCGCGGGCTCACGCACAGGTTGTCCGGCGAGTTGCCGACCTGCAGGCTGTTGCTGACGAAGATGGCCTTCAGCGTCATGCTGGCCAGGTGCAGCGCCCAGATGCGGCCGGCGCGGGCCGGGCTGGTCGTGACCTGCTTGTCGGTGAAGTAGACGACGCCGTTGGCGACCCAGCAGCCCTCGGTCGCGCCGAAGATGGCGGCGCCGTTGGCATAGGCCTGTCGGTAGGGGCCGCTGGCCGACACGTTGCCGTTGACGGTGGACAGCGAGGCGCCGTCCAGGTCGGGGTTGGCGATGTCCACCCACTCGCAGATGTACTCCTGGCACAGCGTGGGGTCGCGCAGGTCGGCGTTGGCCACGGCGCGCACGCGCAGGCCCTGCAGCGTGCCGCCGGCGTGCAGGCTGTTCAGGCCGCCGGCCCAGTTGGCGGGGCGGAAGCGGTACAGCGTGTTGGCATTGCCCTGGTCCTCGGTCAGGTACCAGTAGCCGGTGGCCGGGTCGATGGCGCTGGCCTCGTGGGCCATTCGGCCCATCGCGACGATGGGGTTCACGTTGGCCGCGTTGACGCTGGTGTCGGCCGGCACCTCGAACACGTAGCCGTGCTTCTTGCCGGTGCTGGAGACGCTGTTGCTGCGGATCTCCTCGTTGGCCAGCCACGAGCCCCAGGTGCTGGCACCACCCGCGCACGGCCGGTAGATGCCGCCGAAGCTGGCGTAGCTGGACACCCAGTCGCCGTCGCGCCACACCAGGTTGGTGTTGCCGCCGACCTGGTAGCTGGTGCCGGTGATGCCGGTGTCGTACTTGGCGACGTTGGCGCGGCTCGCCCCGATGATGTTGGCCGCGTTGCTGCTGGTGCTGAGCTCATGGTTGCGCACCAGGATGATCTCGGTGCTGCGGCCCACGCGGCGCTGCACGACGACGCCCATGCCGTCGTGCGCGCCGGGCGTCACGAGGCCGTCGGCCATCACGTCGCCCCTCCAGCCGTAGCTCTTGTACGTGAAGCCAGCGGGCAGCTCGATGAGCGGCAGGCCGGTCGTCTGGTCGTTCACCGGCGAGGTGACGCCGTAGGGGCTGTCCTGCAGCGACGAGGCCCCGGCGGCGATGCAGCTCTCCGTCCCGGCTTCAGCGACGCGCGTGGCCAGCGCGCCGATGGGGCCGGCGAAGGCGGCGGCGACGGCAGCGGCGCCGCCCTTGAGCAGGCCGCGACGGCCCGTGTCTGCTTGATCCATGGCTACTCCAACGATTGGGGATTGGCTAGAAAGCCGTGAAGTTCTTCACATCGCTTCCAAGCCGCGCATGCTCGCGGCGCCCCATGAAGCCCGCATGACAATGCGCGCCCATGAACCGCTTCGACCGCCTGCTCGCCCGCCTCGCCGAACCCGGCGTGGTGCTGCGCCTGGCCGCGCTGGTGGTCTGCGCGATGGAGCTGGTCAGCGCCGGCGCGGCGCTGCTGGGCGCGCGCACCGAGCCCTACGACGGCCTCGTGGCGCGCGTCTGGCAGCAGCTGGGTGGCGACGCCAATGACCGCGGCCTGCTGCTGATCTGCGTGGGCCTGCTGCTGGGCTTCGTGGCGCTGATCTGGCGGCTGGCCAGCCAAGGGTCTGCTGCGGTCCCGGTGAACCGCCGGCTGGCCTGGCTGCTGCTGGTGGATCTGCTGGCCTTCGGCGTCACGCCGGCCCTGCCCTTCCTCGTCACGGCGCTCGCGGCCGTGCTGCTGCCGGCGCGCATGGCGCTGGGCTTCGGCGCCGCACAAGTGCTGCTGAACACCGCCATCTATGCCGGCCCCGAGGCCAACGCGTGGCTGGACCAGTTCGGCCTGCTGTCCTCCATGCTGGCGCTGCACGGACTGGCCTTCGGCCTGGGCCGCATGGCCGCGGCCGAGGCCGAGAAGCGCCGCTGGCTGCAGGCCGTGCTGGCCGAGCAGATGGCCGGCGAGCACCTGCTGGCCGAGCAGATGCGCTACAGCGAGCGCATGCAGATCGCGCGCGAGCTGCACGACCTGATGGGCCACCACCTGACCGCGCTGAACCTGCAGCTGCAGCTGGGCAACGCGCTGCTGGCGCGCGCCGATGCGGATGGCGCCGGCCAGGCGCTGGACCGCGCCCAGGGCGTGGCCGCGCAGCTGCTGGCCGACGTGCGCGAGTCCGTGTCGCAACAACGAGATTCGCAGCGCATCGACCTGTCCGCCGCGCTGCAGGCGCTGGCCGAGGGCATCGCCAGCACGCGCATCGAGCTGGCCGTGGGCGACGCCGCCCGCGACCTCGGCCCCCGCGCGGCCCATGCGCTGCTGCGCTGCGTGCAGGAGGGCGTGACCAACAGCGTGCGCCACGCCGGCGCGCGCCGCGTGCAGGTCGAGCTGCGCGGCGAGGGCGACGAGGTCGCCGTCAGCATCGACGATGATGGGCGGGGCGCGCCGGGCTGGCAGCCCGGCCGTGCCGAGCGCTTCGGCAATGGGCTCTCGGGCATGGCCGAGCGCATGACCGAGCTGGGGGGGCAGATGCGCGTCACGCGCACCAGCCCGGGTTTCAGAATCGAGCTGAGATGTCCACGATGGGTGTGATCAAGATCCTGCTGGTCGAAGACCAGCAACTGGTGCGCGAAGGCCTGAAGGGCCTGCTCGCGCTGCACGACGACCTGCAGGTGGTGGGCGAGGCCAACGACGGCGCCGAGGCGCTTGAATGGCTGGCTGTCGCTCCGCCGGACGACATGCCCGACGTCATCCTGTCCGACATGCGCATGCCGCGGCTGGACGGCATCGGCCTGATCCGCGCGCTGGCCGCGCGCGCGCTGCGCCTGCCGGTCGTGCTGCTGACCACTTTCGACGACACCGCCGCCTTCGACGAGGCCGCGCGTGCCGGCGCCAAGGGCTTCTTGCTGAAGGCCATCCGCCCCGAGACGCTGGCGCAGGCGCTGCGCGACGTGCATGCCGGCGGCACCGCGCTGCGCCCGTCGCTGACCACGCGCATGGAGGCCAAGGGCGGCGAGCGCGCCTTCACGGCGGCCGACCATCCCGACCCGCTCTCCCCGAAGGAGCTGCAGGTGCTGCGCCTGGTGGCCAGCGGCCGCAGCAACACCGAGATCGCGGCGCTGCTGGGCAACAGCGAAGGCGTCATCAAGAACCATTGCTCGGCCATCTTCTCCAAGATGGGCGTGCGCGACCGCACGCAGGCCGTGCTGCGCGCCATCGACCTGGGCTGGATTTAAGGCTTGGCGCGGGCGGGCGCCGCCAGTTGCAGCACCCAGTAGCGCTGCAGCCGCCCCGGGCCGCTCACGCAGGCCAGGCCGAACTCCTGGAACTCGGCCCCCATCAGGTTCTCGCAATGCGCCGGGCTGGCCAGCCATTCGGTGAGCGCCTCGTCCAGTGTGTCCGGCCCACCGGCCAGGTTCTCGCCGGCCAGCCGCATCGCATAGCCGCTGGCGCGCACCCGCGTGCGCAGCGACGCGCCGTCGGCGCCCAGGTGGTCGAGCCGGTCCCGTGCCGCCAGGTCCAGCGCGTGCTGCCGCGCCGAGGCGGCCAGCAAGGCCTGCCAGCGCAGCCCGGGCGCGGCGGGCATCGTGCGGTCGCCGCAGGCCCGGGTCTTGGCGCGCAGCGCGTTCAGCGCATGTTCTGCGACGGCAATCTCGGGCCGGCAATCGGCTTGCGGCGCCGCCCCCGCCACAGCGGCGAAACCCGACAGCAGGGTGAGCAGGGCGCGACGCATGCGGGCATCCTAGTGCAGCGGCACGGTGAACGCGCTCGCCAATCGGCGCCTCCCCCACGATGCAGCCGTCATGACGCCGCACCGCGCCGAAGCCCCCGCGCCGGGGCATGGGCGGGTCACCCCCACCCTCCACTTGCGGGAGAAGACTTTCCCTAGAAGCGCGAAGGCTTCGGTGTGAGGAAACTCACACCCTCTCCCACAAGAGGGCGCCGGCATCACCGGTCGTCTGGCCGCTGATCGCGGCTGAGCAAACAGCAATCGACTCATAAGGACGTCAGCAGATGAAAACTTCTATCGCCGGGCTTTGCATCGCCACATTGGGACTGGTGGGAGGCAGCAGCGCACACGCCGCCGCCGCGCTGATCAGCGAAGGCTTCGACAACGTCGCCACGCTGGGCGCCTCGGGCTGGCTCGCTGGCAATTTCAGCTCACCCGCGGGCTCCACCGGCTGGTTCCAGGGCAATGCGGGCGCCGTGAATGCGTACAGTGGCCCCGCCAACTCCTACATCGCCGCCAACTTCAACAATGGCGTCTCGGGCGGCAACATCGAGAACTGGCTGGTCACGCCGGTCTTCAGCACCACCTCCAACGGCTTCCTGAACTTCTACACGCGCACGGACGAACTGCTGGGCCTCTTCGGCGACAGCCTGGAGGTCCGCTTCAACGCCACCGGCAGCCTCAACCTCGCCGACTTCGTCACCGTGATGACCGTCAACGGCTCGCAGGCCGTGGACGGCTATCCCGACATCTGGACCGACTTCACCACCACCTGGGCCGGCACCGGCGCCGCCACGCAGGGCCGCTATGCCTTCGTCTACCGCGTCGACAGCACCGACAGCGCCAACTTCATCGGCATCGACTCGGTGACCGTGGACCTGCCCGAGCCCGCCAGCCTCGCGCTGGTGCTGGGCGCGTTGGGTGGCCTGGGCTTCGCATCGCGCCGCCGCAAGGCCTGAGCCGTCCGCTCGCCCACCGCGAGCCGTTGCTTTCCAAAGTGTCCCGGTCGCCGATCGGCGCCGGGGTTTCGAACGCTCCACCAGAGCATGAAAGGAAGACCATGAAGCTTCGCCATTGGCTGCCGGTCCTCGGGCTGGCCCTGACCGCCCCGGGCGCCTTTGCCCAGGATGACCTCACCGTCGTGCGCGACTCCGCCACGGGCAAGCTGCGCGCGCCCACCGCCGAAGAGGCGCAGGAACTGGCCGCGCCGCGCGGCGGTGCCACCGCCCGCATCATGTCGGCGCGCGCCAGCGCCGCCACACCCCTGGTCCGCAGCCACCGGGGCGGCGCCACCAGCGTGCGGGTGACCGAAGAGTTCGCCAGCCACTCGGTCGTCAAGCGCGGCGCGGACGGCAAGCTGCACCAGCAGTGCGTGTCCGCCCGTGACGCCGCCAACCCGGCCATCGACCATACCGGCCACAACCACGCCGCCACGGAGTAAGCCGCACCATGAATTCGCCCCGAATCCATCTGCGCGGCATCTCCCGCGCCGCCCTGCTGGCCTGCGCCCTGGCCGGCGCCAGCGCCGCGCAAGCCGCCTCCACCATCGTCATCAGCAGCCGCGACCCGGCCGGCGTGGGCTTCAACGACCCCACGCCCGTCGCCCCGGTGGGTGGCAATCCCGGCACGACGCTGGGCCAGCAGCGCCTGAACGTCTACCAGTACGTCGCCAATATCTGGGCCGCCGCCCTCGACAGCCCCGTGCCCATCACGGTCAGCGCTGGCTGGGAGGCACTGAACTGCACGTCCACCGGCGCCACGCTGGGCAGCGCCAGTTCCTGGAACGGCTGGCGCGATTTCCCCAACGCGCCCAAGGCCAACACCTGGTATCCGCAGGCCCTGGCCAACAAGCTGGCCGGCGTGGGCCAGAGCCTGTCCGACTTCTACGGCCAGGAAGATGACGGCTCGGGCTACGGCAACGTCGACATCAAGACCCAGTTCAACGTCAACCTCGGCAAGCCCGGCTGCCTGGACGGCTCCCCGTTTTATCTGGGCCTGGACGGCAACGCCCCCGCGGGCCAGGTGAACTTCGTCGCGACGCTGTTGCACGAACTGGGCCACGGCCTGGGCTTCTCGCTGTTCACGACCAACAGCGCCACCGGCGTGCAGTTCGATGGTCGCCCCAGCATCTGGGAAGGCTTCATGGTGGACAGCACCAGCGGCAAGCTGTGGACTCAGATGACCAACGCCGAGCGCGCCACGTCGGCCATCAACTTCCGCCAACTGGCGTGGGCGGGTCAGAACTCCATGCTGGCCACGCCGCAGGTGCTGGCCATGGGCGTGACGCCCGTGCCGGCACTGCGCATTGCCGGTCCCAACGCCGGCGCCACGGCCGGCACCAAGCAGTTCGCCACCGCGGCCTTCGGCCCGACGCTGGGCACCACGCCAGTGGTCGCCGACGTGATGCCGGTCGTCACGCAGACCACCGCCGCCGGCCTGACCGGACCCGGCTGCGGCCCGCTGACGGCGCTGGACAAGCTGGCCGTGCGAGGCCGCATTGCGCTGATCGACCGCGGCGTCTGCGGCTTCGCGGTCAAGGTCAAGAACGCGCAGGATGCCGGCGCCATCGGCGTGCTGATCGGCAACACGGCGGCCGGTGCCTTCGGCACCATGGGCGGCGCCGACGCGACCATCACCATCCCGTCGCTGATGGTCACCTTCGCCGACAGCAACGCGCTGAAGACGGCCACCGCCACGCGCAGCCGTACCGCCTCGGGCGTGACCGCCAGCCTCAGCGCCGTGCCGACCGGTGGCCTCTACGTGGGCACCGACGGCATGAACCGCCCGCTGCTGTACACGCCCAACCCGCGCGTGGCCGGCTCGTCGGTATCGCACTGGGACACGATCGCGACGCCCAACCTGCTGATGGAGCCCAACATCTCGACCGATCTGGGCATCATCCTGGGCCCGCCCAAGGACCTGACGCTGCCGCTGCTGAAGGACCTGGGCTGGTAAGCCCGCGACGGCCGCTTCGCTGCCAAGGCCCGGTGTGCACACCGGGCCTTTTTCATCCGGATGACTGGGCCAGCGTGCAGGTATTCGCGGCGTTGTCCGGGCACGGCCCCTGCCAGCGGATCTGCACGGCCGCGGCCGGCGGCAGCGGCGCGCGGCCGTCCAGCACCTGGCCGCGCTGGCCCGTGAAGTCGGCCAGCGTCGCCCAGGTGCCGCCCGACAGCCGGTACTGCAGCGCATAGCGGCCGCCCGGCCGCAGGGCGCGCGTCTTGATCTGGTACTCGCCACCCACGATGGCCAGGCTGGGCGCGTCGCGGAAAGGCTGGGCCAGCGGTTCGCCGATGAACAGGCCCTGGCCAGGCCACTGCACGGCCTTCCAGTAAGCCTCGATGGCCGTCGCGCCGCGCCAGTAGTGGTCGATCAGCACCGAGGCGCGCGAGAACTTCTGCTGGTAGTTGCAGGGCTCCTCCACCGCCCCGTAGCTGGCCGTCGCGCCGGCCTCCAGCCAGGCGGTGACGGGCATCTGGCTGCCACCGGAGGGCAGCAGGCCGCCCGTCGAGGTCAGCGTGTCGGCCAGCGCGCCCGGGCGGAACTGCAGCGTGCCCAGGTTGGCCACGCTGGCCAGGCCGGTCAGGTAGAACAGCACGCCGGTCTTGCCCGACAGCGAGTTGGCGCTGCCGGCACCCAGGCTGTTGTCCACGTAGTTCAGCTTCAGCACGCTGCCCCAGGCGGCGGGCAGGGCCGCGAAATCGGTCCAGCGCGAGCTGCGGTCGGCGTCGGTGGTGCGCACCAACCAGCCCTCACCGGCGGGATGCGTCGCGTCGGCCGCCACGCCGCGGGCGATCAGCGCCTGCGCGCCGGCCAGCGTGGTGGCGCCCAGCAACATGGACGGCCGCATCTGCAGTTCGGCCTGCGGCCGGCGCGACTCGCCGTCGTACAGCGGCGACGCGGCGGTGCTGGGGCAGGTGTTGGTGGCCGGCGTCGGGTTGCAGTAGCGGGTGTCATAGCCCAAGGCCATCGCACTGGTGATCCCCATGGCGCAGCCGCCCACGACCCGGCTGGGCGCCGCCCAGGTCAGCAAGGTGGCCTGCACGCCGGGTGCCGCGGCGGCCAGCTTGGCGTCGATGTCTGTTTTTAGCAACGCAAAGTCGGCCGCCGAGATCGCCGCATTCGCGGTGTTGACCCGGACCCGGATCAGGTTGGCCGCCGGCACCCCGCGGGCCGCCACATAGGCCGCGCCGACCGCCTCGGACAGCGCGTCGCCCTCGGCCACGATGACCGCCAGATCGGCAGGCGCCAGGCCACTGGCGGGCAGCGTCAGCGTCAGCGTCTGCCCTATGCCACCGCCCCCTGGCGCCCCTCCTCCCACCGGGGTGTCTGCAGCGCCGCTGCCACCACCGCCGCAGGCGTTCAACAGGGCGGCCAGCAGCAACGGACACAGGCGGATCGGACGACGCATGCGGCCATTTTCCACCGGCAGCAATCAGCAAGAATGCACCAAAGTCGTGCCGCCCTGCCCTTTCGCGCCGCGCGAACCCGGGCTTACCCCAGTTTCATGCACCGTGGCGGGGCAATACAGTCATCTCACTCGACGCGGTTCCGGGAGTTCTCCCAGGGCCGCCAGGCGGGTTGTGAGGAGACAAGACAAGCGCGCAGCGCACAAGGTTTGCTTCGTAACCCCGAAGACAATCCCACCGGCCACCAAGGCACCCCTTGGTGGCCGTTTTATTTTGTGCCCCTCGTCCGGCCTTGCCGCTGAACGCGGGCAAGTCCAGCCGGTCCCCCGAGGGGACGGCGATGCTTGCGGGGCTTGCCCCGCTCGCACATCGCCAGACGGGCCGGCTTGGGGCGGCCCGGCGCTCGGCCCGTGAAGACACGACGGCCGCGTCGATGACTGGATTCGTGGACATGCTTGTTGACCTCGCTATCGTCGCCCTCGCCTCGCTGCTGGCCGGCTTCATCGACGCCGTGGCCGGCGGCGGCGGCCTGGTGCTGACGCCGGCGCTGTTCAGCACCTTCCCCAACGCCGTGCCGGCCACGCTGATGGGCTCCAACAAGGCGGCGGCCATCTGGGGCACGGGCTGGGCGACCGTGCAGTACGTGAAGCGCGTCTCCCTGCCCTGGCGCCGCCTGATGCCCGCGGCCGTGCTGGCAGGCCTGGGCAGCTTCACCGGCGCCTGGGTGCTGACCCTGGTCAGCCCCGACGGCCTGCGCAAGGCGCTGCCGCTGGTGCTGCTGGCCGTGTTCCTCTACACGCTGGCCAAGAAGGACCTGGGCCGCGAGCACCGGCCACGCTTTGCCGGCCGCGCCGAGGCGCTGGTGGCAGGCGCCATCGCGCTGACCGTGGGCTTCTACGACGGCTTCTTTGGCCCCGGCACGGGCAGCTTCTTCGTATTCCTGTTCGTGCGCGTGCTGGGCTACGACTTCCTGCACGCGTCGGCCACCGCCAAGCTGATGAATCTGCTGACCAATGCGTTCGCGATCGCGCTGTTCGCGAGCAAGGGCCATGTCTGGTGGCACGTCGCCGCGGTGATGGCCGTGACCAACGTGGCCGGCAGCCTGCTGGGCACGCGGCTGGCACTGAAGCACGGCGCGGGCTTCGTGCGCGGCGTGTTCATCGTCGTGGTGGGTGCGCTGATCCTCAAGACCGCGTTCGACGCCTTCATCAAGTAGGCGCCGCCCGGTCGCATTCCCCGGCGGTTTGCCCTTACACGCCAGGGCAACTGACATACGATCAACCATTCCCCCGCCCGCTGCCAAACGCCATGCCCGTCGATCCTCAACTGCGCAATCTGGACATCGAGATCCCGACCCAGCCCGAGGTCCTGGTCAAGCTCTCGCTGCTGATGGCGGCCGAGGACATCGACCTGCAGGCCATGTCGTCGCTGGTGGAGACCGACATGGCCCTGGCCGCCGCCGTCATGAAGGCGGTCAACTCGTCGCTGTACGGCCTGCGCGGCCGGGTGCAGACGGTGCACCAGGCACTGACCTACCTGGGCATGCGCGAGGTGGCCGCCATCACCTTCGAGATGGGCCTGCGCGCCGCCTTCCCGGCCGCGGCGGAGCTGGAGGCGGTGTGGACGCGCGCGTCGCAACGCGGCCTGCTGATGGGCCGCATGGGCCAGATGCTGGGCGTGGACCCGTGGGCGGCTCACTCGGCCGGGCTGTTCGAGGAATGCGGCAAGGCCGTGCTGTACCGCCATGCGCCCACGCACTACCCCGCCATGCTGCGCGCGGCCCCGCGCGACGCCGAACTGGTGGAGCTGGAGAAGACCGCCTTCGGCGTCAGCCACGACGCGCTGGGCGCGGCGCTGTGCGAGAGCTGGGGCCTGGCGCCCGCGGCCGTCGCCAGCGTGCGACAGCACGTGGAGGTGCAGTCCACGCTGACCATGCCGGACAGCCTGGTGCGCCGCAGCGTGTCGGCCATCTCCACGGTGGCCTGGGCGCTGCTGGAGCACCCCGACCAGCTGGACGACATCGCCAGCCAGATCGCACCGCAGGCGCAGCTGGACGAGACGCTGGTGCTGCGCGCCGCGCGCCGCGTCAACGAGCAGCTGCTCGCCGCCAAGGAACACGGCCGCTGAACCGCAGGCTCAGGCGGCAAGGCTGAGCCGGTCTCTGCCGGCGTGCTTGGCGATGTAGAGCGCCTCGTCAGCCGCCTGCAGCAAGGCCTGGGCGCTCAGGTACGGGTGGGCCGGGCTGGCCGCCGCCAAACCCACGCTGACGGTCAGGGGCTGGTCGGACGAGCCATCGGGCAGGCGCAGCACACGCAGCTCCTCGCGCAGCGACTCCAGCACCCCCTGCGCTTCGGCCATGCCGAAGCCCGGCAGCAGGGCGACGAACTCCTCGCCGCCCAGGCGGGCGACCAGGTCGGTATCGCGCTTGAAGCGCTCCGACAGCAGTGAGGCCACGCGCTGCAGCGCCGCATCGCCCGCCGCGCGGCCATGCGCCTCGTTGAACTGGCGGAACTGGTCCAGGTCCAGCACGGCCAGTGCCAGCAGGCCGCGCTGGCGCTGGGCGCGCTTGAACTCGCGGCGCAGGGTCTCGTCGAAGACACGCTGGTTGGCGATGCCGGTCAGCGTGTCGGTGCGCGCCAGGCTGGCCAGCTCGCGCCGGTTGGCCTCCAGCGTGGCCTGGGCCTGGTCCAGCTGCTGACGCTGCTCGGCCAGCTCGCGCTGCAGCTCGCGCGCGGCCTGCTCCTGCTGCCACAGCGAATCGCGCGCGCGCTGCATCGCGTGGCCGATGCGGTCCAGCTCGACGGCCAGCCGCGGCGTCGCGGTCTCGGCGCCCTCGGCCGCCAGCGGCATGGGCACGGACTCCATGGCCTCGCAGCCCGCCGCCAGCCGGCGCAGCGGCCGCAACATCCACAGTTCGACCAGCAGCAACTGGGCCGCGCTGAGCAGCAGCACCAGCCAGGCCAACCGGGCCAGGCCATCGTGCGTGGGCACGTCGCCACCCAGGCTCCACTCGAACGCCGCGACCGCCAGCGCGTTGAGCAGCGGCAGGGCCAGCGTCAGGCGCAGCCGCAGCGAACCCAAGCGCCGCGTGGCGCGGCTCGGCATTTCGTCGAGGGATTCGGAAATCATCTGCGGTACGGCGAAGGCAGTTCATTGTCAGCGGCCCACCGGGCTGCGTGCGCCCTGCCGGCCTCGGGGTTTGTCAGGGGACGCACAGGGCCGGCAAGGTGGTGCGCCAGGGCCTAGAGTGGCCGCATGAAGCCCCGCCTGCCGATCTGCGCGGCCCTCGCCGCCTGCAGCGCCTCGCCCGTGCAGGCCGATCCCGGCTACTACGTCGTGACGCCCTACGACCAGGCCGGCCGCGCGGGCACGGAGCTGCGCTACTGGACCGTCAAGTCCGAGGACGAGCCGGCGCAGCTGTGGCCGGAGCTGGGCCTGAGCTGGGGCGTCAACACGCGCTGGACCACGCGGCTGCTGGCCAGCTGGATAGGCACGGGCCGCGCGGACATGAAGCTGTCCAGCTGGAACTGGCAGAACGTGGTGCTGCTGACCCAGGGCGAGAAGCCGTATGACCTCGGCATCCATCTGCAGCTGATCCGCAACCGCGGCGAGAGCACGGCGCTGGAGCTGGGGCCGCTGTGGCAGACCGACTTCGGCGCGCTGAAGCTGAACGCCAACCTGTTCTGGGAGTACGACAACGCCCGCCGCCAGACACGGCTGAAGTACCAGTGGCGCGGCCTCTACCGCGTGGCGCCGGGCTGGCGGCTGGGCGTGCAGGGCTTCGGCGAGGTCGGCCCGTGGAACGACTGGCTGCCGCGCCAGCGCCAGTCGCACCGAGCCGGACCGGCGCTGCTGGCCACGCTGTGGGACCAGGGGCCCGACACGGTGACGCTGAACACCGCCTTCCTGTTCGGCAAGACCTACGGCAGTCGGGGTGACATGTTCACCCTGCAGCTGCAGTGGTTGAGGTGAAGCCCCTCGCCCAGTCCCGCCCCGCTGAGCACAGGCTGGCCTGTCGGTCCCCCTAGGGGACGGCTTGGGAGCGGCCCGGCGCTCGGCCCGCACATCCGGCTTCAGACGGTCTCGCCCTCGGTATCGGCAATGGTGCGGTTGCGGCCGGCGCGCTTGGCCTCGTAGAGTGCGCGGTCGGCGGCGGACAGCAGCTCGGCGAAGCTGGTCGCCTCGGCGGACAGCATGGCCAGGCCGGCCGACAGCGTCGCGCCGACGGTGCCGCCCTCGGGCATCACGAAGGGCGCCTCCTGCACCATCAGCCGGATGCGCTCGGCCACCTCGCGTGCGCCGGCCAGGTCGGTGCGCGGCAGCAGCACGACGAACTCCTCGCCGCCGTAGCGCGCCGCCAGGTCGCCGGTGCGCAGCGAGCGCTGGATCAGGCCGCCCACCTGGCGCAGCACCTCGTCGCCGGCCGGGTGGCCGTGGCCATCGTTGATGGCCTTGAAGTGGTCGATGTCCAGGAACAGGCAGGCCAGCGGGTAGCGGTGGCGCACGGCCTGGCTGAACTCGATGAGGCTGCGGTGGTCGAAGTAGCGGCGGTTGTGCACGCCGGTCAGCCCGTCGGTCATGCCGGCGCGGCGCAGGCGCTCGCGGTTCAGCATGCTCTCGATGGCGATGGCGGCGATGGCCGACAGCCGATCCAGGAACTTGGTGCCCGAAGCGGCGTCGTAGCGCTCCGGGTCGCGCGAGCCCAGGTGCAGGCTGCCGATCAGCAGACCCTGGCGGATCAGCGGCAGCAGCGCGGCCGAGCGCACCGGCGTGCCGGCCCCGAAGGCCGTGGTCAGCAGCGCCTCGTCGTGGCCGGGGCCGATGAGCCGCGTGGTGCGCACGGCGCCGAAGAGGTCCTTCAGCGGCCCATGGCCCTCCAGCAGGTGCGGCGCCTTGGTCATGGGCAGGCTGGGCAATGCGCGGCGCAGCTCGTCGTCGGGGTCCAGCAGCCACAGCTCGGCGGCGTCCAGGCTGAAGTCCGCCCGGCAGTCCACCAGCAGCAGGTTGACCAGCTCCTCCATGGAGCCGACCGCGATGAGGCGACGCTCCAGCGCGTCGAAGCGGTCGAGCTTGCGCTCGTTGGCATGCGCGGCCTCCAGCAGCGACTGCAGCTGGCGGCGCAGGTCCTGGATCTGGGTTTGGGCGTCGGCGGCGGTCATGGCGGGCTGATTGTCAGGGCGTCGCGTGAAAAGTGCCGAAGCCCGCCGGTGACGGGGTCCGTGAACGAAATCGCGCGCGCGACCAGTTGCAGCGGCGCGTCGAAGCGCGGCGGGTTCTCGTGCGGCTGCAGCACCGGGTAGATGCGGTCGCCCACGATGGGCAGGCCCAGCGCGTTCATCTGCACGCGCAGCTGGTGGCGCTGGCCGGTCAGGGGGCGCAGCTCGTAGCGGGCCAGGCCCTGTTGCGCGCCTTGCAGGGCCTCGACGAGGGCGATGCGCGTCTCGGCATTGGGCTCGCCCGCCACCACCTGCATCTGCATGAAACCGTCGCCGTCAGGCTCGGCCAGCCGGTGCCTCACCAGGCGCGGCCACGGCCCCTCGCTGAACGGCGCGACGGCCTCGTAGACCTTGTCGACGGCGCGCTCGCGGAACAGCCGGTGGTAGGCGTCGCGGTCCTCGCGCCGCACGCTGAAGACCACCAGGCCCGCGGTCTCTCGGTCCAGCCGGTGGATGGGGATGAGGTCGGCCAGCCCGGTGGCATGACGCAGCCGCGCCATCAGCGTCTGGCGCGCGTAGATGCCGCTGGGCGTGACGGGCAGGAAGTGCGGCTTGTCGACCACCAGCAGGTGTTGGTCCTGGAAGACGATGCGCTCGCGCCCCGGCACCTCGGGCTCCACGTCGAGATGGCGCCAGTAGTAGACGCGGCGGTTGGCCCGGTAAGCCGGTGCCAGCGACTGGCCATGGTCGTCCACGACGTCGCCGCGCGCCAGCCGCTCGGGCCAGTCGTCCACGCGCGGCAGCCGCTCGGCCAGGAAGGCCGCCATCGTCAGCCACGGACCGGGCGGGCAGAACACCGCGCTGGCCGCGACACCGTCGCGCAGCGGCAGCGCAGGCTTGGCGGGGCGGCTCACTCGATGCGCGGACCGCCACGGGCGCGTTCGTCCATGTAGGCATTCAGCCGGCGCTGGTCGGCCGGCGTCTGGCGGCTGCCCCGCCATTCGTTCACCCAGGCCTCGCGCCCGGGTTCGCGCGCCAGCTGGCGCACGGCGGCGTCGATGGCCTCGATGTGGCGCCGCCCCTGCGGCGTGCGGCTGCAGGACACGGTGGCAAGCTGGGTCGTGAAGCCTTCGGCCAGCGGCAGCGCCACCAGCGCCCCGGCGTCGTCTACGCGTTTCAGGTAGTCGTTGACGACGGCGGGGTACTCCAGCGCGTAGTCCATGCGGCCGGCGCGCAGCATGTCCAGCAGCTGGCTGCCGACCTGGGCGCCGGCGGCCAGGCGCGGCACCACCTGCTGGGCCAGCAGGCCGTCGATCTGCGGCCCGAAGGAGCGATCGCGCGCCAGCAGCAGGCGCAGCTCGGGGCGCTTCAACAGGTCTGCCAGCGTCAGCCGGCCGTCCTGCCCCCGGCCCGCCGCCAGGGCGTCCACGAAACCGCGCCGCACGATGACGTGGATCTCGCGTGACGCCAGCGACGGGTACAGGTGCGAGAAATACAGCCACTCCAGCCGCCGCGGCGTGCGCACGTGCAGCGCCGAGCACAGCGTCTCGCCGCCCCGGCTCAGCACCTCATAGCGCGAGGTGCTGGCCTCGACGAACTCGTGGCGGTACTGCGGCATGCGCGCCAGCAGCACGCGCAGGAAGCCGTCCACCTCGCCGTTGGCCAGCTCGGCGACGCTGCGCGGCGCCCGGCCTTCGATGAAGCTGAAATGGGGCGCCACGTCCTGCGCCACCCAGCGGATGGTGTCGGCCTGGGCCGCGATCGCGATCCAGGCCAGCCAGGCCGCGCACAGCCAGCGACGCATGGCCCGTCAGTCGCCTTCCACCCACTCCATGCGCGCGCCCAGTTCGCCGATGTGCTCGACGAAATTCGGATGCGCACGGCGGATGGGCGTCGCGTTCTTGATCACGCTCTTGCCGGGAATGCTGGCCGCCACCATCAGCAGCGCGATGGCGACGCGGATGATGTAGGGGCTCTCGACCTCGGCCGGGCTCAGCGGCTTGCCGCCGAAGGTGATCATGCGGTGCGGGTCGCTCAGGAAGGCGTGGGCGCCGAACTTGGCCAGCTCGCTGGTCCAGCCCATCGCGCCGTCGTAGATCTTGTTCCAGAACATCACGCTGCCCTCGGCCTTGACGCCCAGCGCGACGAAGATGGGCAGCAGGTCCACCGGCACGTAGGGCCAGGGCGCGGCCTCCACCTTCTGCAGGATGTTGCGCGTGAAGGGCTCCTTCACCTTCAGCGGGCCCTTGGTCTGCACGCTGCTCCAGCCGTCCTCGTGTTTGACCTGCACGCCGAACTTCGCGAAGGTGCGGTCCAGCAGCGGGAACATCTCCGGCGCGCCGTTCTTGACCTGCACGTTGCCGCCGGTGATGGCACCCAGCGCCAAGAAGGTGACGATCTCGTGGAAGTCCTCGGTGAAGGTGTAGTCCGCGCCGCCGAGCTCCTGCACGCCGGCGATCTTCAGCTTGGACGTGCCATGGCCTTCGATCCTGGCGCCCAGCAGCGACATGAAGTTGCAGAACTCCTGCACATGCGGCTCGCTGGCGGCGTTGGTCAGCGTGGAGACGCCGTCGGCCAGCGCCGCGCACAGCACGAAGTTCTCGGTGGTCGTCACGGACGCATAGTCGGTCCAGTGGTCGTTGGCGTGCAGCGGGCGGTTCACGCGCAGCACCAGGCCGTCGGGCAGGCGCTCGACGTCGGCGCCGAAGCGCTGGAACACCTCCACGTGCGGGTCGATCTCGCGCGCACCCAGCGTGCAGCCCTTGACGTCGTCCTCGATGCGGGCGGCACCGAAGCGCGCCATCAGGCCCGGCACCAGCATGATGGAGGAGCGCATCTCCTCGGGCAGGCGGTCGGTGGCCGGGTCGAAATGCGTGTCGCGGTGGTGGACGTCCAGGATGCCGGTCTTGAAGTCCAGCTCGACCTGCGAGCCCAGCTTGCGGAAGACCTCGACGATCTTCTTCACGTCGGTGATCTCGGGCACGCCGCGCAGGCGCACGGGCTGCTTGGTCAGCAGCGTGGCGCACAGGATGGGCAGGACGGCGTTCTTGTTGGCCGAGGGGGTGATGCGGCCCGAGAGGGGCGTGCCGCCATGGACGATCAGGTGGGACATCGAATGAGGTGATTTCGGGCGCGCAAGCGGCGCGCGGTGGCAATTGTCTGTGTTTGCGGCGCGGCCGCGCCGGTCACGGCCCGGAAGCTTTGTTCCGAGCTGTGGGAATCATGCAGGCCTCCCTGCATGGCGGCCGGCCGCAGGGCCTGTTCTCGGTCCGGCCTCAGTCCTCCGCGGCCGGGTCCAGCCGGCGGGCGCGGTTCAGCCGCCATGCGTCGGCGGGCTCGGTGAAGACCTGCGCCGCCGTCGTGCCGGTCTCGCGGCCGGCGGCGTCGATGGCGATGCGCTTGTCGAACACATAGCACTCGCCTTCCCAATCCCGCGCCGCATCGGGGAAGGCTTCGAGGAAGTTCAGGATGCCGCCGTCCAGCTGCGCCACCTTGAGGCCGCGCGCCTGCATCCACGCCGCCGTCTTCTCGCAGCGGATGCCGCCGGTGCAGTACATGGCCACCGTCCGGCCCTGCCATTCGTCCCGGTGCGCCTCGACATAGGCCGGGAAGTCGCGGAAGTGGGCCACGCCGGGATCGATGGCGCCGCGAAAGCGCCCGAGCTTGAACTCGAACGTGTTGCGGTTGTCCAGCACCACGGTGTCGGGGTCGTCCAGCAGCTCGCGCCAGCGCTGCGGGCTGACGTGGGTGTCGGTCGCGTCGCCCTGCACGCCTGGAATGCCGAAAGCCACGATCTCGCGCTTGACCGAGACCTTGAAGCGGCTGAACGGCCGGCGCTCGCAGGCGTTGTGCTTGAAATGCAGACCCGCCAGACCGGGCTGCGCCTGCAACTCGGCCTCGAAGGCCTGGACCGCCTCGGCCTCGCCGGCCACGGCCGCGCTCAGGCCTTCCTCGGCGACCAGCACGACTCCGCCCAGCGCCAGTGCCGCGCCGCGTTCGCGCAGCCATTCGGCAAAGCCGGCGGGGTCGGCCATCGGGGTAAAACGGTAGAAGGAGCTGTGGACAACGGACATGGCGCCGAATTGTCGGCTCGTACACTGCCCCGCCTATGTCCCGCCTCAAAGTCCTTCCGCAGTACCTGATGCCCAAGGGGGCCATGACCCGCCTGGCCGGGCGCATCGCCAGCAAGCCGCGCGGCGGCATGACGACGGCGACCATCCGCCGTTTCGTGGCGCGTTATGGCGTCAACATGGACGAGGCCGCGGAGCCCAGCATCACGGCCTACGCCACCTTCAACGACTTCTTCACCCGCGCGCTGAAGCCCGGCGCCCGCCCGCTGGCCGACGCGCCACTGATCTGCCCGGTGGACGGCGCCATCAGCCAGGTGGGCCGCATCCAGGGCGACCAGGTCTACCAGGCCAAGGGCCAGGCGTTCTCGACGACGGCACTGGTCGGCGGCGATGCGGCGCTGGCGGCACGCTTCCAGGACGGCCTGTTCGCCAACCTCTACCTCAGCCCCAGGGACTACCACCGCATCCACATGCCGGCCGACGGCCGCCTGGTGCGCATGGTGCATGTGCCGGGCGCGCTGTTCTCGGTGAACCCGACGACGGCGCGCGGCGTGCCGGGACTGTTCGCGCGCAACGAGCGCGTCGTCTGCGTGTTCGAGAACGACTCGCTCGGCACCTGGGTGCTGGTGCTGGTGGGCGCCACCATCGTGGGCAGCATGGCGACCGTCTGGCATGGCGGCATCGCCCGCAAGGGCCCCGTGCGGGAATGGGACTACGCCCCCGGCCAGGTCAGCCTGAAGCAGGGCGACGAGATGGGCCGCTTCCTGCTGGGCTCCACGGTCGTGATGCTGTTCGAGAAGAGCGGGCTGCAGTTCAACCCGGCCTGGCAGCCGGGGGGCTCGATCAGGATGGGCGAGACTATGGCGCGCTGAGCAGCGCACCGGCGGCGTCGGCCGCCAGCGGCCGCGACAGCAGGTAGCCCTGCAGGTGGGTGCAGCCCAGGCCCTCGGCCGCGGCGGCCTGCGCCTCGGTCTCGACGCCCTCGGCCACCACGGCCAGGCCCAGCGCCTCGGCCAGCACGCAGGCCGCGCGCACGACGGCGCCGGCCGAGGCCTCGGGCAGCGGGTCGATCATGCTGCGGTCCAGCTTGAGCGTCGTGATGGGCAGGCGGCGCAGCAGCGTCAACGAGCTCTGGCCGGTGCCGAAGTCGTCGAAGGCCACGCCCACGCCGGCCTCGCGCAGGCGCGCGAGCTGGGGCAGCACGCGGTCCATGTGCGTGATGGCCGCGGTCTCGGTGATCTCGATGTCGATCAGCTCCGGCGCCAGGCCGTGGGCCCGCACCATGGCCAGCAGGCCGGCAGCGAAGCCGGGGTCCTCGAACTGCAGCGGCGACACATTGATGGCCGTGGGCAGCACGCGGCCGTGCTGCTCCTGCCACTGGCGCAGCTGGCGTGCGGCCAGGCGCAGGATCAGCGTGCCCAGCGGGCCGATCTGGCCCGTGCGCTCGGCCGCTGGAATGAACTCGGCCGGGCTGACCCGGCCGCGCCCGGGCCGCTGCCAGCGCACCAGGGCCTCGAAGCCCGCGAGCGTGCGGCTGCCGCTGGCGTACTTGGGCTGGTATTCGAGCAGGAATTCCTCCTGCTCGATGGCCGCCGCCAGCGCCTGCTCGATCTCCAGCAGCTGGCCCGAACGCGCCGCCATGCCGGGCTCGAAGGCCACGACGGTGGCGCCGGCCCGCTGCTTGGCCAGGTGCATGGCCACGTCAGCCGCGCGCAGCAGCGCCGCGCCGTCGCTCCCGTGGGCCGGGAAGCGCGCCACGCCCACAGACATGTGCACATAGAGCTGGCGGTGGCCCACGGTGAAGGGGGCGTTCAGCAGCGCCAGCAGGCGCTGGCCGGCGAGCAGCGCATCGGCCTGTTGTTCGACGCCGGGCTGCAGCAGCAGGAACTGGTCCTCGCCCAGTCGCGCCAGCAGGGCGCCGGGCGGCAGGGCCTCGCGCAGGCGCTTGCCGACCGCCTGCAGCAGCGCGTCGCCGACGTCGTGGCCCAGGCTTTCGTTGACGAGTTGGAAGCGGTCCAGGTCGGCCGACAGCAGCGCGAAGCCGGGCGCATCCGCGCGCGTGCGCAGCGCCAGCTCCTCCATGGCGGCATGGCGGTTGGGCAGGTCGGTCAGCTCGTCGTGCAGCGCCTGGCGGCGCAGCTTCTCGCGGGCCTCGTGACGCTCCGTGTCGTCCAGCAGCAGCACCAGCTCGGCCGGGCCGTCCTCCCAGTCAATGTGGCTGGACAGGCAGTCCAGATGCACCAGCGCGCCATCGGGGCGGCGGCGCAATCCCTCCCAGGCCAGGCCCTGCAGCCGCTCCGCGATGACGCGCCGGTGCCGCAGGGCGGCTTCCTCGGCCTGGCCGGGCAGGCGCAGCAGCTCCAGCCCGCCGTCGGCGCTGCGCGGCTCGGCGACACCGAACATCTTCAGCGCCGCCGGGTTGGCGTACAGCAGCTGGTCGCCGCGCAGCACCACCTGGCCTTGCAGCGACTGCTCGGCCAGCTGACGCAGCCGCGCCGTGGCACGCGCTGCGTCCGCCTTGGCCCGGCGCACCGACAGCAGGATCAGCGACATGGCCAGCAGGCCTTGCACGCAGGTGCCGGCCATGTGGGCGAAGGCGGCGTGGGCCAGCGGGTCTTCCAGCGGGCTGACGAAGTGCAGCAGGCCCGACACCGCGAAGCAGCCGCCGACGAAGCGCTCGGCCGAGCGGCCGGCCTGCCACATCCACCAGCCCGCCAGCCAGGCGCTGCAGGCCAGCGCGACGGACGCGATCCAGATGGCTGTCGGCTGGTGGACCACCGCCGTGCCCATCATGACCACCAGCAGCAGGGCGAACAGCGGCAGCCAGCGCCGCCAGGCCCAGGGGCGGCCGTTGTAGTGGGCGGCGCCGGCCACCTCGAAGGCCATGGTCGCGATCATGAAGACGGTCGCCACCGTGGCCTGCAACTGGAAGTGCAGCGACTGGGCGTCGGTGGGCAGCAGTGCGACGCCGAGCGTGAGGGTTGCCGCGAGCGACAGCTGGGCCAGACCCCAGTCGCGGATGTGCAGATGGCTCGGCTCCATGCGGGCCAGCCCCAGCATCGCGAGGCCGAGCAGCGCGATGAAGCAGGAGCTGAGCAGCAGCAGCGGCGTCATCGAGCCATCCTACGGCGGCAAAGCGGGCCGCACGCCCGCGGACGCGCCGGAATCCGGCCGGAACGTGACGGAGGAGCGGCCTCGCGCGACGCCATCATGCAGCCCGTCGCCACCGACCGGCTAAACGGCCGCCAGCAACGTGCCGGCGGCGTCCACGCGCAACGGCCGCGACAGCAGCCAGCCCTGCAGGTGGGTGCAGCCCAGCCGCTCCACCTCGGCGGCCTGGGCCTCGGTCTCGACGCCTTCGGCCACGATGGTCAGCCCCAGCGCCTCGGCCACCACGCAAGCGGCGCGCACGACGGCGCCGGCCGAGGGCTCGGGCAGCGGGTCCACCATGCTGCGATCCAGCTTCAGCACGGTGATGGGCAGGCGGCGCAGCAGGGTCAGCGAGCTCTGGCCGGTGCCAAAGTCGTCGAAGGCCACTCCCATGCCGGCCTCGCGCAGCCGCGCCAGTTGAGGCAGCACGCGCTCCATGTGGGTCATCGCGGCGGTCTCGGTGATCTCCACCTCCAGCAGCTGGGGCGCCAGGCCGTGGGCACGCACCAGCGCCACCAACCAGTCGGCGAAGCCCAGGTCCTCGAACTGCAGCGGCGACACGTTGACGGCCACCGGCTTCACGGCCAGGCCCTGTTGCTGCCAGGCACGCAGCTGCTGGACCGCCTGGCGCAGGATCAGCGCGCCTAAAGCGACGATCTGGCCGGTGCGCTCGGCGGCGGGAATGAAGTCGGCCGGGCTGACGCGGCCCTGGCCGGGCCGCTGCCAGCGCACCAGCGCCTCGAAGCCGGCCAGGCGCCGCGTGCCGGACTCGAACTTGGGCTGGTAGTCGAGCTGGAACTCGCCGTTGTCGATCGCCGCGGCCAGCGCCTGCTCGATCTCCAGCAGGCCGCTGGCGCCGGCCGACATGCCGGGCTGGAAAGCCACCGCCGCCGCGCCGGCCTGCTGCTTGGCCTGGTGCATGGCCACGTCGGCCGCGCGCAGCAGTGCGGCGCCATTGAGGCCGTGGGCCGGGAAGCGCGCCACGCCCACCGACAGATGCACGTACAGCGCACGGTGGCCCACGTTGAAGGGCGCGTTCATCTGCGCCAGCAGGCGCTGGCCGGCCAGCTGGGCGGCCGCGTCGTCGGCGACGCCCGGCAGCAGCAGCAGGAACTGGTCTTCGCCCAGGCGGGCCAGCAGGGCGTCGGCCGGCAGCGTTGTCTTCAGCCGGGCCGCGATGGCCTGCAGCAGCGCGTCGCCGGTCTCGTGGCCCAGGCTCTCGTTGACGAGCTGGAAGCGGTCCACGTCGGCCGACAGCAGCGCAAAGCCCGGGCTGCCGGGCGCCGTCAGCTCGGACAGGCGATCCAGCGCCGCGTGGCGGTTGGGCAGGTCGGTCAGCTCGTCGTGCAAGGCCTGGCGCCGCAGCGCCTCGGTGGCGCGCTGGCGCTCGGTGTCGTCCAGCATCAGCACCAGCAGCGCCGGGCCGCCCTCCCACTCGATGTAGCTGGTGCTGCCGCGCAGGTAGAGCTCGCTGCCGTCGCGCCGGTAACGGGTGCCCTCCCAAGGGACATGGCCGCCGCGCTGCTCCAGCAGCCTCGCAAAGCGCGCGCGCACGTCGTCCATGTCGCCCGAGGCGATGCGCGAGCCGATGTCGCCCACGTCGTCGATGCTCGGGTAGCCGAACATGGCCAGCGCGGCCGGGTTGGCATAGACGACCTGACCCGCGCGCAGCACCACCAGGCCTTGCATGGACTGCTCGTAGAGCTGGCGCAGCCGCTCGCCCATACGCGTGGCCTCGCGGTGGGCGCGGCGCACCGACAGCAGGATGAGGCCCATGGCCAGCGTGCCCTGCACATAGGTGCCCACCACATGGGTGGCGGGCGAGCGCGCCAGCGGGTGGATGAGGGGCCCGCTGAGATGCACCAGCCCCAGCGCGATGAAGCAGCCCGCGACGAAGCGCTCGCCGGCCTCGCCGCCGCCCCACAGCCACCAGGCGGCGAGGAAGGCGCCGCCGGCCAAGGTCAGCGCCGAGACGACGACGGCCAGGCGCAGCTCCAGCATGGCCAGCGCGAGGATGGTGAGCAGCATCGCGCCGAACAGCGGCAGCGTCCGGCTCCAGTGCCAGGGCCGGCCGCGGTAGCGGCTGGCGCCGGCCAGCTGCCAGGCCAGCGCGGCAATGATGCAGGTGGTGGCGACGGTGGCCTGCACCCGGTAGTGCAGCGACTCGGTGTCGGGCGGCACCAGGGCCACGCCCAGGGCCAGGCCGATGGCGAGAAAGACGTGGCTCCAGCCCCAGTCGCTGATGTGGCGATGCGCCGGCTCCAATCTCGCCAGCAGCAGCAAGGCCGCGCCCAGCATCAGCAGCAGGCTGGAGCTGATCAACAGCAGCCAGGTCATGCAGCCATCCTAGCGAGGCCGGCCGTTCATCACCCACGCATGTTGTGGAGCCCCACCAGCCGTGGGACGAAATTCACGCCATCGTCAGCGTAGCGACAGGGAAAAATTCACCAGACCAGCGTCACCACCCCGCTGGCCGGCAGTTCGTAGCCGAAGCGCTGGCCCGGCGCCTGCACGTTGAAGGTCCGCGCCTGCGCGGCCGAGTTGCTGACGATGAGCACCGTGCTGCCGTCCGGGTTGGTGAAGGCCACATGGTCCAGGCCCGTCTGCTTGGGGTCGCCGCCCTGCGACGCTATGCGCCGCGCGTCGCGACGCACGAAGCGGCTGGCGTGGCCGAAAGCGTAGTACTCGATGTTGCGGGTGACGCTGCCGTCCTTCGGGTCGATGGTGACGACGCCGCGGCAGTCCTTGCAGCCGCCCAGGTGCGGGCCGTACTGGGGGTCCAGCGCCAGGTTCCACATCAGCACGCCGCGCGCGCCGTGGCGCGTGCTGCCGATGATGAGGTTGCGCATCAGCCACGGCAGCGTCTCGGCCCACTGCGGCTTCCACTCGCCACCGGAGCACTCGGTGAACCAGACGTCCAGCTCGGGGTGGTGCTGCGCCACCTGCGACTGCGCGGACACGTCGCCCGCATAGCAGTGCCAGGCCACGCCGGACACGTACTGCTTCGCGGTCGCGTCGGACAGCATGGACAGCGGGCTCCAGGGCTCGTCCCAGTTGTGGTCCCACTCCAGGATCTGCGTGGTCATGCCCCGGGACTTCAGCAGCGGCCCGAGGTGCTTGCCGACGATGTCGGCGCGGGCGCGCGGCGTCAGGCGCATGCCGGGGTAATCGGGCGGCTCGAAGTGCGGTTCGTTCTGCAGCGTCAGCGCAAAGATGGGTAGCCCCTCAGCCTTCATCTCGTCGACGTAGCGAACCAGGTAGTTCGCGAACGCGCCGTAGAACTCGGGCTTCAGCTGACCCTGCACCAGGCTGTCGGTGGTCTTCATCCAGCCTGGCGCGCTCCACGGCGAGGCCATGACCTGCAGCTGCGGGTTCAGCGCCAGCGCCTGCTTGGTCGCGGGGATGACGTCGGCGCGCTCCGGGTCCAGCGAGAAGCGCTTCAGTGCCGGGTCGGTCTGGCCCGGCGGCATGTCGTTCAGGCTGTAGTGGCGGCGCGAGAAGTCCGACGCGCCAATGGTCAGCCGCGTCAGATCGAAGCCAACGCCGTTGCCCTCGCGCGTGAACAGTTCCTTCATCAGTGCGTCGCGCTGCGCCGCGTTCATGCCATTGCGGATCAGCCAGGCCGAGCCCTCGGTGATGGCCGCGCCGAAGCCGGCCATGCGCTGGTGCTGGCGCTTCGGGTCGATGCGGATGACGACATCGAACCCAGCCGAAGGCGCCGTGACGGCGCTGGGCGCCAGCAGGTGCTGCTTGTCCGCAGTGGTCAGATGCGCACGCACAGTCTGTGCGTTAGCACCACAGGCAGTCGCTGCTACCAGCGCGAGGACGGCTGTCTTCATGGGGTCTCCTGGCTAGAGTTTTCTTACAGGCGCTGCTCGGTCGTGGCGTCGAAGACGCCAAGCGCCGTCTCGTCGATGTCGAAGGCCAGCGTGTCGCCCATCGCGATGCAGCGGCCGTCGTGCACCAGCACGGACATCGTCTGCGCGCCCAGCTTCATCCAGACGACCTGGTGGTTGCCCATGGGCTCGACCAGCTCGACCGTCGCGCGCCAGCGGCCGTCGGCCTGCAGACGCACATGCTCGGGGCGCACGCCCAGCACGACGGCCTGGCCGGGCTTGACGCGGCCGGCGGCGAGTTGCAGCGGCAGCGCGCCGTCCAGCGAGACGCCGTCCGCAGCCACCGTGGCCGGCACGAGGTTGATGGCCGGCGCGCCGAGGAAGCCGGCGACGAACAGGTTGGCCGGACGCTCGTAGACCTCGGCCGGCGTGCCGATCTGCTGGATGACGCCGCTCTTCATGACGACGATGCGCGTGGCCAGCGTCATGGCCTCGACCTGGTCGTGCGTCACATAGACCATCGTGCTGCCGAGGTTCTGGTGCAGCAGCTTGAGCTCGCGGCGCAGTTCGGCGCGCAGCTTGGCGTCGAGGTTGGACAGCGGCTCGTCGAACAGGAACACGCCGGCCTCGCGCACCAGCGCCCGGCCGATGGCCACGCGCTGGCGCTGGCCGCCGGACAGCTGCGCCGGCTTGCGGTCCAGCAGCGGCGTCAGCTGCAACATGGCCGCGGCCTTGTCCACGCGACGCTGGATCTCGGCCTTGGGCGTGCCGGCCACGCGCAGGCCGAAGCTCATGTTCTTCTCGACGGTCATCGTCGGGTACAGCGCATAGCTCTGGAACACCATGCCGATGCCGCGCTCGCTGGGCTCGGCATCGGTCATGTCGGCGCCGCCTATGTGGATGCTGCCGCCGCTGACGTCGATGAGGCCGGCGATGCTGTGCAGCAGCGTGGACTTGCCGCAGCCCGACGGGCCCAGCAGCACGAGGAACTCGCCCTCGTGGACCTGCAGGTCCAGCCCCTTGATGACCTCGTTGTGGCCGAACTTGATGCTCAGGCCCTGGATGTTCACGCCACTCATTTCACGGCTCCGGCAGCGATACCGCGCACGAACCAGCGGCCGGATATCAGATAGACGAGAAGGGGAACGGCCGACGTCAGGATGGTCGCGGCCATGTTGAGGTTGTAGAGCCGCTCACCGGTCGTCGTGTTGATGACGTTGTTGAGCTGCACCGTCATCGGCTGGTGCTCGCGGCCGGCGAAGGTCAGGCCCAGGATGTAGTCGTTCCACACGCCGGTGATCTGCATGATGGCCGCGACGATGAGCATGGGCGTGGACATCGGCAGCACCAGCTGCACGAAGATGCGCCAGAAGCCACCGCCGTCCACGCGCGCCGCCTTGAACAGCTCGGCCGGCAGGCCCGCGTAGTAGTTGCGGAACAGCAGCGTCATGATGGGCATCGCGAACACGATGTGCACCAGCACGATGCCGGGCAGGCTGCTGTAGACGCCGATGGCGGCCTCCAGCTTCACGAGCGGATAGATCATGACCTGGATGGGGATGAAGGCGCCCAGCATCAGGATGCCGAACAGCCATTCGCCGCCGCGCGGCTTCCACCAACTCAGCGCGTAGCCGTTGACGGCGCCCAGCAGGATGGGCAGCACGACGGACGGCACGGCGATGGTGACGGAGTTCCAGAAGCCGCCGCGCACGCCCTCGCAGCTGACGCCGGTGCAGGCCTCGCTCCACGCGGCGCGCCAGGCGTCCAGGCTGATGCTGGACGGCAGCGCGAAGATCTGGCCCAGGCGGATCTCGTCCATGGTCTTGAACGAGGTGGTCAGCATCACGTACAGCGGCAGCAGGAAGAACACCGCAGCGACGCCCAGGAAGGCATAGACGCCGATGCGGGCCCACAGCGCCGTGGGTTTGCGCTTCTTGCTCATCAGTGGCCTCCCTGCGCCTTCTGGCGACTGCGGACATAGGCCAGCGGTGCGACCAGGGCCAGCACCGTCAGCAGCAGCATCACTGCGCCGGCCGAGGCCAGGCCCAGGTTGGCGCGGCCGAACAGGTGGTCCATGATGAACTTGGCCGGCACGTCGCTGGCGTTGCCGGGGCCGCCCTGCGTCATTGCGACGACGGTGTCGAACACCTTGACGACGCCAACGGCCAGCAGCGTGAACACGGTGGCCAGCGTCGGCGCCATCATGGGCAACACGATGGACAGGTAGACGCGCCAGGTCGGGATGCCGTCCAGCCGCGCGGCCTTCCAGATCTCCTCGTCGATGCCGCGCAGGCCGGCCAGCATCAGCGCCATGACCAACCCCGCGCCTTGCCAGGTGCCGGCGATGACGACGGTGTAGATGACCATGTCCTGGTCCACGATCCAGTCGAACTGGAAGCTGCTCCAGCCCAACTGCTGCATCGCGTTCTGCAGGCCGCTGTCGGGGTTCAGCACCCACTGCCAGACCAGGCCGGTCGCCACGAACGACATCGCGTAGGGGTACAGGAAGGCGGTGCGCAGCACGCCCTCGCCGCGCACCTTCTGGTCGATGAACACGGCCAGCAGGAAGCCCAGCAACATGGCCGCCACGATGTAGAGCACGCCGTAGATCGCGAGGTTGTGGATGGCGTGCATCCAGCGGTCGCTCTCCAGCAGACGCTCGAACTGCTGCAGGCCGACGAAGTCGTCGCGCGGGAAGGTGCGCGAGCTGGACAGCGACGTGCGCACCGTCCACAGCACGGTGCCCACGTAACCCACGCAGACGATGAGGGCCAGGGGCAGCAGCGCGCCCCAGGCCGCGAGGCCGCGGCGTTTCATCGTGTCAATTCCGCAGCGCCGAGACGATGTCCTTCTGGACCTTCTCGACCGGCACGTTGCGGTTCCAGAACGACGTGATCACGTCCTGCAGCGCACCGTTCTGGTCGGGCGTGATGAAGATCTCGCCGTTGGCCAGGTGGCGCGACTTGTCCTTCATGGCGGCCACGCCCATCTGCGCGCAGATGTCCATCTTGCTGACGTCCACGTCGGTGCGGATGGGAATGGAGCCCTTCTTCATGCTGAAGGCGACCTGCGTGGCGGGCTGCGTGATGACGCTGGCCAGCAGCTGCTGCGCCTTGATCTGGTCGGGCTTGCTGGTCTTGGGGAAGACCATCACGTCGCCCTGGATGATGTAGGGCGCCTTGGGGCCGAAACCGGGCGCGCAGCCGTAGTCCTTGCCGGCTTCCTGCTTGGCCTGGGCGAACTCGCCCTTGGCCCAGTCACCCATGATCTGCACGCCGGCGCGGCCGTTGATCAGCATGGCGGTGGCGTCGTTCCAGTTGCGGCCCGGCGAGCCGCGGTCGGTGTAGCTCTGCAGGCGCTTGTAGGCCAGCAGCACCTTCTTGAAATCTTCGCCCAGGATGGCCTTGGGGTCGCGGTCGCGGAAGACCTTCAGGTACAGGTCGCGGCCACCGAAGTGGGCCAGCGTGGCGGTGAAGACGATGCCGTCCTGCCAGGGCTGGCCACCATGGGCCAGCGGCACGAGGCCGGCGGCCTTGAGCTTGTCCAGCGCGGCGAAGAGTTCGTCGAAGGTCTTGGGCTCCTCGGCGATGCCGGCCTTCTTGAACGCGGCCTTGGAGAACCAGAACCACGTCATGTTGTGGATGTTGACCGGCGCGGCGTAGTAGTGGCCGTTGACGCGGATGGCCTGCAGCACGGTCTCGGGCAGGAACTTGTCCCAGCCGTCGCGCTTGGCGACCTCGTCGACGTTGTTCAGGTAGCCCTGGTCGACGATGTCGCGGAACTGCTGCGTGGTGTTGAACTGCGCGGCCGTGGGCGGGTTGCCGCCGGCGATGCGGTTGATGGCCACCGAGCGGGCCTGCTCGCCCAGGGCGACGGCGGTGTCCACCCAGACGCCGCCCTGCGCCTTGTAGGCCTCGGCCAGCGTCTTGGCGGCGGCGGACTCGCCACCGGACGTCCACCAGTGGATGACCTCGGCCTTCAGCTGGGCATGGGCGGGCAGCGCGGCGGCGGCGAGCGCCAGGACGGCCAGGGCGTGGCGGCGGAACTTCATCTTGTCTCCGGTTCTTGTGGATGGCGGGGCGCAGTGTCCCTTGGGATGCCGCCTTCACGTCTGAGGGTGGACCCTGTAATTTTTCATTTAGAAACTGCGCGTACCCGCTCGAATGCGGGTCAATTGCCGTTAATCATTCATTCAGAAATTGGCCATACCAGAGGCCGCTGTCCTTCAGGATGCGGCGTTGCGTCGCGTAGTCCACATAGGCGATGCCGAAGCGGCGCAGGTAGCCCTCGGCCCATTCGAAGTTGTCCAGCAGGCTCCAGGCGAAGTAGCCCTTGACCGGCACGCCGGCGTCCACGGCGACCTTGAGTGCGGCCAGGTGGCGCTGCAGGTAGCTCAGCCGCTCCTTGTCGTGCACGCGGCCGTCGGGGGTCAGCACGTCCTCGAAGGTGGAGCCGTTCTCGGTCAGCTGGATGACGGCGGGGTGGTAGTCGCGCTGCACGCGGGTCAGCAGGTCGACCAGGCCCTGCGGCGACACCTCCCAGCCGAAGCCGGTGCGCTCCACGCCCTCGCGCTCCACGATGCTGGCGCGCATGGGGCCGCCTTGCGGATCGTCCTTGACCATCTCGGGGAAGTAGTAGTTCACGCCGAGGAAGTCGGTGGGCGTGGCGATGGCCTCCAGGTCGCCGGGCAGCACGGTGGGCGCGGCGTCGCCGACCAGCGCCAGCGTGTCCGCGGGGTAGCCGCGACCGAACAACGGATCGAGGAACCAGCGGTTGCGCAGGCCGTCGTGGCGCCCCAGCGCGGCCTGGTCGGCGGCGCTGTCGGAGGCGGCGGTGATGGGGTGCAGGCTCAACGTGATGCCGATGTCGGCACCGGCCACGTTGTTGCGGATGACGGGAATCGCCTGGCCATGCGACAGCAGCACATGGTGGCTGGCCTGCAGCGCGTCGGCGAGGCTGGTGCCGCCGGGCGCATGGATGTTCTCCCAGTAGCCCATCATGCAGGAGCACCACGGCTCGTTGTGCGTGATCCAGTGCTTGACGCGATCGCCCAGGCGGCGCGTGACGACGTCGGTGTACTCCAGGAACGCCGCCACCGTGTCGCGCGAGGTCCAGCCGCCCTGCTCCTGCAGTGCCTGCGGCAGGTCCCAGTGGTACAGCGTGGCCCACGGGTCCAGGCCGCGTTCCAGCATCACGTCGACCAGACGGTCGTAGAAGGCCAGGCCCGCCTCGTTCACCGCGCCGCGCCCCTGCGGCAGGATGCGCGGCCACGCGATGGAGAAGCGGTAGGCGTTGACGCCCAGGCCCTTGGCCATGTCCAGGTCCTGCGGGTACAGGTGGTAATGGTCGCAAGCGACGTTGCCGTTGGACCCATCGCGGATGCGGCCTGGCTCCTTGCAGAAGCGGTCCCAGATGGATTCGCCCTTGCCGTCCTCCTGGCCGGCGCCTTCGATCTGGAAGGAGGAGGTGGACACGCCCCAACGGAAGTCGGCGGGGAAGTCTTTGCGGGTCGGGGCGTTGTTGAAGCTCATGCTGGCGATGGTGAGGCGCCGGCGGGAGCCGGCGCGGTTTCAGGAACAGAAAGGGTTCAGAACTTGTACGTGCCGCCGAACAGAACCTGTCGACCATAGGACGTGTAGCGCTCGGGCAGCGTGGAGTTCGGGTCGCTGGCACCCGACGAGATGCCGACCCGGGTGCGGTAGGGCCGGTCGCGCAGGTTGTTGACCTGCAGCGTCAGCGACAAGCCCTTGAAGGCGCCTGTCTCGAACGCATAGCCGACCTGCGCGTCGATGATGGTTTCGCCCGAGATCATGCTGGGCACGTTCTCGCCGAAGGTGCCGCGCACCGTCGTGACGAAGGGCGAGCGGTGGCGGCTGCCGACGCGGGCCGAGATGCCGTTGCGCTCGTAGTAGACGGTGAAGTTGGTCGCCACGCCCGACAGCCCGTCCAGCGGCTTGCTGACGTTGTTCTCCTCGTGCAGCGAGCTGCGCGTGTTGGAGTAGCTGAAGCTGACGCCGATGCCGTCCAGCGCCGGGCTGATGAGGCCGGCGTCCAGCGAGCCGCTGAGCTCGGTGCCGGCGATCATGCCGCCCTGGCCGTTGGCCTGCGTGTTCAACGTGCCGATGTTGCTCTGCGGCGTCCACTGCGTCGGGTTGGGGAAGCCGGTGAAGTCGAACGGAATGCCCTGGCCGTAGACGAAGTTGGTGATGTGCTTGTGGAACACCGCCGCCGCCACATAGCTGCGCTTGCTGAAGTAGTGCTCGACAGACAGGTCCACCGCGTCGGCGCGCCACGGTTCCAGCTTGGCATTGCCGCCGTTGGCGGACCAGCGGCGGTCCTGCTCGCCCACGGTGATGCCGGAGAAGCCGGCGCGCATGTCTTCCATGTTGGGCCGCGCCAGCACCTTGGCCGCGCCGAATCGCAGCACGGTGCGCTCCGTCAGGTCGGCCGCGAGGTTGATGCTGGGCAACACATCGGTGTAGCTGGTGCCGCCGGTCATCGGATCGCTCTGGTTGGTGCGGGTGTTCCACAGCATGCCGTTGCTCCACTGCTTGGCGTGTACCACGCGCAGGCCCAGGCTGCCGCGCAGCGGCACGCCCCACTCGGCGTCGAAGCCCAGCTTGGCGTGCGCGGCCGTGACCTTTTCATGCACCGACCAGATGCGGCCCGGCGCCTGGTCGGCGGAGGACGGCACCACGTCGTACAGGCCCAGCGCGCTCGGCAGGTCGAAATTGACCATGCGGATGGGGCTGCCGGCAAAGCCCAGGTCGGTGGGCGTGCGCAGCAGGTTGGCGGGGATGAGCACCGGCGCACGGTTGTTCTTCAGGTTGTAGTAGACCTCCGTGCGGTTCATGCTCTTATCGCGCTCGGAATAGTCCAGCCCGCCCTCGATGCTGCTGAGGAAGCCGTCGAAGCTGCGGCCGGCGCTGAGCTTGAGCGCCTTGATCTCGTCGCCCACCTTGGGGAACTGGCTGCGGCCGTCGCGGCCCCAGCCCGGCGGGTCGGTCAGCATGACCTTGCTGCCGTCGCCGTAGTCGAAGGTCGGGTTGAAGGTCGAGATGCCGTCGCCGCTGGCGATGTTGGCCAGGCCCAGGCTGATGCGCGAGGGCGAGCCGGCCGCCAGCTCGGCGTTCTGCTCGCTGCGCTTGGCCTTGGACCAGCTCAGGTCGGCCACCAGTTTCCAGTCGGCCAGCTTCAGCTCGTTGTTCCAGCCCAGCGCGCGGATGTCGTCCTTGCGCTTGTTGAAGGTCGTGAGCGCGACCGGGTTGACGTTGTTGACCGTGCCGCTCGTGACCAGCTTGTCGCCGTTGACGACGGTGGTCTGCGCGCCGCTCCAGCTCGCGCCGGCCCACACCGACATGTCCGCCATCACCGTGCGGCGCGCCTCGGTCTGGTCGAACCTGGAGTAGTACAGGTCCAGCGTGCTGTGCAAGCCGTTGCCGGGCTTGTACTCCAGCACCGCCATCAGGCCGTCGCGCTTCTGGCGCGATGACGCGGCGCCCAGCTCGAAGCCCTGCAGCGCGACCGAGTCCGTCGGCGTGCCCGGCAGCGGCGAGCCCCACACGCTGGTGTTGGCCCACCACCAGCTCTTGTAGTGCTTCTCCTGGTTGGGCGAGTCCAGGTGCGCGAAACCCACGGCCGCGCCCCAGGTGCGGTCGGCCGACTGCGTCACGTAGGACGCGCTCAGCCGGTTGCCGTTGCCCGAGATCTCGGGGTTCAGCGACCCATTGGAATTGCGCTCCACGCGGGCTCCGATGACCGCCTGCGTCGTGCCGAAGTCCAGCGGCCTCAGCGTCTTCATGTTGACCGTGCCCGACAGGCCCTGTGCCGACAGGCTGGCGTCCGGCGTCTTGTAGACCGTGGCCGCGTTGATCAGCTCCGACGGGAACTGGTCGTACTCCACCGAGCGGTTGTCGCCGGTGGACACGATCTCGCGGCCGTTCAGCAGCGTCACGCCGTAGCGCGGCGCCATGCCGCGAATGCTGATGACCGACGAACGGCCGGCCACGCGCTGGGCCGTCAGGCCCGGCAGGCGCGAGATCGCGTCGGCAATGGACACGTCGGGCAGCTTGCCGATGTCCTCGGCCGAGATGGCCTCGACGATGGCATCCGCATTGCGCTTGGTGCTGATGGACGACTCGAGGCTGGCGCGGAAGCCGGTCACCGTCACGGTGTCCAGCTTCTGCTCGGCGGCCTGCGCGGCCGCCAGCAGCGGCGCGCACAGCAGCGCCGCGGCAACGGGGGTGAGGCGCAGGCGCCGTTCGGGCACCTGCGGCGGCGGGGCGCGCCGGACGGCGCGCTGGGCGGAGCGGTTCATTGGTTTGTCTCCTGGATCTGGTTCGTCTTGTTCGCCGGCCTGGATATCGACTCCATTTCCGAAGAAGTGGAACCGGTTCCAAACTCGGCGCAAATCTAATTCGGCGGCAAATGCCTTGTCAACAGAACGCGCCCGGGGGTTGACGTTTTTTTGCTTCAGCCACTACCGTCGCGTCCCCGATGAAGGCAACAACGATGAGACAAAACCTCCCATTCCTCGCCGCCGCGCTGCTGCTGGCAACCGCTGGCGCCCGCGCCGATGGAACCGATGCCATCGTGCAGGCCTGGCCGGCCCGCCCACCGCAGCGCGACGCGGCGCTGGAGGCGCGCGTGGAAGCCGCGCTGAAGACGCTGAGCCTGCGCCAGAAGGTCGGCCAGATCGTGCAGCCCGAGATTCGCGCGATCACGCCGGTCGAGGTGCGCGAGTACGCCATCGGCACCGTGCTGAACGGCGGCGGCGGCTGGCCCGGCAACGACCGCGCGGCCACGCCGGCGCAGTGGAAGGCGCTGTCCGAGCAGTTCCAGGCCGCGGCGCTGCAGGCCACGCCGGGCATCCCGCTGATCTGGGGCACCGACGCCGTCCACGGCCACAACAACGTGCGCGGCGCCACGCTGTTCCCGCACAACATAGGCCTGGGCGCCACGCGCAACGCCGACCTCGTGCGCGGCATCGGCCGCGCCACCGCGCGCGCCGTGCGCGCGTCGGGCCTGCACTGGACCTTCGCGCCCACGCTGGCCGTCGTGCAGGACGTGCGCTGGGGCCGCACCTACGAGAGCTTCGGCAGCGACCCGGCGCTGGTGCGCCAGCTGGGCCGGGCCGCCGTGGAAGGCCTGCAGGACGGCCTGAAGGACGGCCGCGGCGTGCTGGCCACGGCCAAGCATTACATCGCCGACGGCGGCACGCGCCGCGGCATCGACCAGGGCGTCGCCAACACCACGCCCGCCGAGCTGGTGCAGGTGCACGGCGCCGGCTACCTCGGCGCGCTGGACGCCGGCGTGCTGACGGCGATGGCCTCGTTCAGCAGCTGGACCGACACGGCCGCCTACGTCGAGCACGGCAAGATGCATGGCAACAGGACACTGCTGACCGGCGTGCTGAAGGAGCGCCTGGCCTTCGACGGCCTCGTCGTCAGCGACTGGGACGGCGTGGGCCAGGTGCCCGGCTGCAGGAATGAGGACTGTCCCGAGGCCATCAACGCCGGCATCGATGTGGTCATGGTGCCCTTCCACTGGAAGGCTTTTTTCGACAACACCATGCGCGCCGTGGAGCAGGGCCGCATCCCCATGGCGCGGCTGGATGACGCGGTGCGCCGCGTCCTGCGCGTGAAGTTCAGCATGGCCATCACGTCCAGCGTGCCTGCCACCGTGGAGGCGCTGCAGGCGCCGGAGCTGGCGCGCCGCGCGGTGCGCGAGTCACTGGTGCTGCTGAAGCACAAGCCGGGGCTGCTGCCGCTGAAGCGCACGGCGCGCGTGCTGGTGGTAGGCGCGGCGGCGGACAGCATGGCCAAGCAGGCCGGCGGCTGGAGCGTCAGCTGGCAGGCGCGCGACGCGAGCAATGCCGACTTCCCACAGGGCACCACGCTGCTGGCCGCGCTGCGCCAGCGCCTCGGCGATGCGCAGGTCATGTTCGACGTCGATGGCACCAAGCATGACCCGGCCCGCTTCGATGCCGTCGTCGCCGTCATCGGCGAGGCGCCCTATGCCGAGGGCGAGGGCGACATCCGCGTCACCGAGAACCTGCGCCACAGCAAGCGCTACCCGCAAGACCTGGCGGTGCTGCAGAAGGTCGCCGGCCGCGGCGCGCCGGTCGTCACGGTGCTGTACTCCGGCCGGCCGCTGTACGTGAACGACCTGCTCAACAAGAGCGACGCCTTCGTCGCCGCCTGGCTGCCCGGCACCGAGGGCGCGGGGCTGACGGACGTGCTGGTCGCGGCGGACGACGGCAAGGCCTGGCCCGGCTTCACGGGCCGGCTGTCGTTTCCGTGGCCCGCCGGACCGTGCCAGTTCAGCGTGCACGCCGCCAAGCCGCAGTGGCCGGTCGGTGGCGGCCTGAGCGGCAAGGAAACCCAGGCTGTCATCAAGCCGCTGCCCGATCCGGCCGATCCGCAGCCCGTCTGCCCCTTGTGATCCAATCCGCGCCGCATATCTAGGGGGCGCATGGCAACGATCAAGGACGTGGCAAGGCTGGCCGGCGTGGGCGTGGGCACCGCGTCGCGCGTCATCAGCGGAAACGGTTCCGTGGCACCCGCCACGGCCGAGCGCGTGCGCAAGGTCATCGCTCAGCTGAAGTTCCGCCCCTCGCACGCGGCGCGCTCGCTGGGCGCCGGCACATCCAAGCTGATCGGCGTCTACATCCCCTTCCTGCGCGGCACCTACTACACGCCCATCCTGCGCGTCATCGACACGGTGCTGCGCAGCCAGGGCCTGCACATGGTGGTGGCCTTCGGCGACGGGCTGGACGACGAGCGTGTCGAGACCAACGAGGGCATGCGCTTCCTGCTGGAGCGTGACTGCGACGGCCTCATCGTGCTGTCCAACGCCATCCAGGACGAGGACATCAAGGCGCTGGGCCCCGCGCAAAAGCAGGTGGTCGTGCTGAACCGCAACTTCGACCGCATCAAGGACCAGTGCTTCATGGCCGACCACGTGCAGGGCGGCGTGCAGGCCGCGCGCGCGCTGCTGCAGCACAAGCACAAGGACATCGCGGTCGTGTCCGGTCCCACGACCTCGCCCGACAACGTCGCCCGCCTGGCCGGCTTCA
>CBFGPX010000012.1:0-38805 GCA_965650725.1 uncultured Comamonadaceae bacterium | reverse complement strand
CAGCCAGGCCGACTTCGACGCCGGCGCGGCCGGCGCCGAGATCATGCGCCGCCACGGCGTGGACCGCCGCGTGCTGAGCCGCGACGAGGTACTGAAGGTGGAGCCGGCGCTGGCCGCCTTCGGCCAGCGCGTGGCAGGCGGCACCTACACGCCCAGCGACGAGAGCGGCGACGCCCGCGTGTTCACGCAGAAGCTGGCGCAGCTGTGCGAGCAGCGCGGTGCGCAGTTCCTGTACGAGCACGACGTGCTGGCCCTGCAGCGCATCGGCGACGCCATCGCCAGCGTGCAGATCGCGCACACGCGCAGCGGCGAGCGCAAGACGCTGCCGGCCGACGCCTTCGTCGCCGCCATGGGCTCGTACACGCCGACGCTGGTGGCGCCGCTGGGCGAGTCGCTGAACATCTACCCCGCCAAGGGCTACTCGGCCACGCTGCGGCTGAAGCAGCCCGCGGCTGCCAGTGTGGTCAGCCTGCTGGACGACAGCCGCAAGATCGCCATCTCGCGGCTGGGCGACCATGTCCGCATCGCCGGCACGGCCGAGCTGTCGGGCTTCGACCTCGACCTGGCCTCGCCGACCGCCCGGGTGCGCTGCGCCGCGCTGGTGAAGCGCTACGAGGAGCTGTTCCCCGGCGTGGCCGACACAAGCGAGCCCAACTTCTGGTGCGGCCTGCGCCCCAGCACGCCGACCAACATTCCCTACATCGGCCGCAGCCGCAAGGCGCGCAACCTGTGGATCAACGCCGGCCACGGCACGCTGGGCTGGACGCACGGCGCCGGTTCGGGTCGGGCCCTGGCCGAGCTGATCGCGGGCCGCCGACCGCAGATGGCCTTCGGCTTCTACAACACGCGCTGAATCACAGCGTCTTCAGCAGCGCCTCGACTTCCTTCTGACGCGGGAAGCGGGAGCCCAGCCGCTCCAACGACTGCAGCTCCGTCTTGGCCGCCGGCTTGTCGCCCGACTGGATCAGGATCTGCGCCAGGTTGAGCTTGTAGCTAGGCTGGTCGGGTTGGTCGGCGATGAGCTGGCGCTGTACGCTGATGGCCTTGCCGAAGTCCTTCTCGTTGGCCAGCACGGTGGCATAGGTGTCGCGCAGCGCGCCATCATCGGGCTTGAGCTTGAGACCACGTTCGGCCAGATCGCGCGCGCCGGGCTTGCCGGCCTTGCTGCGCAGCCAGGCCACGTTGTTGATCAGCGGAACCGCCTCCGGGTTGCGCTTCAGCAAGGTCTCGTAGCGCGCCAGCGCGCCGTCGAAGTCGCCGCGCGTCAGCACCAGGTCGGCAGCGGCAGCGGCAAAGGCCTGGTCCTGCGGACGGGCGGCCTGCCACTGGGCCTCGAAGGCCAGCGCCTCGTCGCGCCTATTGGCCGTCAACAGCAAGGCAAACAGGCGCAGGGGCGCGTCGCCCGGATCACGCAGCGTCGTGGCCTTGCGCAGCAGCGGCAGGGCGGCGTCCGGGCGCTGGCGACCCATCTCGATCTCGGCCTCGGCGATCAGCGCAAAGGCCTCCTGCGGGTACTTCTTCTGGCGCTCGTGCAGCGCGGCCAACGCCTCGTCCACGCGGCCCTGGCGGGCGGCCAGCTGGATCAGCAGCCGTTGCGCGGCGACCGAATTGGGGTCGGCCTCCAGCGCCCGCCTGACCTCGCGCTCGGCGCCGGCGAAGTCCTTGTCGACGAAGCGCAGCTGCGCCAGGCCCAGCCAGCCCTGCGCGCGGTTGGGCGCCAACGCGTTGAGCCGCACATAGGTCTTGGCGGCCTGGGCGCGCTCGCCGGCCGCGAACTGCGTGCGCGCCAGACGCTCCAGCAGATCCGGGTTGAGCGGCAGCGCGGCCGAGGCCTCCTGCGCGGCCTGGGCCGCAGCCGGGGTGTTGCCGGTGCGCAGCAGCTGGTCGATGTAGGCCAGGCGCAGGCCCGCCTCGGTCGGCTCCTCGCGCACGCCGGTGCTCAGCACCTCGGTGACGCGTGACATCGGCGCCTGGGTCTGCACCAGCAGCTCGGCCAGCGCCAGGCGGGCCTGGGGCGCTTGCTTCTGGCTGGCGATGTAGGCCTCCAGCCGTTTGACGGCGGGGTCGTGGCGCTTGGCCTGCAGGTCGATGGCCACCAGACCCAGCACCGCCGGCAGATAGGCCGGGTCGGCCTTGTTGGCGGCCTCGAAGGCCGCCTGTGCCGCCGCCGCGTCCTTGCGCACCAGGTGGATGCGGCCGCGCAATGCCTCGGGCACGGCGCTGTCCTTCATCTTGGGCCCCAGCTTGTCCAGCGCGGCCAGCGCGGCGGGGAAATCCTGGCGCCGTATCAAAGCGTTGACCAGCATCAGGTCGTAGTTGCTGCCGCTGTCCTTGGCGGCCAGCTCGCGCAGCTGGGCAAGCGCCGCGTCGGCCTTGGCGCGGCCGGCGCCGCCGGGCGTGACGCTGTCGCGCACGATGGCCGACAGCGCCAGCGCCGCCTGCGTCTTGGCATCGTCGGGACGCAGCTTGGAGGCGGCGCCGAAGGCCTGGTCGGCGCCTTCGAAGTTGCCCAGCATCAGCTGCGCCTTGCCGGCCAGCAGCAGCGTCTCCGCGTCGGCCTTGCCGCCTTCCAGCAGCGGGCGCAGCGTCTCCAGCGTCTTGTTGGGGGCGCGCCGCTGCAGTTGCAGGCTGGCGAACTGGCGCCGCAGCCCCGTCTCCTCGGGTGCCAGCTTCAGCGCCTGGTTCAGCAGGTTCTCGGCATCGGCCAGCTCGCCCAGCTGCTGGTGTGCGGCGGCGCCCAGGCGCAGCAGCGGCAGATAGTTGGGCAGCATCTTCAGCAGCGGCGCCGCCAGCTCCTTGGCCTTGGCCGCGTCGTTGCGACCCAGTGCGATCTGTGCCTGCAGGAAGCGGCCCTGCGGCCGCTTGGCGAGCGCCGGCGGCATGGCCTCGACCAGCTTGGCCGCCTCGTCGACCTGCTGGCGGCCCAGCGCCAGGCGCACGAGCAGGGAGCGCGCCTCGTAATGGCTGGCATCCAGCGTCAGCACCTGGCCCAGCAGCGGCTCGGCCTCGGCGATCTTGCCGCGCGCCAGCAGCACCTCGGCCTTCAGCTGCAAGGCCGCCACGGCCTTGGGGCTGCGCAGCAACAGCTCGTCCAGCGCGGCCAACGCCTCGTCCGTGAACCCCCCGGCCAGCTTGGTGCGTGCGCTGACGATGACGGCCGACTCGGCCTCCGGCGTCAGCTGCAGCGCCCGCACCGCGGCGGCCCGGGCCTCGGTCAGGTTGCCCTGGGCCAGATAGGCCATAGACAGCTGCTGCAGCAGCTGCGACATGGCCGGCGGGTCGGCCAGGCTCTGGTCGGAGAACTCGCTGATCAGCTTGCGCGACTGCCCCGACAGCAGCAGCGTCTTCGCCAGCAGCGGTGCCACCTCGTCGCGCGCCGCGCCCAGCTCCCAGGCCCGGCGCAGCTCGATCTCGGCACCGGCCACGTCGCCGGCCTCCAGCAAGGCCTTGCCCAGCAGCTGGCGACCCTGGGGGTTGTCGGGGTTCTTCTGGAGCAGGTTCTTCAGCTCGATGGTGGCACCGGCCGCATCCTTCTGCTCCATGCGCTTCTGCGCGGCGGCGAGCAAGTCCTGCTCGGAGCGTTGGTTGCAGCCCGCGAGCGCGGCGACCAGCAGGATCAAGGCGAATTGGCGCGTCTTCATCGGTTCTCCGGAAACAGGCGCGCGATTGTGTTCCTAGAATCCGCGCCCCCTCACAGGACTGGCCCCAGGGCCGGAAAAATGCCATGAAAGCCGCCGCCAGCTTCTGCGCCATCGACTTCGGCACCTCCAACTCCGCCGTGGCGGTGCCTGCCGCCGACGGCGCTATGCAGCTCGTCGAGCTCGAACCCGGCCAGCGCACCATGCCCACGGCCGTCTTCTATTTCACCGAAGGCGCGCACGACGCCGACGGCCCGCCGCGCGCCTTCGGCCGCGCCGCCGTGGCCGCCTACGTCGAGGGCCACGAAGGCCGGCTGATGCGCTCCATGAAAAGCATCCTCGGCTCACCCCTCATCGACCAGACCACCGACGTCGGCGGCGGGCGCGGCGCCAAGTATTCGGACATCGTGTCCGGCTACCTGAAGCGGCTGCGCCGCCTGGCCGGCGAACCCGAGCGCGCGGTGCTGGGCCGGCCGGTGTTCTTCGTCGACGGCGACCCGGCGCGCGACGCCGCCGCCCAGGTCCAGCTGGAGGCCTGCGCCCGCGCGGTGGGCTTTCGCGACGTGCAGTTCCAGTACGAGCCCATCGCCGCGGCGTTCGACTTCGAGCAGCAGGCCATCCGCGAGGGCAAGGGCGAACAGATCGTGCTGGTGGCCGACATCGGCGGCGGCACCAGCGACTTCTCGCTGGTGCGCGTGGGCCCCGAGCGCGTGCAGCGCCTGGCGCGGCGCGACGACATCCTGGCCAGCCACGGCATCCACATCGCCGGCACCGACTTCGACCGCCACATCGAGCTGGCCGGCCTGCTGCAGGCCTTCGGCTATCGCGCCACCGGGCCGAGCGGCCGCGAGGTCCCCAGCGGCATCTTCTTCGACCTCGCCACCTGGCACCTCATCAACACCTGCTACGCGCCGCTGCGCGTGGCCGAATGGCGCGGCATGAAGAGCTGGTTCGCCGACCTGCGCCAGCACGCCCGGCTGATGACGGTGCTGGAAGAGCGCCTGGGCCACGAGCTGGCTGCGCGCGCCGAGGGCGCCAAGATTGCCATCTCGGGCGGGGCCGACACGACGGTGGACCTCGGCCACGTCGAGCCTGGCCTGGTGCTGCCGCTCAGCGAGAAGGTCGCCGTGGACGCGCTGCGCGCCGACCTGGACCGCATCATCGCCACGGCCCACGAGACGGTCGCGCTGGCCGGCCTGAAGGCCGATCAGGTCGATGCGCTGTACTTCACCGGCGGCTCCACCGGGCTGCGCCTGCTGGTGGACGGCATGGCGGCCGGCTTCCCCGCCGCCGCGCGGGTCAGCGGCGACCGCTTTGCCTCGGTCGCGACCGGCCTGGGCCTGCACGCCCGCCGCCTGTTTGCAGCTGCGACCTCACGGGCCGCGACACGTCCGCCAGCATCAGCACCGCGCTGACCAGGCCCTCCACGGCCTCCTCCAGGTCGGCAGGCGGCTCCAGCGACTCGATCTCCTCCAGCAGCGCGTCGGCATCTTCGAGGTCGTCCGGGTCCAGGTGCAGGTAGATGGCCGCCAGCGGCTCCAGCAGCGGCTCCTCGGGCAGGCGCATCAGCGCCGGATGCGCGTCCAGCGCATGCGCGAAGCCGGCCACCCAGGGCAGCACCGTCTCGCTGGGCTCGGCGTCGTCCTCCAGCTCGAAGATCCAGGGGTCGAACCACTGCCGGCCGGCGATGGCCACGTTCAGCTCCTTGTGGCGGCGGCGCAGCAACGCCAGCAGCTCGTCGTCCACGCGGCCCGGCGTGGGCCGGCCCTCGCTGTCCAGGATGGGCGGCAGCCAGGCCGACAGCGGCACCGCCTCGGGCTGCAGCAGCACACCGCACAGATAGCCGTCCAGCATGCCGACGTCCAGCGGCTCCAGCGGCGCCGGCAGCGCGTCCAGCAAGGCCTGCAGGCGCTCCAGGTCGTCTTCGGTCAGGGCTTCGGGGGCGCGATGCGGCGGCAGGTTCATGGCCGGATTATCGGCAGCGCCGTGTGAATACTCCCCACCGCGGCGGGACGGGACGGCCTACATTGGCAATTCCCAACGACGCCCTCACCCGAGGGCTTGCAGACCCGGCAGCACGCTGACCGGGTCTTTTTTTATGCGGAATCCCACCGGGCCGGGCGCGGGGCCGCCCCAAGCCGTCCCCTCGGGGCTTCGGCCGGACACATGGCGCCCAGTGGGCAGGCATGTGCCTGCCGAAGAGCTGCGGCGCTGTCCGCAGCGCGGTCTGCAAGACCGACCGGCCTCGCCGCGTTCGGCAGGCGAGACCGGGCGAGGGGCCCTCACACCGCCATGCGCTCCGGCGCGACGTACTGGCGCCGGAACTCCTCGAAGGGCAGCGTGTCGGTGGCCTCGATGCGGGCCTGCTCGGCCAGCGAATCGGCGGCCATCTGCTCGAAGCGCTGCTGCAGCGCCGGCGGGAACGGCAGCGCCAGCAAGGCATTGCGCGCCGCGTCGCTCTGGCGGCAGATGAAGCCCACGTGACTGTTGCCGAAGTCCTGCGCCATCGCCGCCAGCACGCGGGCCGACGGGCACAGCGCCGGGTCGCGCAGGCGCGCCGACACGCGGCGCAGCGCGGCGCTGTAGGCGTCGCCGCCATGCGCAGCGTCCAACCGTTCGGCCTGGGCTGCACAGCCGGACAGGATGTCGCCGGCCCAGTCGGCCAGCGAACGTTCGCCACCCTGCCAGTGCTCCAGCATCAGGCCCGGCTCGCGCCCACGCGCGGCGACGCGGTGCTGGTTGCGCGCATTGGCGGCGATCTCGTTCGGCGTGTCGCCGGGGCTGGCGCCGTGCAGGCAGTGCAGCAGGAAGGCGTCCAGCACGCGGATGGCGTCGGCCCCGATGCCGATGGGCTCGAAGGGGTCCAGGTCCATCAGCCGCACCTCGATGTACTCGACGCCGCGCTCGCGCAGCGCATGCAGCGGGCGCTCGCCGGGCCGGATCACGCGCTTGGCGCGGATGGTGCTGTAGAACTCGTTCTCGATCTGCAGCAGGCTGGTGGACAGCTGGTTGTAGTCGCCACCGGGCGTCTGCACGCCGATGGCCTCGTAAGGCGCGTAGGGCCGGCTCAGCGCGGCCTGCAGCGAGGCGGCATAACTCTCCAGGCAGTTGTAGCTGACCGAGATGCTGGCCTGCGCGTCGCTCTGGTAGCCCAGGTTGCCCATGCGCAGCGAGGTGGCGTGCGGCAGGTAGAGGCTGTGCTCGGACAGGCGCTGCAGGCCGTGCTCGCGGCCATGCACGAAGCTGTCGCACAGCGCCGGGCTGGCGCCGAACAGATACAGCAGCAGCCAGCCCTCGCGGCGGAAGTTGCGGATGGCGCCGAAGTAGCCCTCGGTGCCCACGCCGGGCAGCGACCAGTTGTAGTGGATGCCCGAGATGGTCTGCATGCGCCGGCCGTAGCGCTGGCCCAGGCCCATGCGGTAGACGCTCTTGGCGCGGCCGATGTTGCTGGAGCCGTAGCGGCCGATGGGGATGGTCTCGTCGGCCGGCAGCCCGCAGGGCATGGAGCTGACCCACAGCCGCTCGTCGGCCAGCGCGCGGTAGACGGCCTGATGGATCTCGGTCAGCTCGCCCAGCACGGCGTCCACGCCGGCATGCACGCCGGTGATCAGCTCCAGCTGCGACTCGCTGTAGTCGGTGGTGATGTGCGGGTGCGTCAGCGCGGCGCCCAGCGCGATGGGGTGCGGCGTCAGCGCCAGCCCGCCGCCGGGCAGCACGCGCAGGCTTTCTTTTTCAATGCCGCGGCGTATGCCCAGCAATGTCTCTTGATCGTTCATCGGTCAGGACGGTAGCAGAACGGCGCTACAGCTGCCCGGGCGCGTCCATGTCGGCCAGACTGGGCCTCAGGTCATGTGCGCTGGCCTGCATGCCCTCGTGGTGGCTGAGGTAGAGGGACACGTCCTGCCGCTCCAGCCAGCCGACCGCGCGCAGGCGGTCCAGCACCGGGCCCTTGACCTCGGACAGCTCCAGCCTCAGCCCCTCGGCCGCCAGCGCGGCGCGCAACTCCTGCAGCGCCGTCAGGCCCGACACGTCGATGTGGTTGACCGGCGCCATCAGCAGCAGCACGCGGGCCGGCGCACCGACGCGCTCGCGGTGCTCCTGCACGCGCGCCAGCACCGCATCCACCAGGCCGCGCGCGTTCGTGAACACCAGGCTCTCGTCGATGCGCAGGCCCACCACCTCGGGCTGGCACTCCACCGCGTAACGCTCCACGTTGCGGTAGTGCTGCGTGCCCGGCACGCGGCCCAGGCGTGCCACATGGGGCTGGGCGGTGCGCTGGATCAACAGCGCGATGGAGCCCACCACGCCCAGCGCCAGCGCCGCGCCGGCGCTCCACAGCAGCACGGTGGCCGACACGGCCGCCATCAGCAGCCCCTCGGCCCGCGCATAGCGCCAGGCCTCGGCGTAGTGGCGCAGCGTGAAACCGCCCAGCACCGCCACGACGATGGTGGCCGCCAGCACCGGCTTGGGCAGGTGCGCCAGCGGCCCGGCCAGCAACACCATGGCCAGCGCCATGAAGCCGGCCACGAAGACCAGCGTCCAGCGGCTGCGCGAACCGGCCTCGTGCAGCAGGATGCTGCGCGAGAAACTGCCCGCCACCGGCATGCCGCCGCTGAGCGCCGCGACCAGGTTGGCGGCCGCCAGCCCGCGCAGCTCGGCGGCGGGCAGCAGCTTCTCGCCGCGGCGCTGCGCCAGCGACTCCGACACCGCGAAGCTGGACACGAAGGCCATCAGCGCCACCAGCGCCGCGCTGGGCAGCAGCTGCAGCCACAGCGCGCCATCCAGCGATGGCAGGCCGATCGGCAAGGCCAGCGCCGGCAGCGCCCCCACCTGGGCCACGCCGCCGGCCGCCGGCGTGAAGGCCGACAGCAGCATGGCCCCCAACAGCAGGCCCAGCGGCGCCAGCCTCGCCAGCAGCGGCAGCCCAACCCGGCGCGACAGCAGCAGCAGCGCCAGCGCCACGCCGCCCCAGGCCGCGCTGGCCGGCACCCAGCCGCCGGCCAGCGCCGTGCGCGCAAGGTCCGGCAGCGTGAAGCCCGCCGCCGCGCTGCCCAGCAGCACCGGCAGCTGGCTGGCCGCGATCATCAGCGTGGCGCCGTTCTCGAAGCCGCGCAGCGCCGGCACCGACAGCAGGCTGGACAGCGCGTCCAGCCGCAGCAGCGCCGCGGCGGCGAGCAGCAGCCCCACTTCGGCGGCCAGCACCAGCGCACCGGCCTCCGGCGTCACGCCCGCCGGCAGTCCGGCCAGCGCCTGCGCGATCATCAGCGCGAGCACCGCCACCGGACCCAGGCCCAGCACCGGGCTGGAGCCCAGTGCCGCGTAGGCCAGCAGCGGCAGCAGGCTGGCGTACAGCCCCACCTGCGCCGGCAGGCCGGCCAGCATGGCGTAGGCCAGGCTCTGCGGGATCAGCAGCACGGCGACGACGGCGCCGGCGACCAGGTCGGCGCGCCAATGAAACCGGCTCACGGGTCCACTCGAATGCCGGACAGGCGCACGACGCGCGCCCACTTGTCGGTGTCGGCGGCGATCAGCGCGGCGAAGTTGCCGGCCGCGGCGCCGCCAAGGGCGTACAGGCCGCGCGAAGCCAGGCGCTCGCGCAGCGGTCCGGCCAGGGCGGCCGCGGTGTCGCGCTGCAGCCGCGCCAGTTGCTCGGGCGGCTGGCTGCTGGGCGCGAACAGGCCCAGCCAGGCGCTGGCCTCGAAGCCCTTCAGCGCCGGGCCGCCGGCCTCCTCCACGGTGGGCAGGTTCGGCAGACCGGGCACGCGACGCGCGCTGGCCACGGCCAGCACCTGCAGCTTGCCAGCGCGGATCTGCGGCAGCGCCGTGGTCAGGCTGTCGAACATCAGGTCCATGTTGCCGGCGATGACGTCCTGCTGTGCCGACGCGGTGCTGCGGTAGGGAAAGTGCAGCATGTAGGTGCGCGTCAGCCGCTTGAACAGCTCGCCGGCGAGGTGGGTGGGCGTGCCGTTGCCGCCGGACGCGAACAGCAGCCGGCCGGGCTGCAGCGTCGCGGCGCGCACCAGGTCGTTCAGGCTGCGCACGCCCAGGCGCTGCGCGGCGGCCGGGTTGATGACCAGCACCAACGGCACGGTGGCCACCACGCCCAGCGGCGCAAAGTCCTTCACCGGGTCGTAGGGCAGGCGGCGCGACAGCAGCGGGTTGATGACGTGCGTGCCCACGCTGCCCATCAGCAGCGTGTGGCCGTCGGCGGCGCCGGCGACCTCGGCCGCGCCGATGTTGCCGTCGGCGCCGGGGCGGTTCTCGACCAGCACCGCGTAGGTCAGGCTGCGCTGCAGCTCGGGCGCCAGCAGCCGGGCGGCCTGGTCGGCCGGGCCGCCCGGCGGATAGGGCACGACGATGCGCAGCGGCCGCACCGGCCAGGGCGCGGCCGGCTGGGCCAGCGCGGCGGGGGCGGCCAGCCAGCACAGCAGGCCGCGGCGTCGAAGCAAACTCGTCTTCATGCAGGTCCGGGGATGACGTCCAGCCTGACCTGGCCAAGCCGGCAGGCCGCGTCGAAGTCCTGCAGTATGGCCGCCAGCGTGTCGGCGTCCGGCGCGTCGACGGCGGCGATGCCCACCGCGCGGTTGCGGCCCTCGGCCTTGGCCTTGTAGAGCACCAGGTCGGCCCAGTTGACGGCCTGCTCCCAGTGCAGGCGCAGGCCCGCCGCCGGGCTGCCGGCCCCACCGATCGGGAAGGCCGCGAAGCCGATGGACACGGTGACGCGCAGGGGGCCGTCCGGCGTGGCGACGGGCGCGCTGGCGATGCTGCGCAGCAGCCGCTCGGCGGTCTGGGCCAGGTCGGCCGGGCCGAGGTCGGCGGCATGCACCAGGAACTCCTCGCCGCCCCAGCGCGCGACCAGGTCGGTGTCGCGCACGCCGGCGCGGATGCGGCGCGCCACCTCCACGATGACGGCATCGCCCGCCGCGTGGCCGTGCCGGTCGTTGACGTTCTTGAAGTGGTCGATGTCGATCATCATCAGCGCGCCGCGGAAGCCGGCGCCGCCGTCCACGCGGCCGCGGGCGTCCATGACGGCCAGGAAGTGGCGCCGGTTGGACAGGTCGGTCAGCGGGTCGCGCTCGCTCTGCGCGCGCAGCAGGTGCTGGTTGGCCGTCAGCCGCGCCTGCGCACGGCGCATGCGCCACAGCGTGACGCCGATCAGCGTGATGGACAGCAGCAGCAGCACGCCCACCGCCAGCCCCACCTCTTGGGCCAGGTGCCGGTTCTCCAGCTGCTGATCCTTGAGCTGGCCGTCGCGGGCCAGCAGGTCCAGGTCGCGCTGCTTGGCGGCGCTGTCGTACTTGCGGCGCAGCTCCTCCAGCGCGGCGGCGCGGTTGCGCTCGTTGCTGCGCGTGTTCAGCGCCCGCTCCTCGTGATACGCGGCCAGCGCCTCCTTGTGCTGGCCGGCCTCGGCCCAGGTGTCGCCCAGCTCGCGCAGCTCGCGGGCGCGCGACACCAGGTCGTTGGGGTCGGCCCCCACCGCGGCAGCGCGGGCCAGGTCCTGGCGTGCGGCGTCGAACTGGCGCAGCTTGATGTGGGCCACCGCCAGGTTGTGGTGCAGGCCGCGCAGGTAGAGCCGGTCCCGGTAGCGCTGCAGCACCGGCAGCGCCAGCTGGCCGGCCGCCAGCGCCTCCTTCAGCAGGCCCTGGTGCATGTAGGCGTCGACCAGGTTGGAGCGCGCCTGCGCCGCCAGGTGGGGCGAGCCGGCCTGCTCGGCCAGCGCGAGCGCCGTCTCCTGCGCGGTGCGCGCGCCGGCCGGGTTGCGCGAGCGGCGCTCCACGGCGGCCTCGTAGATGCGCACCCGCGCCGCAACCGCGGCGTCGCCCTCGGCCTCGGCCAGCGCGCTGCGGATCTCGACGCGCGCCGCGTCCACCTGGTCCTGCGCCTGCAGCGTGACGGCCAGCATGCCCAGACTCAGCGCCGCCAGGTAGCGGTCGCCGCCGGCCCGCGCCAGCGCGATCGCACGGCGCACGCCGGCCTCGGCGTCGATGAACACGCCCTGCCCGTACTGTTCGCGGTGCACGATGCGCAGGGCCTCCCAGGTGGCGCGGAAGTCGCAGCCGCCTTCACGGATGGCACGCGCCTCGTCGCCCTCGGGACAGCCTGCCTGCAAGCCTTGCAGCGCGCGCTGCGCCAAGCCGCCGGCGGACTTGCCGGAGCGCTCCTGAATCAGCGCGCGCAGCAGCCAGCTCAGCTCGGCACCGCCCTCCAGCGTGGTCAGCTTCACGGCGACGGCGTCGGCCGCCTCGATCTGGCCCCCGGCCAGCAGCACGCGGCCCCGCGCCATCTGCCAGGCGGCCTCCTGTGCCGGCGTGGCGGGGCGCTGCTTGTCGAGCTCGGCCAGCATGGCCTCCGGCTCATCGAAGGCGCGGCGCACGATGTCGGTCAGGCGGCCGGCGTCGGCCGCCGCGCCCCCCGCGCCCAGCAGCAGCGTCAGGCCCAGCAGCGCGGCCCTCATGCGGCGCCCCCGCCGGCGCCTGCATCCAGCGCGCTGAAGCCGCTCGCCGGCGCCAGACCCGCAACGGCGGGACCGCTCAGCGCCAGCAGGCCCACGCGGCCCTCGCTCCAGGCGGCCTCCAGGCGGGCGGTCAGCTGCGCGGCGGCCAGCGCATCCTCGGCCTGCATGCGCTCGACGCCGTAGGCCTTGTTGCGGCCATGGGCCTTGGCGAGGTACATGACGGTGTCGACCAGGTCGATGGCACGCTCCCAGCTCAGCCGCAGGCAGTGCGGCGGCAGCGGCAGGCTGACGAAGCCGATCGAGGCCGTGACCGGGATGTTGCGGCCCTCGTGGCTCACCGGCCGGCCGGCGATCAGGTCCAGCAGGCGCTGGGCCAGCTGCGGCGCGAACAGGCCTTCGCGGGTGCGGGCGATGATGAGGAACTCCTCGCCGCCCCAGCGCACGATGAGGTCGTCGTCGCGCACCGCCTCGCGCAGCCGCCGCGCGATCTCCACCAGCACGGCGTCGCCGGCCGCGTGGCCGAAGCCGTCGTTGATGCGCTTGAAATGGTCCACGTCGATCAGGAAGACGCTGCCCGACAGGCCCTCGGGGCCGGACAGGCTCTTCACCGCCGCCTGGAAGTGGCGCCGGTTGGCCAGGCCGGTCAGCGGGTCGGTCTCGCTCTGGCGCTTCAGCGAGGCGTTGCTGTGCGCCAGCGCCTCGTTGGTGCGGCGCACACGGCGGAAGGCCTGCCACAGCAGCCCCAGCGACACCGCCACGCAGCCGCCCAGGGCGGCCCACAGCGCCAGCGCCAGGTTGCGCTGGTGGAGCTGCTCGGCCTTCAGTGCGTTGTCGCGGTTCAGCAGCTCGATGTCGCGCGCGCGCTGTTCGGCGTCCTGGCGCTCCTGGACCTCCAGCAGCAGCTTGCGGGTCTCGTCGCGCAGCACGCGGTCCACCATGGCGCGGTGCTCGCGGTAGGCGGCCACGGCGCCGGCCAGGTCACCGGCGCGCTCCAGGTAGGTGGCCAGCTCCCTCCAGCCCTCGGACGCGTAGGCGATGGCGCCCTGCTTCTCGTCCAGCGCGATGGCGGCCTGCACGTTGGCCCGGCCTTCCGCGACCCGGCCCAACGCGATCTTGGCCAGGCCGATGTTGGAGCGCGCGACGACCTCGGCGCTGGTGTTGTGCGTGGCCAGCGCCAGCGGCAGCGCCGCTTCGGCCAGCTGCAGCGCGCGGGCGTAGCGGCCCTGGCGCAGGTGGTGGTCGGCAAAGTTGGCCAGGCCCAGCGCACGCACGGAGTCGGCGCCGGCCAGCGCGGCCTGCTCCAGCGCGTCGGCGTTGGCCTGCAGCGCGATGCTGGCGTCGCCGTCGTCGGCATGCACGATGCCGCGCATCGTGTAGACCTGGTTCAGCGTCATCGGGTCGGGGTCCTTCTGGGCCTCGGCCAAGGCCTGCGCCGCGATCTGCTGGGCCCGCGCGGGCGTGTCGGCGCGCAGCGTCGTGAAGGCCAGGTCGGCCAGCGTCAGCGCCATGCGCCAGGGCTGGCCGATCTCCTCGGCCAGACGCAGCGCCGTGTGCCCCTCGGTCAGCGAGGCATCCAGCTCGCCCACGTCGCTGCTGATGGTGGCCAGCAGCCGGTAGTGGCGCCAGCGGTAGACCGGGTCGGCCACGCTCAGCTGCACGCCGTCCACGCCGGTCATCAGCCGGCGCGCCTCGCGCAGGTCACCGTGGGCGCGCAGGTACTCGGCGCTGGCCGAGGCCGCGGCGACCGCGGCATTGGCACGCAGCTCGGGGGTGCCGGGCCAGTTGCGCAGCTCGGCGGCGAGCTGGTCGCACAGCTCGCGCTTGCGTGCGAGCGCGGCCAGCTGCCCGCGCAGGGCCACCACGTCCAGCAGCGCGGCGCTGCCCGGCGGCAGGCCGGCAGTGCGGCTGCGCAGCTCGCGCTCGGACTGTTCGGGCCGTGCCCGCGCGGCACGCTCGATGCGCAGCAGCTCACGCGTCAGCGCCGCATCGGCGGGCGCCGATGCCGCCGCCCCGGGCGCCACGGGCGTGCCGCCTTCGCCGCCGGGCGAGCAGGCGGCCAGCAGCACCAGCGCGGTCAGCGCGGCGCACAGCGTCGGACGAAAGGCCTGAGGTGAGTGCATCGAGGCGGCAAGAGCGGGGACTCGTGATCCCGAGCCGCCGATTTCAGCGCGCTTCCGAGGGCCTGTCGCGCTTGGCACACCCGGGACCGTTCAAATTGCACGCACGGCCGAGGCGGCGCCTCAGCCCGGCTGGCCCTGGTAGCCGCGTGGTATCGCACCCAGCAGCCGGCGCGTGTAGTCCTCACGCGGCGCCGCGATCAGCTCGCGGGTGGCGGCCTGCTCGACGACGTCGCCGTTCTGCATGACCAGCACCTCGTCGGAGATGAACTTGACGACCGCCAGGTCGTGGCTGATGAAGATGTAGCTGAGGCCGAACTCGTCCTGCAAGTCCTTCAGCAGATTGAGCACCTGGGCCTGCACCGACACGTCCAGCGCCGACACGGCCTCGTCCAGCACCAGCACCTCGGGCTGCAGCGTCAGGCAGCGCGCGATGGCGATGCGCTGGCGCTGACCGCCCGAGAACTCGTGCGGGTACTTGGCCATGGCGGACTCGTCCAGGCCCACGCGCTGCAGCAGCGCGACGGCGCGCGCCTCGCGCTCCGCCGTGTTCGCACCGATGCCGTGGATCTCCATCGGCTCGCGCAGCGTCTGGGCTATGGTGAAGCGCGGGTTCAGCGACGCGTAGGGGTTCTGGAACACGACCTGGATGCGGCGGCGCATGCGCAGCCAGTCGGCGCCGCTCATCTTCAGCAGGTCCCGGCCCTCGAACAGCACCTGGCCACCCATCGTTCCCGAGGTCTGCTCGTGCAGGCGCAGCAGCGCAAGGCCCATGGTGGTCTTGCCGGAACCCGACTCCCCCACCACGCCCAGCGTGTGGCCCCTGCGCAGCTTGAAGCTGACGCCCTTGACGGCCTTGAACTCGCGCTTGCCGAACAGGCCCTGCTTCAGCCAGAAGCTCTTCTGCAGGCCGCTGACCTCCAGCACCACCGGGGCGTCCGGGTCCTTGGCCTTGCCCTCGTTGGCCGCCGCGCGGCCGGCGATGTGGTCGTCGATGACCATCAGGCGCGCCGGGTTGTCGCTCAGCGAGGGCCGGCAGGCCAGCAGCGCCTTGGTGTAGGCGTCCTGCGGGTCGTTGAAGATCTGCGCGACCGGCGCCTTCTCGCGGATCTGGCCGTGGCGCATGACGACGACATGGTCCGAGATCTCGCCCACCACGCCCAGGTCGTGCGAGATGAACAGCAGGCTCATCTTGTGCGACTCCTTGAGCTTGGCCATCAGCTCCATGACCTGGCGCTGGATGGTCACGTCCAGCGCCGTGGTGGGCTCGTCGGCGATCAGCAGCTTGGGCGAGCAGGCCAGCGCGACGGCGATCATCACGCGCTGCTGCTGGCCGCCGGACATCTCGTGCGGGTAGGCCTTCAGCCGCCGCTTCGGCTCGGGGATGCCCACCTCGTGCAGCAGCTCCTCGGCCCGCACCAGCGCCTGGCGGCGGCTGAGCCCCAAGTGCTTCATCAGCGGCTCGCAGATCTGCGTGGCCACGTCGAACACCGGGTTCAGCGAGCTCATCGGGTCCTGGAACACGCAGGCGATGTCCTTGCCGCGGATGGCCTGCAGCTCCTTCAGGCCGGTCTGCAGCAGGTCGCGGCCCTGGAACAGGATTGCGCCTGAGCGCTCCGCGTTGCTGGGCAGCAGGTTCAGGATGGACATGGCGGTGACGCTCTTGCCCGAGCCCGACTCGCCCACCAGCGCGACGGTGCTGTTCTCCGGCACGTCGAAGCTGACGCCCTTGACGGCCAGCTGGCGCTGCATGACGCCGTCGACCTTACCCATGCGGAAGGCGACCTTGAGGTCTTGAATACTGAGCAGCATCGTCTTTACTCCAGCCCGCGCAGCTTGGGGTCCAGCGCGTCACGCAGTGCATCCGTGAACAGCGCGAACGCGGTGACGAAGATGGCCATGCAGACGGTGACGGCGCCCAGCTGCCACCAGTAGCCCAGGATGAGCTCGTTCTGCGCCTCGGCCAGCATGGTGCCCCAGGACACCTGGTCCACACCGACGCCCAGGCCCAGGTAGCTCAGGATGACCTCACTCTTGATGAAGCTCACCACGTGCAGCGACAGCTGCACCAGCGCCACGTGCGACACGTTGGGCAGGATGTGCTTGAACATGCGCGACCACTGCGACGCGCCGATGGCCTCGGCCGAGCGCACGTACTCGCGCACGCGGTGCTTCATGAATTCGGCGCGGATCAGCCGGTAGATGCCGGTCCAGCCCGTCAGCGCCAGGATCAGCACCACCGAGCCCACACCGCGGTGGAAGATGGCCGCGAACGCGAAGATCAGCAGGATGCTGGGGATGGCTGTGAAGACGTTGTAGACCCACTCCAGGAAGTCGCCCACCTTGCCGCCGAAGAAGCCCGACACGGCACCCAGCACGGTGCCGATCAGCGTGGCGACGACGGCCGCGGCCAGGCCCACGAAGATGGAGATCTCGGCGCCCTTGATGACCTTGGCCAGCACGTCGCGGCCCAGGCGGTCGCCACCCAGCGGCAGCGTCTCGGCGCGCACCGCCTCGTCGGTCTTGAACTTGGCGGCGCGCTCGGCCCATTCGGCGTAGCGCGGCGCCAGCGGGTCGATGTCGCTCAGGTCCACGTTGGGCCCGGCGGGCGCGGCGATGCTGCCGGTGTCTTCGGCGGGCTGCGGGCCCAGCAGCGTGGGCGGCGCATTGGGCACGCCGATCTCGTCCTGCCACTTGGCGGCCAGCAGGTCGGTGGCGGCCAGCAGCACGAGGACCAGGAAGGCGCCGACGATGCCCATCGACACGACGCCGACGCGGTCGGTCTTGAGCCGGCGCCAGGAAGCGGCCCAGACGCCGCCGGAGGAAGAGGAAGTCACGGCGCTCATTTCAGGACCACGCGGGGGTCGACCAGCTTGTAGAGCAGGTCCACGACGAGATTGACGGTCATCGTCAGCGCCGCCAGGTAGATGGCGAAGGCCTGGATGACGGGATAGTCGCCCCGGTTGACGGCCAGCAGCAGCTCGCGGCCCAGGCCCGGGATGGAGAAGAACACCTCCAGCAGGAAGGAACCCACCAGCACGCCCGGCAGCAGCACGGCGACGTTGGTCAGTATGGGGATCATCGCGTTGCGCAGCACGTGCTTCAGCAACACGGTGCCCTCGGCCATGCCCTTGGCGCGCGCGGTGCGCACATAGTCGTGGCCGATCTCGTCGAGGAAGAAGCTGCGGTAGAGGCGGATCTGCGGCGCCATCGACACCGCCACGGCCACCAGGATGGGCAGCGGCGCGTAGGTCGTCAGGTTGGTCCAGTGGCTCGCGGTCCAGCCCTGCACCGGGAACCAGCCCAGCCGGAACGCGAAGAAATACTGCGCCAGGATCACGTAGACCAGCAGCGAGATGGACACCGCGATGGTGGAACACACCATCACGGTGCGGTCCGTCAGGCTGCCGCGCACGGTGGCCACGGCCATCGCGAACGGGATGGCCAGCAGCACCTCCAGGATCAGGATGGGCACCGTGACGGTCAGCGTGGCCGGCAACCGCGTCGCGAACAGGTTGGCCACCGACTCATTGGTGGCCCAGCTCTTGCCCCAGTCGAAGGTGACGATGTTCTGGATGAAGATCCACAGCTGCTCCCAGACGGGCTTGTTCAGGCCCAGCTGCTCGCGGATGGATTCGATCTGCTCGGGGCTCGCGTTCAGGCCGCCCAGGATGATCGCGGGATCGCTGCCGAAGTACTTGAAGAGAAAGAACACCAGCAGCACGACCCCCAGCAGGGTGGGGATCATTTGCCACAGGCGTCGGATCAGATAGGCCGCCATCGGGGCTCCTCAGAAACCACAAACCCCGCGGCAATGCGGGGTTACATCAGGAAACGGCCCGCAGTCTATGCGAGCGCACGCGCCCGCCGGCCTGACGGTTTCACTAGACTCCGCGCTTTTCAAGAGTCTTACGCGCCGCTGTGATGAAGTTACCTGCCCTGCTGACCGGCCTGCTGCTGGCCTGCACCCTCACCGCCGCCCAAGCGCAGCCGAAGGTGTTGCACCAAGCCTTCAAGGTGGCCGAGACCGGCTTCGACCCCGCCCAGATCACCGACCTCTACTCCAAGAACATCGCGGCCGCCATCTTCGACGCGCCGCTGGAGTACGACTTCGGCGCCCGCCCCTTCAAGCTGCGGCCCAGCACGCTGGCCGAGATGCCCGAGATCAGCGCCGACTTCAAGACCATCACGATGCGGGTCAAGCCCGGCATCTATTTCGCCGACGACCCGGCCTTCAAGGGCAAGAAGCGCGAGCTGACCGCCGAGGACTACGTCTACAGCGTCAAGCGCCACTACGACCCGCGCTGGAAGAGCGGCAACCTCTACCTGCTGGAGAACGTGAAGATCCTGGGCCTGTCGGAGCTGCGCCAGGAGTTGATGAAGGCCAAGAAGCCCTTCGACTACGACCGCGTCGTCGAGGGCCTGAAGACGCTGGACCGCTACACCTTCCAGCTCAAGCTGGGCGTGCCCGACCCGCGATTCATCTACCAGTTCAGCGACGCCGGCTTCCTGGGTGCGATGGCGCGCGAGGTGGTCGAGTTCTACGGCGACAAGATCATGGAGCACCCGGTCGGCACCAACGCCTGGCGGCTGGGCGAGTGGCGGCGCAGCTCGCGCATCGTGCTGGAGAAGAACACCAACTTCCGCGACGTGCGCTACGCCGAGGTGGCGCCGCCCGACGCCAGCGCCCAGCTGAAGGCCGAGGTCGCCGCGCTGCAGGGCCGCAAGCTGCCGATGGTGGACCGCGTGGTCATCGACATCATCGAGGAGAGCCAGCCGCGCTGGCTCTCCTTCCTGAACGGCGAGGCCGACATGATCGAGGAGGTGCCCATCGACTTTGCGTCAATCGCCATGCCCGGCAACAAGCTGGCGCCCAATCTGGCCAAACGCGGCATCACGATGACGCGCTATCCGCGCGCGGACATCAACCTGAGCTACTACAACATGGAGGACCCGGTCGTGGGCGGCTACACGCCCGAGAAGATCGCGCTGCGCCGCGCGATGAACCTGGCCGTGGACCTGGACAAGGAGATCCGCCTGGTGCGCCGCGGCCAGGCGCTGAAGAGCCAGAGCCCGGTGCCCACCGTCGCGTTCGGCTACGACCCGGCCTTCAAGACCGAGAACAGCGAATACAACCTGGCCAAGGCCAAGGCCCTGCTGGACATGTACGGCTACAAGGACGTGGACGGCGACGGCTACCGCGAGCTGCCCGACGGCAAGCCGCTGCTGATCGAATACTCCACGCTGACCGATGGCGAGCGCCGCCAACTGGCCGAGCAGTGGAAGAAGAACATGGATGCGCTGGGCATCAACATGACGTTCAAGATGGGCAAGTTCCCCGAGCAGCTCAAGGCTTCCAACGCCGGCAAGCTGCAGATGTGGGCCGTGGGCTGGGTGGGCACCAGCCCCGACAGCGACACCTTCCTCGCGCTGGGCTCCAGCGCCGCCAAGGGCAAGGCCAACAAGCCGCGCTTCGACCTGCCGGCCTTCGAGGCCCTCTACGAGAAGCAGAAGGCGCTGCCCGACGGCCCCGAGCGCGCCGCACTGGTGATCGAAGCCCAACGCCTGCTGATCGCCTATGCCCCCTACAAGTTCCACGTCCACCGCGTCTGGACCGACATGGCCCAGCCCTGGGTCAAGGGCTACAGCCGCAACATCTTCGTGCGCGACTACTGGAAGTACGTCGACATCGACACCGCCGCCCTGCCCAAAGCAAAGTAAGGCCCACCGATGAAACAGCTGCTCGCCGCGCTGGCCGCCTGCCTCGCGCTCGCCACGCCCGCCAGCGCCGCCGAGCCGCAGAAGACCCTGCGCTACGCCTTCCGCATCGCCGAGACCGGCTTCGACCCGGTGAAGCTGTCGGACATCTACTCGCGCACCGTCACGGCCCACATCTTCGAGAGCCTCTACACCTACGACCCGCTGGCGCGGCCGACGCGCATCGTGCCGCTGATCGCTGCCGGCGAGCCGGAGATCAGTGCGGACTTCAAGACCTTCACGATCCGGGTGCAGCCGGGCATCTACTTCGCCGACGACCCGGCCTTCAAGGGCAAGCGGCGCGAGGTCACGGCGCACGACTTCGTCTACAGCATCAAGCGCTACGCCGACCCGGCCAACAACGCCCAGGGCTGGATCAGCTACGAGGACGCCGGCCTGGTGGGCCTGGGCGAGCTGCGCAGCCAGGTCATGAAGGCCAAGAAGCCCTTCCCCTACGACACCGAGGTCGAGGGCGTGAAGGCGCTGGACCGCTACACGCTGCAGGTAAAGACCAAGGAAGCACGCCCGCGCCTGGTCGAATCCATCTTTGCCAACAACGACCTCTATGGCGCCGTCGCGCGCGAGGTCGTCGAGTTCTACGGCGACAAGATCATGGAGCACCCCGTCGGCACCGGCCCCTACGTGCTGAAGGAATGGCGGCGCAGCTCGCAGATGGTCTTCGAGCGCAACCCCACCTACCGCGAGCGCCACTACGAGTCGCAACCGGCCGCGGACGACAAGGAGGCCCAGGCCATCCTTGCCAAGCTCAAGGGCCGCCGCATCCCGATGGTGGACCGCGTGGTCGTCGACATCATTGTCGAGAACCAGCCGCGCTGGCTGGCCTTCCTGAACAACGAGCACGACTTCATGGAGCGCGTGCCGGAGGACTTCATCACCCAGGCCGTACCCGGCGGCAAGCTCGCGCCCAACCTGGCCAAGCGCGGCATGCAGGCCTTGTTCACGCTCGCGCCGGACATGACGCTGACCTGCTTCAACATGGAGGATCCGGTCGTGGGCGGCATGTCGCCCGACAAGGTGGCGCTGCGCCGTGCCATCTCGCTGTCCTACGACGTGAAGAAGGAGATCCGCCTCGCGCGCCGCGGCTTCGCGGTGCCGGGCCAGTCCCCCATCGTGCCCGGCACGACCGGCTACGACCCCGAGTTCAAGAGCGAGATGAGCGACTACGACCCGGCCCGCGCGCGCGCGTTGCTGGACATGTACGGCTACATCGACCGCGACGGCGACGGCTGGCGCGACCTGCCCGACGGCCAGCCCATGCTGCTCACGCGCAACACCGAGCCCAACTCGCTGAACCGCGCCATCGACGAGCTGTGGGAGAAGGCGCTGCGCGCGGTTGGCATCCGGCTGCAGGTCAAGATCCAGCAGTGGCCCGAGAACCTCAAGGCCGCCCAGTCCGGCAACTACCAGATGTGGCCCGTGGGCTCGACCGCGGCCCAGCCCGACGGCCAGGGCGCCATGCAGCGCTACTACGGCCCGGCCAGCGGCACGCAGAACCTGCCGCGCTTCAAGGACGCGCGCTTCGATGCCATCTACGACCGCATGCAGGCCATGGCCGACGGCCCGGAGCGCGACGCGCTGTTCAAGGAAGCCAAGCGCCTGGCCGTCACCTACATGGCCTACAAGGTGCACGCCCACCGCGTGCTGATCGACATCGAGCAGCCCTGGATGAACGGCTACCGCCGGCCGCTGTTCTGGCAGGACTTCTGGCAGTTCGTCGACGTGGACGCGAGCAAGCCGCCTGTCCGCTGAATTCCGCTGTCGCATCCCATCGATTCGACGGCCTGTCGCAAGCAGCTGTCCTCCACGCGCAGGGCCGCTAGGCTTCGCTCCATCAACAACACCGAGAGGAGTCCCAGATGAACGACGCTGACGAACTCAACAAGCTGGCCGACCTGCACGCCCGCGGCGTGCTCAACGACGAGGAATTCGCCAAGGCCAAGGCCCGCGTGCTCAGCGGCCAGGCCCACGCCGCCAACGGCACGCCGCCCCCCGCCGCCACGGTCGTCAACGGCCTGCGCCGCAGCCGGCTGGACCGCTGGATGGGCGGCGTCTGCGGCGGCATCGGCCGCGCCACCGGCGTGGACTCGTGGATCTGGCGCCTGATCTTCAGCGTGCTCTTCCTGGCCTTCGGCAGCGGCATCCTGCTGTACATCCTCCTCTGGATCTTTGTTCCCGAAGAGTGAGTGACGGGGCGGCCGCAACGGCCACCCTGCGCCCCGGCGGGTATGCTGGGCTGAAACATTCCGGAGACAGCGGATGGAACAGCTCGCCGGCCTCGACGCCAGTTTTCTGTACCTGGAAACGCCGCAGATGCCCATGCACGTGGGCGCGCTGCACCTGCTGGAACTGCCCGCCGGCTACGACGGCGACTACGCCGAAGACCTGAGAGCGCACATGCGCTCCCGCCTGCCGCAGCTGCCCGCGCTGCGGCGCCAGCTGCTCAGCATGCCGCTGGGCCTGTCCAACCCCGGCTGGGTGGACGCCGAGCCCGACCTCGACGAGCACATCGTCGAGATCGCACTCCCCGAAGACAGCGGCATGGCCGAACTGGAGGCCCAGGTCGGCGAGCTGCACCCGCAGCTGCTCGACCGGGCCCGGCCGCTGTGGAAGTTCCACGTCTTCACCGGCCTGGCACCCGGCCCCGACGGCGAGGTGCGCGTGGCGCTCTACACGCAGCTGCACCACGCGGCCGTGGACGGACAGGCCGCCGTCGCGCTGGCGCAGGTCATCCTCGACACCGCGCCCGAGCCGCGCAGCACCATGGCCGGCCCGACGCGCAGCCGGCGACGCCACACCCCCGGCAAGCTGGGCCTGCTGCGCACGGCCGTGAGCCAGCAGCTGAGCCAGACCGTCAAGCTGGCCCGCAACCTGCCCGGCGCGGCCGGCGTGCTGGGCCAGATGGCGGCCAGCTACGTGGGTGGCGCCGCGGCCGGCGCCACGCTGGACAAGCTGCGCAGCCTGCTCGCCGGCGTGGCCAGCCAGACCACGGCGATCGTGCGCGGCAGGACCGGCCTGTCGCAGCTGGGCCCGGCGCCGCGCACGCGCTTCAACGTCAGCCTGTCCGACACCCGCTCCTTCGCCGGCGTCACGCTGCCGCTGGCCGAGCTGAACCGCACGCGCAAGCGGCATGGCGCCAGCCTCAACGACGCGGTGCTGTTCGTCATCGGCGGCGCGCTGCGGCGCTTCCTGACCAAGCACGGTCCGCTGCCGCGCAGGAGCCTCATCGCCGCCGTACCGGTGTCCACGCGCGCGGCCGGCGACACCACATCCAACAACCAGGCCACGATGACGCTGATGAGCCTGGGCACGCACCTGGCCGACCCGGCCGCGCGGCTGGCCCACGTGATGGCGTCCAGCCATGCGATGAAGGCGCAGATGGGCCAGCTCAAGAGCCTGATGCCGACCGACTTCCCGTCGCTGGGCATCCCGTGGCTGATGCAGGCCGGCGCCATGCTGTACGGCCGTGCCAGGGTGGCCGAAAAGCTGCCCGTCATCGCCAACGTCGTCATCTCCAACGTCCCCGGCCCGCAGCTGCCGCTGTACCTGGCCGGGGCGCTGATGCTGACCAACTACCCCACGTCCATCGCCGTGCACGGCCTGGCGCTGAACGTGACGGTGCAGACCTACAACCAGTCGCTGGACATCGGCCTGATGGCCTGCGGCGAGGCCTGCCCGGAAACCGGCGCGCTGGCCGCCTACGTCGAGACGGCGTTCATGGAGTTCCAGGCCTTGCCGATGACGGAGGCCGAACCGGCGCCCACGGCCGCCGCGAAGAAAACCCGCACACCGGCGAAGAAGAAGGCCGCCGTCGCCAAGGCGACACCACGGGCACGGGCAAGCACGCCCCGAAAGAAGGCGACCGCTGGCTAACAATGCAAGGGCTCCGCCTGCTCCCGTTCCCCGCATGCCCGCCACCCGCTCGCCGCGCGCCCCACGCCGCTCTCCGACCGCCACCGCCCCGCATCCCGACCGGCACGAGCTGCGCGCCCCCAACGCCTGGCTGCTGATGCTGGAGGGCCGCGCGCCCTGGGAGTACGCGGCGCTGCTGGCGGCGCTGCCGTGGATGAAGAGGCTGCCCCGAGGCGACGGCCACCCGGTGCTGGTGTTCCCGGGCCTGGGCGCCAACGACCTGACCACCGCACCGCTGCGTGCGCTGCTGGACTCGCTGGGCTACTCGACGCAGGCCTGGGGCCAGGGCTTCAACTTCGGCCCGCGCGCCGGCGTGCTGGAACAGTGCCAGGCCGACCTGCAGAATCTGCACCGCCGCCACGGCGGCCGCAAGGTCAGCCTGCTGGGCTGGAGCCTGGGTGGCATCTACGCCCGCGAGCTGGCCAAGCTCTGCCCGGAGCTGACGCGCTGCGTCGTCACGCTGGGCACGCCGTTCACCGGCCATCCGCGCGCGACGAACGCCTGGCGCTTCTTCGAGCTGGTCAGCGGCCAGACCGTGGCGGACGACCATGCACTGATGGCCCAGATCCGTCAGCCGCCGCCGGTGCCCACGACGTCCATCTACTCCAAGACCGACGGCGTGGTCGCCTGGCGCTGCAGCGTCAACGAGCCCTCGCCGCTGGCCGAGAACATCGAGGTGCAGGCCAGCCACATCGGCCTGGGCGTGAACCCGGTGGCGCTGTACGCGCTGGCCGACCGACTGGCGCAGCCGGAAGGGGCATGGAAGCACTTCGAGCCCAAGGGGGCGCGCCGCTGGTTCTACCGGACAACCGGCCACGCCGAATAGCGCCCGTGCGAACAGCCTGTATGGTTGCGGTCTGAACAAGGATTTCCCCATGCAACACCACACCCTCGCCGCCGAAGACAAGGCCGCCAAGAAAGACGCCCCCGAGAAGATGGAGGAGCAGCTGCTCTTCAAGGGCCGCTACGTGATGATCTTTGGCGAGATCGACGACAAGATGGCCCACGCCACCTGCCGCCGCCTGCTGGCGCTGAGCCAGGAGTCCGACGCCCCGATCACCCTGCTGATCTCGTCACCCGGCGGCCACGTGGAGAGCGGCGACGCCATCCACGACATGATCCGCTTCGTGCGCGCACCCGTTACCGTGGTCGGCACCGGCTGGGTCGCCAGCGCCGGCACGCACATCTACCTGGCCGTGCCCAAGGAGCGGCGCGTGGCGCTGCCCAACACGCGTTTCATGATCCACCAGCCGGCCGGCGGCGCCGGCGGCCAGGCCAGCGACATCGCCATCCAGGCCAAGGAGATCATCCGCACCCGCGAGCGCATCGCCGCCGTCATCGCCCGCGAGACCGGCCAGCCGCTGGACCGTGTGCGCGTGGACATCGAGCGCGACTTCTGGATGGGCACCGACGAGGCCATCGCCTACGGGCTGGTGTCGCGCGTCATCGAGCGCCAGGCCGACCTGGGCTGATCCAGAGCCGAGGGCATGCAGCTCTCCTGCAACGGCGTGCGCCTCGAAGTCGAGGTGCATGGCCCGGACAGCGGCGAGCCGCTGCTGATGATCATGGGCCTGGGCATGCAGCTCATCGCCTGGCCCGACGGTCTGGTGGACGAGCTGGTGGCGCAGGGCTTTCGCGTCATCCGCTTCGACAACCGCGACGTGGGCCTGTCCCAGCCTTTCGACGAGCTGGGCCTGCCCAACATCCCGCTGGCAGCGCTGCTGCACACGTTGCGCCTGCCGGTGAAGGCGCCCTACCAGATCGCCGACCTGGCCCGCGACGCGGTGGGCGTGCTAGATGCGCTGGGCATCGCGCAGGCCCATGTGTGCGGCGCGTCCATGGGCGGCATGGTGGCGCAGCACCTGGGCTTCGCGCACGCCCGGCGCGTCAAGAGCCTGACGCTGATGATGACCACCAGCGGCGACCGCGGCCTGCCCACGGAGAGCTTCAGGGTGCGCCGCGCGCTGCTGTCGCGCCCGCGCAGCGCCTCCACCCCCGAGCAGAAGCTCGAGAACATCCTGGACCACTACGTCGGCCTGTACGGCGTCATCGGCAGCCCCGGCTACCCGCCCGAGCCGCGCCAGCTGCGCGAGCGCATCGCCCGCGGCGTGCAGCGTTCGTTCCGGCCCCAGGCGGTCGCGCGGCAGCTGGTGGCCATCGCAGCCGACACCCGCCGCGCCGATCGCCTGCAGCACATCACCTCACCCACGCTGGTCATCCACGGCCAGCACGACGCGCTGATCCCCGTCGCCGCCGCGCACGACCTGGCGCGGCGCATCCCGGGGGCGCAGCTGGATATCCTCCCCGGCTGGGGGCACGACCTGCCCGAGCCGCTGTGGCCCCGGCTCGCGGGCGCCATCGGCGCGCTGGCCCAGGCCGGCGCCTGACTCAGCGCTGCACGTCGGACAGCGACGCGATCGCGTGATAGGCCTGCATGGCCTCCTGCAGGTTGGCACCGCCCTCCAACATCGCCTTCTGCATGGCCGCCTTGGCCACCTCGGTCTGCTGCTCCTGGTCGGACACGGTGCCGTCCTGGTTGGTGTCCGCGGTCGTGTGGATCGCACCGGTCATCGCCTTGGCCCAGTCGCCGGCCTGCGCCGCACGCGCGCCGGACGCCGACACGGTCACCTTCGTTGTCGCCGGCTCCGGCTCGGCGCGCCGCACGGGCGCGGCGACCTCGACCGTCGTGACGGCGGTGACGCTGGAAGCGGGGCTGACGGCGTTGATCATGGCGGGCTTTCAGGGCTCTCGCCCTGGTGATCGGCAGTTCGACGGCGAACTGAAGCGATTTCTACACCGGCGCCGCGTGGCGCGCTGTCGCGTCGCCCAGCTCCTCGTCCAACCGGGCGGCGGCGCCCACCAGCGCCAGTGCCGTCGACCGCGCCAGCGGCGTGCTCGGGCGCAGATCCAGCGTGCGCAGCTCGTACTTGCCGCCGCCGGTCATGCGCGGCTCGATGTGCAGCAGCCGCTTGCCACGCCAGAAGCCGAACAGCAGCCGGTGTTGCTCGGCCCGGATCAGCAGCACCGGACCGCCGCCGACATAGACCAGGTGACCCCATTTCAGGCGCTCCTGCAGGCCCGGCGCGGCCTCGCGTACCACCTCGCGCAGCGCCCTCACGCCGGCCTGGCGCCAGCCGTCCAGCGCGGCGACATAGCCGTCCGGGCTGCTGGCCTCGACGCGGTACATCAGCTCACTTCGTGCGCGCCTGCGCCTTGATCTCGACCGTCGAGCGCTGCTTGTCCTCGCCTTCCACGGTGAGCGTCAGCGGCACGGTGTCGCCGGCCTTGATGGCGCCCTTGAGGCCCATCAGCATGACGTGGTAGCTGCCCGGCTTCAACGCCACGGTCTGGCCGGCCGGCAGGGCCAGCGCATCCACGGCGCGCATCTTCATGACGCCGTCGTCCATCTTCATCTCGTGGATCTCGACCATGTCCGCGACCGGCGAGCTGGCCGCGACCACCTTGGCCGCCTTGGCCGAGGTCAGCTGCATGAAGGCACCTGTGGCCTTCTGCGGCGCGACGGTGGCGCGCACCCAGGGGTCGTCCACCTTGACCTGGGCCTGCGCGGCGAGAGCGCTGAACAGCAGGGCGGCAGCGATGGGCAGGAAGCGCATGGTGTGTACGGGCATGTGAGGAGATCAGCAGATTCCGAACTCTACCCACTACAGAACGGCGCAGGACCGCGCTCTCGATGCAGAAGGTAGAAAACGCGCTGCAGGCCGCATGAATACTGGGTTCTCACTTTTCTATCCTTCCACTTGGACATAAACTTGGACATACGCGGCGAGGGTGACCCCATCACCGCAGGGCCACGCCCCGCTGTTCTAGGTTGCGCAGCACCGCCGCCGCGATCGCGTCGGCTTGGGTGGCGGCCACCGCTGGCGGGTTGGCAAGGTCTTTGATGATTTCGCCCTGCCGGTTCTGCGCCACGCTGCCGTAGCTGTAGAAGGTCGTCAGCACCCCCTCGTGCCCCAGGTTCTGGCTCCAGGCCTTGAAGTCCTCGGGGGTCTTGCAGATCGTCTGGCCCAACTGCACCAGCGTGCTGCGCAGGCTGTGCGGGTTGAAGTAGGGCAGGCCCGCCGCCGCGAAGGCGTCCTTGAAGATTGCCCGTATGGGTGCGGCCGATGCCCAGGGCTTGCGCTCCAGGCCCGTGGCCTCGAATTGGCGGGACGGGCCGACTTCCACCAGCGTGGCTGGGAACAGCGGGTCGTCGTTGCCCCACAGGCAGTCACGTCGCAGGTAGTCCGCCCAGTCCTCGGCGATGCGCCGGGCTTGCCCGCCCACCGGGAAGAAGTAGGTCGTGAAGCTCTTGCTGAACTTTGTCTTCACCTCGCGGGCGTCTTGGTAGACGCTGCCGGCGGCCAGGTCCACATGCTTCAGCCGCAGTGAAGCCAGCGCACTGTCACGCGCGCCGGTCAGCAGCGCGAAGGCCACCAAGGCGCGGTTGCGCTGCTCGATCACCGTGCCGGCCGGCATCGTCGCAATGGTGTGGTGCACCTGCTCCAGCGTCGGCGCGGCGCGGGTGCGGCGGGCAGTAGCGACCCGGGAATCCTTCTCCGAGAAGTTGAAGTACTCGGCATCGCTGTACTTCAGCTTGGACTTGTACAGCGGCTGCATCGCCAGCCATTGAAAGAAGCGCTTCAGGTGCGCCAGCGTCGCGTACTGGGTCGCCTTGCTCAACTTCCCGCCCGTCGCGCGGCTCTCCTTGTCGGCCAGGCGCCGCTTGAAAGCTACGGCCTGCTCGAAGTGAAAGGTCTTGAAATCGCGGTGCTGGGTGTCGGCCTCGAAGCGCGCAATGGCCTCCGCCGTGGCGTCCACCGAGTCCTCGCTCTGCCGCTTCGCCTCCTTCAGAAAGACGAAGTACTGGCGCTTGATCCGCTCGTTATCGGGGTGATGGTTTCGCATGGGTGCTGCCGTCCTGGTTGAAGTCACTGTTTATGCAGGCTGGGTGGCTCTCGTCTATGTGCTCCGCACCCTGCGCACCTCGCTCGCCGTTTTCGCGCGATTCGGCGGGGTCCAGGCCTTGAAGAACCGCCAGGTCGCCCAGTGCGCGCGCCAGGCTTTTCTCGCTCACCCGGCGGTAAAGGCCGGCGTCGCAGCAGGGGCAGCGGCCTACCAGATTGCCCAGCGTTTCCGTCAGCGGCTCGTACCGCACCGTGCCGCCCTTGGGGCGCTTTGGCTCCCGGCAGCGCACGCAGTAGAGGCGGCCAGGCCCGCAGGTCTTCTTGTTCACCTCGCGCCGCGCCTGCAGGAAGTCGCGCAGGTGCCGACCCAGCACCAGCACCGGCCGGCGGTCGTCCAATGTGGGCAGGCCGCGCTTGATCCAGGCCCGCACCGTATTGCGGTGCGCGCCGTACAGCGTGGCGATCTCGTCCACGGTGTAGCTGCGATGAATCTTGGCTAGCCGAGGGTTCGGCCGATGTGTGGTCACGGCCTACTCCGCCGCCGCAGGCGCCACGTCCTGCTCTGCCTGCCCGCGTGAGGCCTCCAGCTTCACCACCAGCGCACGAATCTGCGCTTCGGTCTTGCCGGCAATGCGCGCCGCATTCAGTGCGGCCACGTCGCCAGCGGGCCAGGCCACGGCCCTGGCGCCTAGGCTGACGGGATGAGTCCACAAACCCTGCGAAATGCGCAGGTAGATCGTGCTGCGGCTGTAGCCGGTTTCCGCCTTGACGGTCGGAAGTCTTAGGAGCGTATGGAGCATCGTGGCACCTCGTTGGTTAGAACGGGTGCCAGTGGGAGCTGGCTAGCCCCCTGTCTCGCAAGCTGTCCAGCGGCGTCGCGCCACAGGCCGCATCAGCCCTTGCGTGCGCGCTTCTTGGAGCTAGCCCCGGTCAGGCCCGCCAGCGGTGCGGTCCAGGTGTCAGCCGCCGGCTTTGGCTCGGCCACCAACTGTTTCAGCCGCGTCACCGATAGCCCCTCCTCCGCAGCGACCACTTCGTTAAAGGCCTTGGTGCCCTTGAGCTTCTCTGCCGCCACACGGGCCTTCAGCCGCTGCCGCCGTTCGTCGGGCGACTCGGCCGGCACGCCCGCGCCGGCTGCGGGTGCGTCCACGCATCGCGCCAGCGTCTTGCCGTCCAGCGTCAGCGCGGCGTCCTTGATGGTCAGCGCCAGGTCCAGCGACAGCACATGCCCGGCCACCTCCAGCACAGCGCCGCCGTCTTGCCAGCGCAGCAGCGCCGCCGCCCGCGTTGTTCGCCCAGCCACCACCCCCAGGCGCAGGGTCTTCGCATCACCCGCCAGCCGCGTGGCTTCAGTGCCGCCCAGCAGCACCGCCAGCGCATCGGCCAGGCTTGCGTCACTCGCGCGCCATCGTTCCAGCCGCAGCAGTGCCACCGGCACGCGCCCGATGTCGTCGTCCTTATCGCACACGATGAAGGCGCGGGGCGGCTGCCGTTGCTTGGTCAGCACCTGCACCGGCATCGAACAGCCCCGCTCGCAGCCATCGCACACGGCGCTGGTCGCAGGCGATGCAGGCGCCAATACCCGGCGGGCCTGGAGTGCTTGCACGGCCTCCGCCGGCCAGCCTGTCAGCTCGTCACCCCGCAGCTCAATGGCGCCGCCGCCGGCCGCACCAAGCCGGGCCAGCAGTTCGCCCAAGGCAGCGGCAGCGGTCGCGGGGTCCACGTCAGGCGGCAGCGGCAGCCGTCACAACCGCAGAAGCAGCAACGGCCTGCGCCGGGGCCTTGGCTGGCGCCTTGGGCTCAAGGCCCGAGTCCTCCAGCATTTGCCGCAACGTCAGGTCCAGGTCGTCGTACTTGAGCGAACAGGAATTCGGGTGCGTGATCCGAAAGCTCACCGTCTTGGGCGGCTTGCCCTCGGCCACAAACACCGTGGCGGCCAGCTCAACCTGCGTGACGTTGTACAGGTGCAGCGGCAGCGATTTTTGAATCTGCTCCACCAGCTCGTAGATCGCCTGCCGGTTGTTGGTGGAATCCGATTCCACCGTGATGCGGTCGCCGGCCCGGACGCGGGACGACAGCCGCAGCTTCTTCACCACCACCGTGCCAATGCCGCTGCCGACCGGGTGCGCGAAGTCGAAGTTGGGCTTCGCCAGTGCGGACAGGTCATAGACCCGTTCGTCCTTCGGGTCGGGCGGCAGCTCGTCCAGCTTCAGGATGGCCTGCGCGAACATGCCTTGCAGCGCCTCGATGGCCTTGCGCCCGCCGCGAAAGTTCAGGTCCAGCGTGCCCTCGGCCTGCGCGTAGACAAACACGATCTCGAACGCGGGGTTGTGCGGGCGCGGGTGGAACTCGCCGTCCACCCATTCAATGCTGCGCTGCGCGTGGTCTTCCGGGAAGGCGAAGAAGTAGTCCCGCTCCCCTCGCCGGTAGGCCTCCACCACGCAGTTCTTGCCGCGCCCCTCGGTGCGCGCGAAGTAACCCTTGATCAGTGCGGCCAGCTTCGCTGTGTCTTCGTGGCCGGCGGCGGCTTTCAACTTGGGCAAGTTCTTTCGCTTGCGCCAGTGGACTAGCTGGTCGGCATAGTGAAAGCGCGTGGCGCCCTTCCAGCAAGCGGGCAGGCTCAGGAAGGCCTCCATCGCGCGGGAGTAGTGATCCTCCAGCGCGGACAGCCTGCCCAGCAGCGCCTGCAGCTCGTCGGGCTGGGCTTCTAGCTGCCAGCGGGCCTCGTCCAGCAGCGCCTGATAGCCCTTGCGGTTGCTCATCGCCAGGATTTCCCGGAAGTCGGCTTCCGCTTCGCTGCGCTGCTCATCGGGCAGCTGGCCCCAGGCCTCCAGCAGCGCGTCGGGCTTGCCCTCCTTCATGGCCTTGAAGTCCAGGCCCGCCAGCAGCGACTTGCTGGCGAAGTAGCGCGCCAACATGGCATTGGGCATTTGCCGGAAGAAGTCCCGGCTGGAGTAGTTCCGCGACATTACGCCCCCCTAGGCCGCCCCTGACATGGGACGTTATGGGCCGGTACTGTACAAACACGGGCGCTAGCACTTGGTCAGCTCGATCAGGTGCCCCTTAAAACAGACCAGCTCTCCCATGCCCCTGCTCAACTGGCTCACCCGTGAAAAGGACATTCACGCTGCGACTCAAACACCCTATCGCTTGCTTGAGCAAGTTGCCGCGCACTCGCATGGCGACCCCGACACGGGGAATATGCTCATTCATGGCGACAACCTGGCCGCACTCAAGGCGCTGCTGCCGTACTACGCGGGCAAGGTGAAGTGCATCTACATCGATCCTCCCTACAACACTCGCAGCGCCTTTGAGCACTACGACGACAACCTTGAGCACGCGCGGTGGCTGGCGCTGATGTATCCACGGCTTGAGCTGTTGCGAAGCTTGTTGTCCGAGGACGGAAGCATTTGGGTTTCAATTGACGACAACGAGGGGCACTACCTCAAGGTCATCATGGATGAGGTTTTCGGGCGCAAGAACTTTGCCGCGACCTTCATTTGGCAGAAGGTCGATAGCCCAAACGATAACAAGGTGCCCATAACGCCAGACCATGAATTCGTGCTTTGCTACGAGAAGCGCAAGGACGAAGCAGGTTTCAAGAAGAAGGGCGACAACTCCCTACTTGCTGCCTATGGTCAGCGAGACGAGAGCGGCAGGCTATGCCGCGATAGGCTGCTCAAAAAGAATGGCAAGAACAGCCTCCGTGCCGATAGGCCGACGATGTTCTACGAACTGAAGGCACCGGACGGCACTTCCGTTTGGCCGGTGCATGATGACGGGCGAGAGGCCAACTGGTCGCATTCGCCGATGGGTGTCCGGGCCGCTGCCTCAGAGGGCAGGCTGATTTGGAAGCAGCGCGAGAAAGGCGGAGTGCCCGTCTGGGTTCCATACATCAGAGAGTTTGCGCCGGCCACCCCAGAGCGCCCGCACCCAACCATTCTTCTTGACGTTAAGACGACGAGACAGGCCAAGGCTCACCAGCGTGCGCTGCTACCAGATGCCCCGGCTTTTGACACAGTGAAGCCTGAGCAGCTCATGCAGCGCATCCTTGAGATTTCCACCCAAGCCGGTGACCTAGTGCTCGACAGCTTCCTGGGCTCGGGTACGACGGCTGCGGTGGCGCAGAAGATGGGGCGGCGATTCATCGGCATTGAAATGGGCGACCACGCGATGACTCACTGTGTACCCCGGCTTCAGAAGGTCATTGAGGGCGAGCAGGGCGGCATCTCCGAGGCCGTCGCCTGGCAAGGGGGGGGCGGATTCCGCTTCTACAAGCTGGGCGTTCCCGTGTTCGACGAAAACGGCCACGTCAACGAGGGCATTCGCTTCGCAGCACTGGCCGCACACTTGTGGTTTGTCACGACCGGTATTCCCTATAAGGGACGTGCGACCTCGCCCTTCCTAGGCGAGCATGAAGGCGTTGGCTACTTCCTCCTCTATAACGGCATCCTGGGCGACAAGAGCGTGAGCGGCGGCAACGTGTTGACCGGGCGCATCCTGGCCAGTCTGCCAAAGCATGACGGGGCGAAGGTCATATTCGGTGAGGGTTGCCGGTTGAGCGCCGAGCGCCTGCGGGCCGAGCGCATCACCTTCCGGCAGATTCCCTACGAAATCAAGGCGCGCTAGGAGCGCAAGAACAATGGAACTCAAGCCCTTTCAGCGCGCGGCGCTCGACACCCTCGCCACCTTCCTCAAACGCGCTCGCACCACGGCCAATCCGGAACAGGCCTTCATCGACAGCTGGCGCAACCGCGACACCCCGCAGACACCGCCGCCCTATCGCACCATCACCGGCCTGCCAGGTGTGCCGAACGTCTGCCTGCGCCTGCCCACCGGTGGCGGCAAGACGCTGCTGGCAGCGCATACCGTTGCCATCGCAGGGCGGCACTACCTGGAACGTGAATACCCCGTCGTGCTTTGGATGGTGCCGACCAACACCATCCGGGTGCAGACCGCCGAAGCGCTCAAGAAGCCCGGCCACCCCTACCGCGCCGCGCTGGATGACGCCTTCGACGGTCGCGTGTCGGTGTTCGATGCAGCGGAGATTGCCCAGATCCGTCCGCAAGATCTCATCGAACGGGTGACAGTCATCGTCATCACCATTCAGAGCCTTCGCACCAGCAACACCGATGGGCGCAAGGCCTACGCCCATTCGGAGAACTACGAACCGCACTTCGCCCGCATCCCGGCAGACACGCCCGGCCTAGAACGCGCGGAAGACGGCAGCGTCAAGTTCTCCTTCGTCAATCTCATGGCGTTTCATCGCCCGTTGGTCATCGTTGACGAGGCGCATAAGGCGGGCACCAGCCTGTCATTCGAGATGCTGGCCGCGCTGCGCCCCGCTTGTGTGGTGGAGTTCACCGCGACGCCGAGCACCGACCCGCGCACGGGCAGCAACGTGCTCTACCGCGCCTCTGCCGCGCAGGTGAAGGGCGCGCAGATGATCAAGTTGCCTATCGTGCTCACCGAGCATCCGGACTGGCGCGCCGCCGTGCATGACGCCATCGAAACGCGTGCCCGCCTGGCGGAGACAGCGAAGGCAGACCCGCGCTATATCCGCCCGCTGACGCTCTTCCAGGCGCAGGACAAAGGCCAGGAAGTCACGGTCGATGTGCTCAAGCAATACCTCATCGACAACGAGAACATCCCGGCGGACAAGATTGCTGTTGCCACTGGCGACCAGCGCGAGCTGGACAGCCTCAACCTGTTCGACCCGGGCTGCAAGGTCGATTTCATCATCACGGTGGAAGCGCTCAAGGAGGGCTGGGATTGTTCCTTCGCCTACGTCCTCTGCTCTGTCGCCAACATCAGCAGTGCGACCGACATTGAGCAACTGCTAGGCCGCGTCCTGCGAATGCCCTACGCAGAGGAGCGCAGCCAGCCCGCGCTGAATCGCGCTTACGCCCATGTCTCTAGCCCGCGCTTCGGTGAGGGCGCGAAGGCGCTGGCCGACACGCTGGTGGAGAAGATGGGCTTTGAGCCAGACGAGGCCGCCAGCGTGGTGGAGCAACGGCAAGCTCCTTTGCCGGGCCTGGACGCCACGCCCGATCTGTTCATGAGTGTGCCCGTCATGCTCGAAACGCTGGACGCAGCGCCCGACCTTACCGGACTGGCGCCGGAGGTTGCCGAGCGCGTCAAGGTTGAGGCTCGGGATGACGGCACCGTGACCGTGACCGTGCAAGGCGACATTCCGCAGGAATTGGAGCAGCGCCTTATCGCCACCATGACACCCGAACGCCAGGAGCGGGTGCGCCAGGCCGTGCAGCGCCATCGCGTCGCGCATCGCAACAGCACTTCGCCGGTGGAGCGTGGCGAGAAGTTCGCAGTGCCCCGCCTATTCCTACAGGTGCAGGGCGAGCTGGAGCTTGCCGAGAAGGAAACGATTCTTGACCTGGGCGGCTGGAACCTCAACAGCTTCGCCGCCGAGCTAACGCCTTCCGAGTTCAGCATCACCGAGAACGCCGAGCGTTGGGAGGTGGACTTGCGCGGCGAGAAGGTCATCTACAAGCACGTCGAGCAAAGCGCCCAGCTTGAAATCGGCTTGCTCAAGCTCGACTGGACAGACCTGCAGCTTTCTCGCTGGCTCGACAAGGAGTGCCGGCAGGCCGACGTGACGCAGCCGGTCCTCTTGGAGTTCTGCCGCAAGACCGTTGCGCATCTCATTGCGGCGCGCGGCATCCCGCTGAATGACCTGCTGCGCTTCAAGTTTCAACTCGCCAAGGCCGTTGGGCAGAAGATTGCCGCCTGTCGGCAGCAGGCCTTCGCGGCGAACTACCAGACCTTCCTCTTCGGTACCGAAGCCCAGGTGACGACCAGCTTTGCCGACGGGTTCGCTTTTGACAATCGCCCCTACCCTGCTGCCTGGCTCTACGCCGGCGCACTGCAGTTCAAGAAACACTTCTTCGGCAGCGTCGGCGAGCTGAAGAGTGGCGGCGAAGAGTTCGAGTGCGCCAAGGCACTCGACGCTGCGCCGCAAGTGAAGTTCTGGATTCGGAACCTGGCACAGCGCCCCGACACGTCCTTTTGGCTTCAGACTTCGACTGACCGCTTCTATCCTGACTTCGTGGCCATGCTGCAGGACGGGCGGCTCTTCGTCGTGGAATACAAGGGCGAGCTGGAGAACAAGCAGGATTCCGACGAGAAGGAAAACCTAGGCCAGTTATGGGCATCCAAGAGCGCAGGCAAGGGCCTCTTCCTCATGGCGCGCATCGCGGACAAGCAAGGCCGCAACCTCACGGAGCAGTTGGTAGCTGCGATGGCCTAAGGCGAACTCGGTTGTGGCACAGCTAACCCAAGATCAGGTTACCTTCCTCAAGTCCCAAGGCATATCTCCGGCGCAAGTGTTCGACGCTTCAAGTACGAAAAGCAAGGCCGAGCGCGAGGCTCGAATGGAGGCGCTGGAGTTGAGCATTTGCTTTGGTGTTCCCCCTTGCCAGAAAGGGGGGCATACGCTCAGAACGAAGGCCGGACACTGCATCCAATGCGACACCGCGAAGATTGCATACCAGTTTCGGCACTCGGCCGCTGGGCACGTCTATCTCGCCTTCTCGAGCGTAGCGAAGCTAGCCAAAGTCGGCTTCACGAAAGGCAGCCCCCAAGACCGGGTCGATTTCCTGTGCAAGGAGCGCTATGCGAACGCAACGGACTGGGAGCTTCATAAAGCTGCGCGGTTCGAGAAGGACGCCGGTAGAAAGGAGTTTGCCGTCCACTCCCTGCTTGAGTCACATCTGAAATTGGTGACCTACGAAAAGTACAAAGGGCAGATGGTGGAGTGCCGCGAAGTGTTCTCTTGTGATCTTGCCGTCGCCCTCAAGGCATTCGATCAAGTTACAGCGACACGAAAATAGGGTCAAGCTGGAAAGGCCATCCGCTGCGTCCGTCTTGGTCGTGCGACTTACGCCAGCTGCTTGAACCGCCCCAGGATCACCTGCCCGCTGCCCATGAGCTGGTCGATGTAGTCCGCCCAAAACTGCAGCATTTCCCGGCGCTGCGGCGCGTACTCGGCGCGGTTGTAGACGCCACGCACGCCGCCGATGGTGTGGTTCAGGGCCTTCTCCACCACGTCCGAGGGCCAGCCGTTCTCGTGCAGCAGCGTGGACGCCGTGCGGCGCAGGTCGTGAATCGTGAAGGCCGGGATGTCCTGGCCCTGCAGCGCCACCTTCAGCGCCTGGTTGATGGCGTTGTGCGCGAAGGTCTTGGTCAGGCTGCCGCGCCCGGGCAGCACCAGCAGGCTGCCACCGGCCAGGGCCTGAAGTTCCTTGAACAGCGCCACCGACTGCCGCGACAGATAGACGATGTGGGGCTTGCCGGTCTTGGAGTGTTCCGCCGGGATGTGCCACTCGGCCTGCTCGAAGTCCACATGCTCCCAGCGGGCCAGCAGCAGCTCGGACTTGCGCACCATCGTCAGCAAGATCAAGTGCATGGCGATCTTGAATTGCCGCCGGATGTTGGACTCGAAGGCCGCCTTCAGAAACTTGCGGATTTCGTCCGGGGTGAGTGCCCGCTCGCGTGCTCTCGCTCTGTGGACGTGACGCGTGGGTAGGGCCAGCACCGGGTTCACCGTCACCAGCCCGGCCGTCATCGCGTAGTCGAACAGGCGCTTCAGCACGCCACGGATGTTGCTGGCGGCAGCGTCGAAGCCTTCGTCCTTCTTCTTCCAGATGATGGCGCGCACGTCCTCCGTGGTCACGTCGCGCACGGGCTTGCTGCCGATGGCCGGCAGGATGGCCTTGTCCATGTAGCGCCGAGGGATGGTCACGTCCTTGCGGTCCTTCGCCACCATTTCCCGGAAAAAGCGCTCGCCGAATTCCTCCACCGTGGTCTGGTCGGCTTCCGCCACTTTGGCTAGCTGCTTCTGCTCGGCCGGCGACGTGCCCATCGCAGCCGCCTGCGCCGCTTTGTCGCGCTGGATGCGCGCGTTCTTGAGCGTCAGCGCCGGGTACTTGCCCAGCGTCACCTTCTCGTACTTGCCGTTGAGGCGATAGCGGTAGCGCCAGACCACCCCGCCGGTCGGGAAGACCTCCACAAACAGCCCCCGCTCGTCGGTGACGGTGTAGGGCTTGTCCTTGGGTTTCAGGGCCTTGAGCGCTGTTTCCGACAGTGGCATGACGCCTCCGTATGTCCAAGTAGATGGGCCGAATACGTCCAAGTGAGCTACTTGGACATAAACTTGGACATACGCGGGGTCGGCTGTTGCGATGTCCTCTTGGACATTCTAGGACGCTAAACCCAATAAAAACAACAGCTTGCGACGATCATTTGGATGGCTTCGGCAGCCATCGGAAGCGGAATTATTTTCCGATGCAAAAGCTGCTGAAGATGACGCCCAGCAGCTCATCCGCCGAGAACGCGCCGGTGATCTCGCCCAGTGCGTCGTGGGCCAGGCGAAGTTCCTCGGCCAGCAGATCCAGCGCCGCATCGCGTTGCGCGGCAATCTCGCGGGCCAGCGCGAGGTGCTCCGCCGTGCGCGCCAGGGCCTGCACATGTCGCTCGCGGGCGATGAACAGGCCCTCGGGCACGGCCTGCCAGCCTGCGGTCCTCAGCAGACGCTGGCGCAGAGCCTCCAGCCCATCGCCGGTCTTCAGGCTCAATGCGATCTCGCCCTGAGGGGCCGCAGCGAGGTCGGCCTTGTTGAACACCTGCACGATGCGGCCGGCCTCCACGCCTGACAACCGGGCACGGATGCGCTCGTCCTCGGCCTCGTAGTCCGGCTGGCCCACACGGCCCAGGTCGTGCAGGAACAGCACGACGTCGGCATCCGCGATGGCGTCCCAGGACCTCGACACGCCAATGCGCTCGACCTCGTCGGCCGCGTCGTCGCGCAGGCCGGCCGTGTCGGTGATGTGCAGCGGCACGCCTTCGATCTGTATGGTCTGGCTGACCTTGTCGCGCGTCGTGCCCGGGATGGGCGTGACGATGGCCAGTTCGGCGCCGGCGAGCGCATTCAGCAGCGAGCTTTTGCCGACATTGGGTTGGCCGGCAAGCACCACCTTCAGGCCGTC
>CBFGPX010000011.1:0-39513 GCA_965650725.1 uncultured Comamonadaceae bacterium | reverse complement strand
CATGAGGCGGGTGGTGAGGCCAGCCAGTCGGCCAGCGCGGCGGTGACGGCGGCGGGTTGCTCCAGCGTGCTCATGTGGCCGCAGTCGGGCACCAGCACCAGCCGGGCGCCGCGCATCATGCCGGCCATGGCCGCATGGCGGTCGGGCGGGCTCCACTGGTCGTCCTGGCCGCACAGTACGAGGCTGGGGCAGCCGACACGGGCCAGCACGTCGGCGGCGTCGGGGCGGTCCAACAGGGCCTGCACCTGGGCGGCGAACTGCTCGGGCGTGTGGCGCTGGACCATGGCCTGCATCTGGCCGTAGACGGCGCTGCCGTGCGCGGCCGGCCTCACCATGCCCGGCAGCCAGCGCCGGGCCAGCTCGGCCATGCCCGATTCGCGCGCCACGGCCAGCAGGGACAGGCGCTGGTGGCGCTCGGCCTCGCCCGCTTCGCCCGCCGGGCGAGGCTGCCAGCCGGTGTCCAACAAGGCCAGGCGCTCGACGCGTTCGGGCGCCTGCCTCATCACCTCCAGCGCGATGCGTCCGCCCATGGAATGGCCGGCCAGCGCAAAGCGCTCCGCGGGCGCCTGGCGCAGCAGCTCGGCGGCCAGCGCCGGAAGGCTGTCGTGCCCGTCGTTGGGCGCAACCCAGCAGCGCGCGCGATCCGCCAGGCCGGCGATCTGCGGCTGCCAGACGCTGTCGTCGCACAGCAGGCCCGGCACCAGCACCAGCAGCGGCCGGTCCATCAGCAGCACTCCGCGCCGGCGGGCGGCTGCAGGCGCTGGTAGCGGCCCCAGACGGGGTGCTCGTCCAGCCGCAGCAGGCGCACGGCGTTGTCCTTCAGCAGCAGCGGCATCACCTCGGGCCGCAGGCCGGCCTGCGCAGCGTCGGCCATCCAGCGTTCGGGCGTCAGCGCGGGGAAGTCGGAGCCGAACAGCATCTTCTTCTTCAGCAGGCCGTTGGCGTACTTGACGAGGATCTCGGGGAAGTACTTGGGCGACCAGCCGGACAGGTCGATCCACACGTTGGGCTTGTGCGTGGCCACCGCCAGCGCGTTCTCCTGCCAGGGGAAGGACGGGTGGGCGATGACGATGGGCATGTCGGGGAAGTCCACGGCCACATCGTCGAGGAACATCGGGTCGGAGTACTTCAGCCGCACGCCGCCGCCGCCGCGCATGCCCGCGCCGATGCCGGTCTGGCCGCTGTGGAAGATGGCCGGCAGCGCGGCCTCGGCGATGGCCTCGTAGACCTCGTAGCAGGCGCGGTCGTTGGGGTAGAAGGCCTGGGCCGAGGGATGGAACTTGAAGCCGCGCACGCCGTGCTGCTCGATCAGGCGGCGCACCTCGCGCGCACCCATCTTGCCGCGCAGCGGGTCCACGCTGGCGAAGGGGATGAGGGCGTCGGGGTGTTGTGCGGCCTCTTCGGCGACCTCCTCGTTGCTGATGCGCACCTGGCCCATGCCACGCTCGGTGTCCACCGAGAAGATGACGGCCAGCATGCGGCGTTCGCGGTAGTAGGCCGCCGTCTCGGCGATGGTCAGCCGGGGCATGGCCTCCTTGAAGTAGCTGGCCATGGCCTGATCGAAGGCGTCGGCAACAGGGTCGAAGGCGTTGCGTGTGGAGATGGTCGCATGCGTGTGGATGTCGATGGCGACCAGGTCCTGCAGGGCGTGCTCGCTCATCGCTGGCCCTCGTTGGCTACCAGCACGTCGGCCGGCGGCGGCTCGGCGTAGAGACGTTCCACCAGCGCGGCGCGCGCGCGCAGCACGGCGCGCTGGTTGAGCGAGCCCTTGTCCGTCACCTCGCCCTGCGCGGCGCTGGGCGCGGCCGGCACGAGCAGCGCGCGGGTGATGCGGTTGGAGCTGCCGGTGCCGGTGGCGGCCAGCGCGTCCAGCCAGCGCTGCGCCCAGGCCCGCACGGCCGGGTCGGCGGCCCAGGCGGCCGGGTCGTGCGGCGTGCCGGGCGCCGCCAGCTCGGCCGCGGCCGGCGCGAAGAACACCAGCAGGCCCAGCGCATCGCGGCCGTCGCCGGTGACGACGACGTCGTGCACATAGGGCAGGGCGTCGGCCATCGCGCGGGCGCGCAGCTGGCCGACGTTGGCCCAGGTGCCGGTGATGAGCTTGAAGTCCTCGGCGATGCGGCCGTCAAAGCGCAGGCCGCGCGCGGGCTGGGCCGGGTCTATCCATTGCGCGGCATCGCCGCTGCAGAAGAAGCCGTCGTCATCGAAGGCCGCTGCCGTCAGCTCGCGCTGGCCCCAGTAGCCGGGCGTGATGCTGGGGCCGCGGTAGCGCAGCTCCAGCTTGTCGCCCACAGTCGCGAGCTTGAGGTCCAGCCCCGGCGCGGGCAGGCCGACGATGCCCTGCTGCCAGCCCGGCAGGTGGTGCGACACGGCGAAGGGGCCGCTCTCCGTCATGCCCAGGCCCATGGTCATGGGGATGCGCTGGCCCAGGGCCTCTACGGCCAGCCGGTCCACCAGCTCGATGACCGACTGCGGCATGGCCGCGCCCGCCGCGAAGATGAGGCTGAGCCTGGCCAGCACGCGGTTGCGCAGTGCCGGGTCCTGCGCCATGTGGTGGGCCAGCATCTCCAGCCCCTTGGGCACCGTGTAGATGGCCGTGGGCGACACCTCCATCAGGTTCAGCACCGTCTCGGCCATGCCGTCCTCGGTCGGCTTGCCCTCGTCGATGTAGAGGCTGCCGCCGTTGCGCAGCACCAGGCCGAAGTTGGCGTTGCCGCCGGCCGTGTGGTGCCAGGGCAGCCAGTCCACCAGCACCGGCGGCTCCTCCTCCAGGAAGGGGTAGCACTGGGCATACATCTGCTGGTTGGCGCAGAGCATGCGGTGGGTGTTGATGACGGCCTTGGGCGCCTGCGTGGAGCCCGAGGTGAACAGCAGTTTGGCCACAGTGTCGGCTTCCACGCGCTCGTGGGCCGCGTCCACGGCGGGCGTGGCCACCGTGCGCAGCAGGTCGAGCATGCGCAGCGCGCCCGGCCGCTGGCCGTGGGTCAGCAGCACCGGCGTGCCGGGTGGCACGGCCTTGTCCAGTGCCGGGCCGAAGGCGTCGCCATCGGCGGCGAACACCAGCCCCGGCTGCAGCAGCGCCGCCGCCTGTGCCACCTTGGCGGCCTGCGGGTCCAGCCGCGAGTAGGCCGGCGAGATGGGGGCCACGGGCACACCCACATGCATGGCCGCCAGCGTCAGCAGCGCATGCTCGATGTCGTTGCCCGACAGCAGCATCAGCGGCCGCTCGGCCGACAGACCGAGGTCCAGCAAGGCCTGGCCCAGCGCCTTCACCTGGGCAGCGGCCTCGGCATAGCTGAGGTGGCGCCAGGGGCGGCCGGGCGCGCCCAGCGTGCCGCGCTCGCGCTGGGCGAGGAAGGTCCGCGCCGGGGCGGCGGCGGCCCAGTGCAACAGGTGCTCGGTGAAGCGGCGGGGGTAGGCCGCAAGCGGCTGGTGGGCGCGGATCAGCCAGCCGCCGTCGGGTTGCGGCGTGATCTCGGCGCCGTAGGGCCCGAAGGCCACGGGGCGGTAGGGGGCGGCGGCGCTCATGGCGGGGCTCAGCTGCGCTCGACCTTGGCCGCGCGCTTGGCGAGGAAGTCCGCCATGCGGGCCTTGGCCTCGGGGGCGGACTGCGTGATGGCGCCCACCAGCGACTCGGTCATCAGGCCGTGCGACATGGGCTGTTCGGCGATCAGCGGCAGGGCATGCATGATGGCGAAGTTGGACATGGGCGCGTTGCCGGCGATGCGCTGGGCCAGTTCCAGCGCCTTGGCGGCGCCTTCGCCGTCGGGCACGCAGTGGTGCACCAGGCCCACCTGCAGTGCGAGGTCGGCGTTGTAGGTGCGGCCGGTAAGCATCATCTCGGTGACGCGCGAGAAGCCGATCAGCTTGCTGATGCGCACCGACCCGCCGCCGCCCAGGAAGATGCCGCGCTGGCCTTCGGGCAGGCCGAAATAGGCGCTTTGCTCGGCCACCCGCACATGCGCGCAGGCCGCCAGCTCCAGCCCGCCGCCGACGACGGCGCCGTGCATCAGCGCCACGACGGGGCGACGCCCGAACTGCAGGCGGTCGAAGACCTCATACCAGCTGCGCGAGTGAAACACACCCTCGGCCGCGGACATCTCGCCCAGCTCGCTGAGGTCCAGGCCGGCGCTGAAGTGATCGCCGTTGGCGGCCAGCACGATGACGCGCGCGGACTCGGGCAGCGCGGCCAGGTGGCGATCCAGCGAGCGGATCATCTCCAGGCTCAGCGCATTGCGCTTGCCCGGCCGATTGAGGGTGAGGGTGGCAACTGCGCCTTCGACAGTGCAGGTGACCAGGTCCGTTTGGTTCATGAGGTTCGCCTGATTGGTTTTGTTGAGTTATTGTTAGTCTAGCTAATGATGATGTTGGCGTACAACCCTGGTGATTGCCCTAGTACTGATGTGTCAACGGCGTGGGTGCATGACGGCCATCCCTGGCCCTCCTGGCAAAGGGCCCGAAGGGTAGGGATGGCCTCGCGGTGTCCGAGGCGCTCATCAACCCGGCGCTGGCGGGCTCCGATGTGCCGCTCCGGCACTGGATCTATGACGCAGGTCGTGCAGTGGCTCCTGCATGGCGGTCTGTGACAGGTGTTCTCCCCACTGGAGTCGCTATGAAACTGCGCGCTTGCCTCGGCCGTTGGCTGTCCCGAGCGACCGCGGTGTTCAGCACTGGCATTCGATGGTTCAGGCAAAGCACGACCGATCCGCCGCCGAAAGAGAACGTTGGCCAGCCTCGATACTCGGCATTTGTTCCCCCTCGCATCGGCACTGTGTTTGTCCTTCGCTGTACTCAGAAACTGCTCGACAGGCTCAACTCCATACCTGATCCGGATCCGGCATCGTCGGACACAGCCCTAGGCGACTGGTATGCCAATCTGATCCGCGTTGGTCGAATCCAGGTCGTGCTCGCTGTCAGCGAACGGAGCTTGCTGCCCGTAGTGGTGTCGGCACGAGATGGACGAGCCCTCGTCCAGCGGCTCTGCGAGGCCTTGGGGCAGGTACTCACCGCCATCGGCGTCCCAGCGGACGATGCGATCGCCGAGCGGGGCGCAATGCGACATTGGGCCTTAGGAAAGACGGCAAACCGCCGCGTCCTGGGATCACTCAACGACTTGGCATTCCAGCTTCAAGTCGGGCTGCTCGACTTCCCGGATCGAACGCTGCTGGCGCAATCGCTCTGGTTGGCCAAGACACCGCTCAAGGTCATCGACTACGGTGCACCGGACCAAGCCACACTGGCGGCGTTCGCTACTCACCGTGCACTGCGGGCGGTGATCGGCCCATGACCGCTTCGCTCTGAAGTGAGCGGCAGCCCGTGCTGCGGAGCAGTCACCCGCTCACACGAAACGGGCGAGGGCCCGCTGGACTTGTCGTGCAGCAGTGTGTGCACTAAATCGCCATGGCATTGTTAATGGCATTGTGAGAGGTTGCGACGCAAATGTCTTTGCTCATCAACGCTTTGTCGCGCTTGTTGACCATCGAGTGGGAATGAGTGCCGTCGCTTAGTTGCTGCGCACGGCGTTGGCGCGTGTCTGGCCCCTGCGGCGGCAGCGCTTCGAGGCGCCAGACGGCCAGGCATTTGTCGGCATAGGCGCCGCCGCCTTCGCTGCACTGCTCGTTGAGCAGCAGCAGCGGTGGCGGGAAATCGAACGGCGCCAGTTGCAGGTTCAGCGTGCGCCAGTCGCCGCCGGCGGTGTCGCGGTTGGGGCGCGGGCCGGTGAACGTTGTGGTCAGCAGGAACTCAGCACCGCTGCGCTGGAAATTCCGCAGCACGGTGCGGATCTCGGCGTAGGACAGGTGGGGCAGCAGGTCGCGGCAGAAGATCGCGTCGGCCCGTGGCAGTTCGTCTGACAGCAGGTCCAGGCGCAGGAAGTGCCGCTGCGGACCGGCGTGACCACGCTGGTGGCTGGCAATCACGTCGCTGAGTACGTCCACGCCGGTGTACTGCTCGACGCCCAGCTCCACCGCGCGCATCCAGTTGAAGTCGCCGCAGGGCGCGTCCAGCAGCGAGTGCACGCCCAGGTGGGCCAGCAGCAGCGGCAGGCCGGCGCGCAGCCGCCGGGTCTGCTGCAGGTTGGAGCCGGGGCCCGAGATCGATTCGTCGTGATGCTGCCGGTAGAGCTGCGCGTGGTGGCTGAAGACGCGCTCGTGCAGCGACGCCGACGCCGTGCCGCCCACCGCCTGCCCGGTGCGGGCCAGCAGGTGGGCGAAGAAGGTGCCGGGCTTCAGCAGGTCGGCGCCCGGCCTGGCCGCCAGCAGTGGGCCCATGCGCGAGTTGGACAGCATGTAGCAGAGCGCCTGCGTGTCGAACACCTGCTCGTGCCCGGCCGCGCTGCGCTCGGCGAGGAAGGCCTCGGGTTCGCTCCAGCAGACCGGCTGCACGCGGCGGCAGGGCAGTTCGTGCCAGGCCTCGGGCAGCGCTTCGACGCTGGCGCCCAGGGGCTCCGAGCCCAGCGAGGTCCAGCCCAGCGGCTTGCGCGAACGCAGCCGTGCGCAGACCCGCGCATAGGTCGCCTCGACGATGCGGCTGCCGGGCCGCGCGGCCAGGAAGCCGTTGGACACAAGGCCGCTGCGCTCGCGGTGGCCGACCGTCTCGTGCTCGCGCAGCAGGTCCAGCACCGGCTGAAGCGGCTGCATCGCCAGGCAGTCGGCATCCACCCACAGGCCGCCAAAGCGGCGCAGCAGATGAAGGCGGATGTAGTCGGCGCGGTGGGCGATGCGCAGTCGGTCGAGATCGATGTCTCGGTCGTCGCGGCGCAGGCGCTCGAAGGCTTCACGGTCCAGCACCCGCAGCGCGGTCGGCGCAGCCGCGCCCAGCGTGGCGAGACAGGCCGCTATCCAGGCCGGGCAGGGGCCTTCCCAGTAGGTCCAGACGCTGAGGCCGGGTTCGGGCGGCGCGGCGTCGAAGCGGGTCAGCCGCCCCGGCGTCGGCGCCGTGGCTGGGAAGCGCGCCTTGAAGGCCTGCGCCTGACGCAGCGCGCCGACCTGGCGCAGCAGTTCGACATTGGCTGCGTAGTGCGGATTGGCGGCGCTGGCCTCGCCCGGCGTCGGCCCGCCGGAGCCGGCGTGGTGCAGATGGTGCATCTGCTGGCCGGGCTGGCGCGAGTGGCCCAGGCGGCCGAGCAGGCCGACCTTGTGGTTCCACGCGTTGTCCTCGCCGCCCCAGCCGCGAAAGCCTTCGATCAGGCCGCCGTGCTCGGCGATGAAGCTGCGCCGCACCAGCCCGGCGCCACCCGATGCGCCCGAGCCCGAGGCCAGCACACGCACCGGCCTGCAGGCCTGCGGCGCCTGCGTGCCCTGCATGACCGCCAGCGAGTCCGGCGGCGACAGATAGCGCACGCCGGCATAGGGCGTCAGGTAGTCGAGCCGGCGCTCGCGCAGCTCCCGCACGGCGGCGGCGACGAAGCCGGGCTCGGCGATCAGGTCGTTGTCATGCCACAGCAGCATCTCGCCGGACGCCACCGGCTGCGCGGCGTTCAGCGCCCGCGCGCGCTCGAAGGCGCCGTCGTGCTCGATGAACAGGTGCTGGCAGCCCCAGCGGCGTGCGCCTTCCAGCGCCAGCGGCGCCGGCCCCATCTCGACGATGACGATCTCCAGCCGCACGCCCTGCTGCTGGCGCAGGCTGGCCAGCGTGCACATCAGCTGCGGCAGGCGCTCGGCGCCGCCGTGCGGAACGACGACGGTGACCAGCGGATCGGCGGACAGCGGTGCTTGCGCAGGAGGGGACTTCGTGACCACGGTCGTGGGCTCCTTGATCTGTGGCGCCATCGCCGTGCCGCCGCAGGCCGCCGCCCAGAAGGCCGGCCATTGCTGCTCGAAGGCCCAGTGCCGCTCCATCCATTCGCGGTTGGCTCGGCCCAGCGCGGCCAGCGCCTGCGGGCCTTGGGCCATGAGGCGCTGCAGCGTCGCCTCCAGTCCGTCCAGCGTGCTGAAGACGAAAGGCAGCGGGCCCTGGGCACTTGGCGCACAGCGGCGCAGCGCTTGCTCGACACCGCCCAGCAGGCCGACGCCGTTGACGACGACCGCGCCCGCGGCCAGCCCTTCGAGGCTGTTGCGGTGGTAGCTGCCGGTCACGCATTCGTCGATGACGATGTGGGCCCGCCGCTTCACCGCCAGCGCCTCGGCATGGCTGAGCTGGCCGTTCGCGGTGCTGTCGATCTGCACGAGGCCGGGATGGCGCCGGGCCAGCCTCGCCAGCACCTCCGTCGTCGTCTGCCAGCCCTTGCCGTGCCAGTAGAGGCGATGCCCGGCGGGGTAGCGCTCGTGCCGGCCGGAGGGCGTGTAGGCGATGCGGATGACGTGCTCGTCCTTGGGCGCGGGGCGGTGGTCAGCCTGCCACAGCGGGATGGGGTTGGGCACCAGGCCCCAGCCCTCGAACTCGGGCAGCGTGGCCTGGTACTGGCCCACCACCAGGCCCGGCATGCCGGCCTCGCGGACATGGCGCATGTCCACGTTCCAGCCGTAGTTGTGCGCGAGCGTGACGAGGCGCTTGCCGCGCAGCACGCCGGCATGGGCCGGATCGATCTTGCCGTTGTGCACGATGACGACGTCGGCCGCTTCCAGCAGCGCCAGCACTTGCTCCGGTCGCCGGCCCCAGCACTGGCCGCCGGCGAAGGACACGCCGTTGCCATAGCTACCGGTCGGCCACAGGCATTGCGCGCGATGGCTGGTGGCGTGGCTGATGCAGTCGGCCAGCAGCGCCGGCACGCCGGCCACGGGCGAGGTGGCGTAGGAGACGATGGACAGGCTGCGAACGGGCGCGGCCAGCGCCGCCGGCGTCGTCTTGCGCAGGCTCGTCAACCGGCTCTGCGCGCTCAGGTTCAGCAGCTCGATGCCGCGCCGCGCCAGCGCTTCGGCCAGCGCGCCGTACTCGGCGTCGATCTGCGCCAGACGCCCGCTCAGCGGGTGCTTGCCGGTGGGCGCGAAGAAGTGGTGGTCGGTGAAGTCGACGCCGATCAGCGCGATGCGCGCGGCGCCCATGTAGGCGGCCAGGCAGACGGCCACATAGGGCGAGTTCTGCGTGAAGTGCAGCACCTCGCCGGTGGTGTCGGTGCCACCGCGCTGGCCGAGCGCGAATCGCACCAGCGGTGCCTGCACGGCCCGGCCCAGGTCCAGCTGCGTGAACACCGCCTTGGCGCGCGACTCGGCGACATGCCGGAAGCGCTCGCCCGCGAACTGCCGCGGCGGGTTGACGACGACGAGGTAGTTGGGGTCGAACAGCCGGCCGACGTCGTTGACGCCTATCGTCGTGAAGCGCCCGGCCAGCTCGCCCAGCTCCGTCAGCGACGGCCCGCAACCGCAGACGACGACGGTCTCGCCGGCATGCAGGCCGCGGAAGGCGGTCAGCGGCGGTGCGTCACGGATATCCATAGACCTTGCCGCCGTTGACGATCTTGTTCGGGATCAGCTTGTTGCGGATCACCAGCGGCTTCTCGGCTGCGGGCTTGTTGACCCACTTGCCGTCGGCGTTCTTCTTCAGCTCCTGCACGTTACAGACGAAGCCCTGCGTCAGCGCGGACAGGGCCTTCAGCGATTCGATCTCGGCCACCTCGTCCGCATTGGCCTTGCCCTTCTTGGCCTTGTCCTCCAGGTCCGTCAGGCGCGGGATGGAGAGCGCACCCCAGGCCGGCTGCACGGTGACCGTGTACTTGAGCACCTTGCCGGCCTCGATGGCGTCCTTGACGTCGGTCTCCACCCAGTTCTTGTGGTCGTTGTTGGCCTGCTTTCCCCAGGGCGTCAGGTTGAAGCGCTTGCCGGGGCCGCCGACGTTGTGGTTGAGCAGGTGGCCCTGCACGTACCAGGTGCCGCGCACCTTGCTGCCGAGGCCGGCACCCAGGTCGGCCAGCTTGTTCCAGATCGGTGGGTAGTCGCCGGGCTCGCTGCCGGGCGGGTGCTTGCTGCTGAGGATGCTGGCCTCCATGCCGATGCCGCCGCCCTCGCTGTCGGTGCCCTGGTAGCTGATCACCGAGGTCGGCAGCTCCTCGTCGCCCAACTTGTTGAGCGCCTTGATCAGCGGCACCAGCGCATTGATGTCGTCCTGCAGCAGCTTGGAGCGGGCGGCCTTCAGTGCATCGCGCTTGGCCTCGTCCTTTTCGGTGATGCGCGGCTGCTTGGTCTGTATCTTCTTGACCAGTGCCTGCGCCGCGGCGTACTCGGGCAGGGCCTTGGCCTCGTCGGGCAGCGAGGCGACGTAGTCGCTCCAGGTCTTGGCCGGCGAGGCGGCCACCGAGACCTGCACCTCGTCCTCGTCGCCGTCGGTGATCAGCGTCAGCTTCTTCGTGCCGGCCGTGATCGGCGTCTTGGTCTTCCACCATTCCAGCAGCTTGCCCGCCAGCGACTTGGCGCCCGCGATGATGCTGGCGAACAGGCTCTTGACCGCATCGATGACGGCCAGGATGGCGTTGTCGACCTTCTGGCGCAGCTTGTCGATCAGCCCCTTGATCGTGTCGGCCACGCCCGACAGGCCCACCTGGTCGCCCAGGAAGCCGATGACCGCCGGTGTGGCCTTCTTCATCGCCTGGTTGAAGATCTCGGCCGGGCCGGCCAGCGCACCCGAGGCGATGTCCAGCACACCGTCCAGCGTCTTGTTGACCATGTCGACGATCTGGCGCGCCCAGCGCACGGCGGTCTTGATGGCGCGGTAGATGCGCCGCACCGCGTTGACCACCTCCGACAGGCCGGCGCTGGCCGCCGCCGCCGTGGCCATCGCCGTCAGCTCGATGGCCACCTGCTCCATGATCCACGCGACGATGCCCTCCAGCACCGACTTGCCGAACTCCTTGCCCGCCTGCACGATCTCCTTGGCCACGTCGCCGGGCTTCTTGGCCTTCATGTCCATGATCCAGTCCCAGGCCGTCGTGAGGTAGCGCCACGCGGTGCGCAGCTTGTCGACGGTCTCCTTCTCGAAGCGCTTCTCCAGCAGCTCGAAGAAATGCGGCATCGACAGGCCCAGCACGTCCAGCGCCAGCTTGACGAGGTCCCAGGGGTCGGTCCAACTCTTGGGCTTGGCGATGCCCTTGTCCGCCAGCTCGCCGAACAGCCAGCCCTCCAGGCCGGCGAGCAGGTTGTCCTTCAGCTTGGCGCCGTAGAGCTGCATGCCCATCCCCAGCGCCTTGACCGCGTTCTTGATGAAGGCGATGGGCTTCTGGGACACCACGTCCCAGGCCGCCAGCGCCTTGTTCTTGACCTGCACCAGCAGCTCCAGCGGCAGGTTGGAGATCTGCAGCAGCAGGTCGAAGGTGGCGCGGATCGCGCCCTTCAGGTCGCGCGTGACGAAGACCGCGCGCAGGTAGCGCATCACGGTCGCCTTGGTCTTGGCCCAGGCCTCGTCGGTCTTGACCAGCTCCTTGAAGATCTCGATCTGGCGCAGCATCAGCGGCACGATCCAGTCGACGAAGGGGTCGCGGATGCAGGCCGGGATCTTTTTCCACAGCGCGCCGGCCAGCAGCAGCGGCAGCTGCATCACGTCGATCAGCAGCGAGCCGACCTTGGCCAGGAAATCGAGCAGCGGCTGCAGGAACGCGATGAGCCGGTTCATCGCGCGCTGTATCCAATCGGCCAGCGCGGACAGCTTGGTCGTCGCCCAGGCGGCCAGCTCGGTCGCCTTGTCCGCCACCCATTGCGCGGCGCTGACGAGGAAGTTCAGCGCCGAGCCGGCCGCCGCGCCCACCATCGCGCCCAGGCCCGACGCGAACTCGCCGAGCTTGGCCGAAACGGTGCCCGACATCTTCATCACCGCCGCCGTCATGCGGTTGATGGCCGCGATCATCTGCGGGATCAGCACCGTCTGCGCATGGGCTCGCGCGCGCACCAGCGCGTTGCCCCCGGCCAGGTTGGCGCGTATCCACTTGACGCCCTGGATGGCGCCGTAGATCGCGATGCCTGCCAGCACGAAGGGCCCGGCCGGCGACACCAGCACCGCCACCGCGGCGATCGTCGCCAGCACGACCTGGATCTTCTTCTTGTAAGGCGCTATCTTGGCCTGCACCCAGTCCCAGGCCGTCCTGGCCTTGGCCTGCACCCATTGCAGGATGCCGTTCTGGCCCTCGGGGCCGTCGCCGATGCCGATCTTGTTCTTCACCCAGGTCCAGGCCTTGGCGCTCAGGTCGCGCACGGGCCTGGCCAGGTCCCAGACCCAGGCGATCAGCTGCTGGACCTGGTTCCATTTCTCGCCGGCGTACTTCTTCAGGAAGTCCCAGACCGGCGTGCCGAAGCGGTCCCAGACGCCCGACAGGAGGTCGCCCACCTTGCCAACCACGCCCTGGATCTTCTCGATCACCGGCGTGATGAGCTTGGTGGCCATGTCCTCGATCTTGGCGGCGGCGTCGGTGATGGGCTTGCAGTCGTTCTGCGCGATGCGCGAGGCGGCCTCCTGCATGGACGACAGCAGCGGCGCGATGTGGGAATGCAGGAACTTGGCCGAGTCGGTGACCGTCTTCACTGGCGCCATCGCCGTGTCGACGACGGTCTGCAGCGCGCCGCTGACCTTGTCCTTGATCCAGTCCAGCACGCCCTCCGGGCCCTGCCTCATGATGGGCACCAGCTGCGGCGCGACCGCGTTGGCCGTCTTCCAGATCAGGCCGCTCAGCAGGCCCTCGTCCTCACCCTCGTACTGCGGCGTAGCCGTGGCCAGCTGGCCGCTGACCGCATAGGTCCCGCCGCTGCTGATGCTGCTCGCCGCCGCGGCGGCCTCGCCCTCCAGCGAGCCCTTGCCGCCACCGCAATCGCAGCAGCCACCCTCGCAGCGCTGCACCGCCGCGGCCGCACCGCGCTGCTGCAGCACGTGGGCCACCTCGTGCGCCATCAGGCCCAGGTCGCGCGAGCTTTCGCCCTGACCCAGCACCACGTGGTTGCCGATGGCGAAGGCGCGTGCGCCGTGGGCCTGGGCCAGCCGCGCCGCATCGGCACCCTCGTGCACGCGCACGGCCGACAGGTCGGCGCCGAAGCCGGTCTCCAGCCGGTCCAGCATCGGCGGCGCCAGCGCGCTGCCGCCGCTCAGCGCGCGCTGCCGGCCGCCGCCCAGTTGCAGCACCGGTGCCGGCGCGCTGGCGGCCATGCGCGGTGCAGCATCGCGGCTGCCGGCGCGGAAGGCCGGCTGCGGCGCTTTGGCAGCGGGTGCCGCGATGCGGCTGGTGGCGGCGCCCATCGTGGCCTCAGTGCGTGACGCTCAGCGACGGGCAGTGCTGGCCGGCGCGGCGGTACTCGCGCTGCAGCGCGCTCAGCAGTTCGCCGTTGCCCACGCCGCCCTCGCTGCGGCGCTGCAGCCCCAACAGCGCCGCATGAAGCGCCGCATTGCGGATCTGCCCGCCGCTGAGCGTGCAGCGGCGCGCGATCTCGTCCAGCGCCGCGCCGCTGACCGCATGGCCGGGCGGCAGATGAGCCTGCCACAGCCCGTGGCGCAGCAGTGCGTCGGGCAGCGCGAAGTCCAGCGTCAGGTCCATGCGGCGCGCGAAGGCCGTGTCGATGCGCTCGGCCGCATTGGTCGTCACCACCAGCACGCCGTCGAAGCTCTCCAGCCGCTGCAGCAGGTAGTTGGTCTCCAGGTTGGCGTAGCGGTCGTTGGCGTTGTTGACGCCGGTGCGGCCCGCCATCAGCGCATCGCCCTCGTCCAGCAGCAGCACGATGTCCAGCGCCTCGGCGGCCTCGAACACGCGCTCCAGGTTGCGCTCGGTCTCGCCGATGTACTTGCTGACCGTGGCCGCCAGGTCCACGCGGTACAGCGGCCGGCCCAGCGCCGCGGCCAGGTGGCGGGCGGCCAGCGTCTTGCCGGTGCCGCTCGGGCCCTTGAACAGCGCGCGCACGCCGTCGCCGCCGCCATGGCCGAAGGCCGCCGGCAGCACGCCGCGCAGCGTCTCGCGGTGGCGGCAGCGGGCCAGCAGCGCGTCGAAGTCCTGCTGCAGGTCGTCGCCCAGCGCCAGCGCCTCGGCCTCGCCGAGCGGCGGCATGCGCCGCGCGCTGCCGTCCAGCATGAAGCGGCCGGCGGCCTCCAGCTCGTCCATCAGCGCGCCGGGGCGGCGGTCGATGTCAGGCACCTGGGCGGCCAGCGTGTGGATGCGCCCGCGCGGCAGGCGCAGCTCGGCCAGCGCGGGCGTCTCCGGTGCGCGGCCGAGCGCGGCGCGCCAGTGCTGCTCGCGTTCGGCGGCATCGGGTGGTGCCAGCTCCAGCCAGCGCAGATGGCGCTGCTGAGCGTCGAGCCCGCCATGCCGCGGCAGGCGCACGGCGACCGGGCCGCGATGGCCGGGCCAGTCGGGCAGGGCCTGGCGCTGACCCGGCGCCGGGTCGACGCTCAGCAGCGGCATGGCACCCAGCAGCGTGGCCAGCGCGGGCAGCGCGGGCAGCGCGGGGTCGTCCAGCGGGCCTTCGAGCAGGCCCAGGCCGGCGGCGCGGGCAATGGCACCGGCCAACGCGCGACGGCCGCTGCCGGGCACGCCGCGCAGGGCCCAGCAGGCGCCGTCTTCCGGCCGCATCGCGGCACTGCGCAGCTCGTCGGGCAGGATGAGCTCGTCCCAGCCGGGCAGGGCGTCGGCCGGCATGTGGCGCCATGGGCTCAAGACCTGGCCCCGCAGCGCGGTCCAGACGGCCTGCGGCATCTCCAGCACGCGGCGGCGCCCCTGCGGCGCCTCCTGCAGATAGCCGCCTTCGAGCAGCCGGTCCAGCGCCGCGTCCAGACCCGGCAGCATCGCCCGCGTGCAGCGGCCCTCGTGGCCGCCCAGGGTCTCGGTCAGCGGCGCCAGGTCCGGCTCGTCGGCGATCCAGGCGCACAGCAGGAAGCCGCTCAGCGCCGGCGCATCCAGGTCCAGCGCCAGGCGCAGGCGGTCAATTGGCAGACCGCAACGCAGGCCGGACGGCGCCTGCAGCAGCCGGGCATCCAGCCGCGCCAGCGCCTCGGGCAGCACCAGGCCCTCCAGGCCGGCGCGCGCCGCGGCGTTGATGAACAGGCGCAGCGCGGGATGGGCGTCGACCAGTTCCTCCAGCGACGACAGCCGCTCGCTGGCGTCGAGCATCAGCGCCAGCGCGCTGCGCAGCTGCCACAGGGCCAGGTGGTCCGTTGCGCTCAAGGCCTTGCCGTCCATCGAAACCTCCCGTCAGTCGAAATGGAAGCGGATGTCGCAGCCCGCGGCGGGCATCCATCCGGGGTCGCGGTCGAGCCCGGCCAGACGCACGGCGAGCGGCAGGCGGGCCAGCGGGTAGAACACATCCAGCCTTTCGCCCTGGTCCTGCAGTCGGGCGGGCAGGGCCAGCATGCGGCGGATCTGCAGGCGTGCGGACAGGCCGTCGCGGTCGCCCAGCGCCGCGGCCAGCCGCGCATGCAGCTGCGGCCACAGCGCTAGCGGCAGCGGCTCGTGCGAGCCGGCGCTGCGCTCGATGAGCCGGCGCCGCAGCGGGTCGCGTCGCCAGCCCGGCCCGGCCCAGGCCTGGCCGGCCAGCAGCAGCAGGCGCCACGGCGGGCAGGCCAGGCCGCGGTGGCGCGGCTGCGTGAAGTCGCCATACAGGCTCAGCGCGAGCGCGGCGTTGAGCAGGAACAGCAGGCCGCCGTGGCGGCTGTCCAGCCATGACGGCAGCGGGGCGTCGAGTTCGAGGGGCTGGGCTTGCCGCCCCTCGCCGGCCACGAGGGCCGCGCGCTTGGCGGGCGGCGGCGCGTCGCCACGGCCGGGCGAGGGCGTCGAGGCCCGTAGCGACGCCGGGCCCTTGTCGTACCCCTTGCCCTGTTCGGGCGTCTTCGATGCGCCGTCGCGGGTCGGCCACGGCGTCGTGGTCGGCGGGTTTGGTGCAGCCGTCGGGCGTGCCAGCTTGCCGGCGGCTGGCGCCTCGGTCGCGCCGCCCGGCAGGGGCCGCGCGAGATCGGTTCCGGGGCGAGGCGCGTCCTCGGCGGCGCGGCCTGTGGCCGCGGACGCTGCGGGGCCCGGCCGCTCGGCCAGTCGCCACAGCGCGGCCTGGCTGGCGGCGGCCATCGCATCGGCCAGCAGCGCGGCGCAGAGCCTCAGCAGCCGTTCGGCCGCTGCAGCCGGCGGTGTCGCTGCGGCTGTAGCGGCCGTCGCCGGCCGCGGCGGGCTGGGCCCGTCCGACGGCGGCGGCGCCTGGCCGTCGAGCACCCAGGCGTGGACCTCGTCGGCCAGCAGGTAGGCGCCCGACAGGGCCGTGACGGCATGGCGCAATCCGTCCGTCCCCAGGCTGTCCAGCCAGGCTTCGGCGCGCGGCGGCCCCAGCCTTTGCAGCGCGCGTGGCATCAGCTGCGGCGCCTGCAACCAGCGCGACAGCGCCTGCGCCGGCTGCGGCGACGCCGGCGTCCATCTCCCGCCGCGCGGCGCCTGTGCGACGGCCCGCCACCACCAGCGCCGCTGCAGCAGGCCGGCCAGCGTGTCGCGGGCCAGGCAGGCCAGCAGCTCGGCCTCGTCGGCGAACCACACCGCATCGGCATCGTCGTCGGCCGACGCGGCGCGGCGCGCGCCGGCCAGCAGCGCGGCCAGCGGCGCATAGCGGGTGGCGCTGTCGCCGGCCTGCACGGCGCTCCAGCGCATGGCCAGGCGGCGCACCAGCACGATGGCATCGCCGGGCAGGCCGTGGCGGGCCGGATCGGCCTCGGCAAGCCAGCGCTCCAGGCCCTGGCGCAGCCGCGGCCCATCGGCCAGGCGTGCGGGCACGCGGGCCGTGCGTATCGCGTGGGGCAGGGCGCCGCTCATGGCCCGGCCCCCCGGCATGCATTCGGGGGCGGGCTTGGACCCCCCGCCCCCACGTGCGCGGGATTCGAACCCGCTGAACCGGCCGTCCCACCAGACGCGAATCCGGGAGCACGACCGGCCACACCTACCATGGCTCGCACGTTGAAACTCGATGTCTGCCGGCGCATGGCCATCACACCAGCAGGTTGTGGGCATCGGTGATCAGGGCCAGCACGTCCTTCTCGGCCTTGATGACCTGGGTGGCCTGCTCGGCCAGGTTGGCCTCGAACAGCCACAGACAGGGCGGCCCGCCTTCGCGCACCGGGTCCGGGGTCGGCAACGGCCTGACGGGCTTGAAGTGGATGCCGACGTTGGTGCCGCTCAGGTGGTTGCCGCGCACGCAGAGCATCGGGCCGTAGGCGCCGCTGAGCCGGATGGACTCCTCCACCTTGTTCCGGGCCTGCAGCGGCTGCGTCACCCGGTTGCCCTCGATGGCCAGTGAGACCGCGTTGCCAACGAAGATGCCGAAGCGGTTGTGCGACAGCTCGCGCTCGCCCACGCCGATCTGCACGCGGTTGTTCAGCACGCTGGCCCGTTCGACGCTCAGCGGGCTGCCCTTGGCCGTCTCGCTCTGCGACAGGCCGATTGCGATGCCCTGCGCCGCGTGGATGACCACGTTGTCCGCGATCGTCACCACGTCCGCGCGGCTGCCGGCCACGACGATGCCACGCTCCGGCGGCAGCAGCTCGTAGCGGGCGCGCAGGCGGTTGTGGCGGATCTCGCTGAGGCCCGCGTCCACGCAGAGGATGCCGATCTGCGCCGCGCCGATCTGCAGCTCGCAGTCGGCGATGCAGACATGGCCGGCCTCGGGCAGCTCGGCCAGTTTGCCGCCGCCCTTCATGGCCCGCTTCAGCAGCCGTTCCTTGCGGCGCCGTTCGGCCTCGCTGAGCTTGCTCTCCTCGGCCGGCTCCACCGACTGCCGCACGACGATGCAGGCCGCGCCCGCCGCGGTGGCATCGTCGCAGCTGGCGCTCAGGCGTTCGATGTGGACGCTGGGCACGCCGACGACGGTCAGCGCGCCCAGCAGGCCCCCGCCGAGGTCAGCCAGGTCGCCCTTGCCGCTGTCGATGCGACCGCCTTCCACGGCCAGGTCGCTGAGGGTCAGCGAGGCGCAGTCGCTGACGATCAGCGCCGCCTCACCACGGCTGCAGCTCAGCACCGATGCGGCGCCCTGGCCGCGGATGAGCAGGTGGCCCAGGCGCTGCAGCTGCAGCGGCCGGTCCAGCTCGTAGACGCCGGCCTCGAAGCACAGCGTCAGGTCCGCGCCGGGGGGCAGGCCGTCGATCAGCGCCTGCGCATCCGTGCCCGGCCACACGCTGCGCTCGCCGCAGACGCGCGCGCGCAACTCGTCGATGGCGGCCTGCACGTCGTTGACGCCCGGCAGCCGTGCGCGCTGGCCGTCCAGCCAGACCTCCTCGGCATGCGGCGCGTTGGGCGCCTCGCGGACGAAGCACTGTGGCCCGCCCTCGACCGCGTAGAGCCGCAAGCGCGGCCGGTTGCCGGCGGCCGCCAGGTCGATGGCGTCGCGGCGCAGCGCCTGGCCCAGCAGCGCGCGCACGTCGCCGGCCGCCAGCGGCACCGTGCGGGCCGGCCTGCGGGTGTCCAGGAAGGCCATGCCGTCGACGCGGCGGGTGCCGCTGGCATCGAGGAAGCCGGCCGGCGGCAGCCAGGCGAACCAGTCGGCCGCCTTCAACCCGGCCAGCGAGCCGGCCGGGATCTCCGACAGCTGTTGCTGGAACTGCGCCAGTTGCGCCTCGCCGAGTGCGTCCAGCCCGGGGCCGAACCAGGCGCTCCAGGCGCTTGACGCCGGCTCGCCGGCGACGCGGCGGCGCACCGCCCAGGCGTCGATGAAGGCGATGCCGGCGCTGGCGGTCAGGTAGACCAGGCCCAGCGGCAGCTCGCAGTCGCTCAAGCTGACGGCGCGCAGCCCCTGCAGCAGCCCGGCGCTGGTGGGTGCAGTGCCGGGCTGCGCATGGGCCGCGGCCAGCGCCGGGTAGCCGAAACAGGCATAGGCGACGGCGCTACGCCACTTCGACACCGCCGCCGCGCCGACCGGGTTGGCCGCCAGGCCCAGCCTGGCCAGCAGCGTGTCCTCGATGCGCAGCAGGCGCAGCTGCACGGCCTCGACGGTGGCGTCGCTGTTGCAGCCGGCATGGCCCGGGTCCAGCGCCAGCACCGGCGCCTTGCCTTCCTTGATGCTGATCGGCGCCAGCGTCAGCAGATAGAGGCCGTTGCCGGCCACATAGCCGCCTCCGGCCAGCGTGCCGCAGCGGCCGAAACCGCCCGTGCCGGCGATGCTGCCGGCATCGGGCGTCGGCGCCAACGCCAGCAACTGGTCGCTGCCCAGGCACAGCGTCCCGCCCGCAGCGCTGAGCCCCAAGCCGGCGGTCACGCGCAGCTGGCGCTGGGCCGCATCGGCGATGGAAATCTCCAGCCCGTGCACGACGCCGGCGCCCAGGCCCTGGCCCAGCCGCGCATCGGCCTCGTGCTGGGCCTGCTGCGTGCGCGCCATGTCGCCCTGCGTGACGAGGCGGCCGTTGAAGAAGTTGACGTGGCGTATCGCCTGCTCGGCGAGCGGCGTGCCCAGGCGGGTCGTGGTGCTGCTCATGGCTAGCCCCGATCGGCGAAGCGGCTGACCTCGACCTGGAAGGCCAGGTTGAACTCGCCGCGGTCCAGTTGCTGCGCGGCCAGCAGCAGCACGGTGAAGAAGATCTGGTCGTTGCCTTCCGTCCTGACGCGTTCGAGCAGATAGGGCTGGAAGCCGAACTTGGTGCCGTCCTGCCAGATCGGCGTGAGCTTGACGATGTACTGCGGCAGCTTCGTGGCGTCCTTCACCGTGGCCGTGAAGTCGATGCGGGCCTGCGTGCCCTGGGCCACGGCCCGCCGGGCCTGCAGGTCGCCATAGCCGCCGCCGGCCGGGTCCATCGTCACCTGCCCCTGCGTGTTGACCAGCAGGACGCGCGCCTCGCCGGCCGCCACGATCTGGTAGGGCGCGGCCGTGCCGCGGCCGACGAACTGGCCGGTGGGGGCCGGCGCGGGCGGCGGTGGCGCCGGCAGGTCGGCGGCGATCCAGGCGCCGCCCACGAAGCGCAGGATCTGGTCGGCCTGCGGGTTGGGGGCGTTCAGCGCCCGGCCCTGCAGCGCGGCGAGCCGGTTGCCGCCGATGGGACCGGCCAGGTCGCCGGCCAGGTTGGGCAGGGCCGGCGGCGCCGGCAGGGCGCGTGGCTGCCACTGGCCGGCGCTGAAGGTCAGCACCTGGCCCTCGGTGATGGGCGCGGGTGCGGCCAGCGGCACACCTTGCAGCGCTGCGAGCCGGTTGGCACCGATGGCACCGGTGAGGTCGCCGGCCAGGTTGGGGATGGCTGGCGGAGGTGGCGGCGCGGGCAGCGCGCGCGGCTGCCACTGGCCGGCGTTGAAGGTCAGCACCTGGCCCGCGGTGATGGGTGCCGGCGCCGCCAGCGGCACGCCCTGCAGGCTGGCGATGCGCGCGTTGCCCAGCGAGCCCGACAGGTCACCGCCCAGCGCCGGCAGCGTGGGGCTGCCGTGGGTGTGGTCGGCGCGCGCGTAGTCCAGCGCGCTGCCGGGCGAGGGCGGCAGGCCGAAGGCGGTCTCGGCGACGACGCTGTTGCCGGGCTCGGCGCCGCGGTCGTCGCGCTGGCGCAGCAGCAGCTCCTGCACCATGCGCAGCGTCAGCAGCACGGGCCGGCGGCTCTCGTCGACGACGACCGGCTCGGCCGCCAGGTCGGCCACCTGCCAGCCGTCGGCGGTGGGCACCAGGGCCAGCTCCAGCCGCGCCAGCAGCACCGCGTCGTCCAGCGGCGCGATCGGTGTCGCGTTGCAGCTGCAGTCGGGCCGTGCCATCCACAGCGGCCGCAGCTCGGTGGCCCACAGGCGCAGCGCGGCGCGGAACAGCGCTTCGTCGGCGCCGGCCGGCAGGCTGCCCTCCAGGTAGTCCGCGGGCGGCAGCCAGGGCGGCGACAGCGGCGGCGACGAGGGGTCGAGCCAGTCCTGCGCGGCGGCGCGCAGCGCGGCGACGAAGCCGGCCTCGTCCAGCGGCGGCGACGTGGCCACCAGCTCGGTGCCCAGCAGCCACTCGACGAAGTCGCGCAGCGCATCCTCCTCGCGCTGGGCCGGCGGCGCGGCGCGCAGGTCGAGGCGGAAGCTGTCGGCGATGCGCGAGGGCGCCATCAGCTCGTCGTCGCTGCGGCAGGGCTCGCCGGGGATGGGGACCTGGTCGGTCAGGCACTGCATGGAGGACAGCACCAGGTAGGCGCTGAAGGTCGCCGGGCTGCCGCTCAGGCCGGCGTCGACCGCGGCGCGGTTGGCCAGCAGCCAGTCGTTCAGGTGGGCGCACTGGTCGCCTTCCACGCAGACCGGCGTGCCCGAGGGCAGCCAGGCCATGCCCGGCCTGACGCGCACGCGCGGGCCCTTGTCGCCGTCGGGCTCGATGACGACGGCCAGGCCGTGCACGGTGCCGTAGCCGAGCACCTCGCGGGCCAGCTCGCGCCGGCGCGAGCCTTCGTAGAGCTGGTCCTGGAAGAAGTCGTCCACGCCCATCAGCATGCCCAGCGTGTAGTTGACGCGCTTGCAGGTGTCGGTCGCGGCGGTGCCGGGGCCGGGCGAATTGGAGGGAGAACAGCAAGCCATGGGGGGTCTCCTCGATCACATTCAACAAGCGAGCAGCAGCCGGTCGCGCGGCGGCTGCTGCGCGCCGGCAATGCGGCTGGTGCCGATCTGGCCCGTGCCCATGACCCAGCGCGGCGCCAGCGCCGGGTCGCGGCTGCCGATGCCCAGCAGCGTGTCCAGGCCGACGCGCGCCTGGCCGATGCGGAACATGGCCCAGTAGGGCTTGACGTCGAAGGCCGTGTGCGCCGGCTTGGCCAGCGTGACGACACGGCGCGCGAAATCGACCTGCCGCGCCAGCGCCGCCGCGTCGGCCAGAGGCCCGCTGCTGGGCAGCAGCACGCTGAAGCGGTGGGCGTTGGCGCCCATGGGCTGCAGCCGGGTCTCGAACAGCAGCCAGTCCGACAGCGCCGCGGTGTTGGCGGGCAGCCGGTCGGGGGGCGGCAGCAGGTCGAAAGACGGCCAGCTGCCCCAGGCGGCGGCCATCTGCGGGCCGTCGCTGCGGCGGTAGCGGCGGGCGATGAAGCGTTGCCAGCGGGTCAGTGAACGCTTCAGCTCGGGCGCGAGGCCGTCGGCCAGGAAGGCGCGCCAGGCGGTCTGCTGCGTGGTGTCGGCCGGCCAGACCTTGGGCAGGTCGGTGTCCATCGCGGCGGGCACCTCGGGCCGGGCCGACCAGGCCTGCCATGCGATGAGGAGTTGCGCGGCCAGCTGGGGCACGGCGCCCAGTTCACTGGCGCAGAAGGCGAGCCAGTGGCGGGTGTCTTCGGCCGCGGCGGGCGGTACGGGGCGGAAGGTCTGCGCCACGGTCAGGCCCGCCGCTTCGCGCGCCGCCACGTAGCGCCGCTGCAGGCCTTCCACGCCCTCGGCCGGGCTCCAGCGCGCGGCCGGCTCGACCCAGCGCGGACCTTCGGCGATGACCGTCTCGCCCAGCAGCGGCACCGGCAGCCGGCGCGTCAGGAAGCGCTCGACGATGCGGATGCCGTAGGCCTGGTCCTGCGACCGCGCCGGCAGCGCGAAGTCCTCGGGCCGCACGCAGTTGGACAGCACCAGTTCGGTCGCCAGGCGCAGCCCTTGAGTCGTGCCGCGGTAAGCGAACAGCGGCACGGCGAAACGGATCAGCAGGCGCTTGCGGGCCGGCGTCACGGCCGGGTCCAGCACCAGGCCCAGCCAGGAGGCCAGCCAGTCCAGCGTCGCATCGGGCGCGGTGCGCACGTCGAACAGCGCGGTGGCGGCGACGATGCGGTCCTCCAGCGCGGTGAACATGCCCTCGAAATTGGCCAGGAAGCGTTCGAGGAAGTCGGCCGAGGCCTCGTCCTCGCGGTACAGCGCCGGCAGGTATTCGCGCAGATAGGAGAAGCGCGGATTCCAGGCGCGCAGCGCCAGCAGCCGCGGCGTCGCCAGCTCGTCGCCGGCCAGCGTCAGGCGCAGCTGCAGGAAGCGGCCCCGGGCCTGCTGGAACAGCAGCTCCCACGAGCCCTTGCCGGCCGCCACGTCGGTGGGCGGCGCGGCGTCCAGCAGCCAGGGCAGCTCGGGGCCCTCGGCGCGCAGCATGGGGTCCGGCTCACGGCGCCACGGCTGGTCGGACAGGGCAGCAAGGCTGTTCGCGGTGCGGCTGTAGACCTCCACAGTGCAACCGGGCGGGATGCAGCCATCGAAGATCAGGCGGTGCCAGGTGCAGTCGGGCACGTCGCTGTCCAGCGCCGGTGTGTTGAAAGTCGCTTTCGGCTCGTAGCGCGGGCGCGACTGTGCGACCAGCGGCAGCCAGACGCCCTGGGTACCGGCGTACATCAGGCCGCTGTCTTGCGGCACCGTGATGTCGTCGAAGCTCGCCGCGCGGCGCACCAGGCCCAGGCCGTCGAAGCGCCGCATCGGCAGGAAGGCGTCGACCGGGTCCAGCAGCAGCGGCGGGCTGTGACCCACCAGCAGATCAAACGCGAAGCACTGGTTGCCGTCCGCCGCGGCGATGACGAGGCGCTCGCCGTCCGACCGCGGCGCCAGCGCGCAGTCGAAGCCGCGCAGCAGAAAGCCGGCACGGTCTTCCTCGGGAATCAGGTTCAGCACGACGGCGGTGGACATGCGCTCTGCCATCAGGCCGTCGACGTAGCGTGTGACCAGCGCAAAGCCGTCGCCGCCGACAGCGTCCATGACCAGCACGGAGTCATCGGCCAGCACTTCGATGGCGACCGGGTCGGCGCCGCCCAGCGCGTCGATGGCGAGGTCGAACCAGGGCTGTGTGGCGACCGGTGCCGAGTTGTCGGGCGCGAAGGCGGACGGCGCCTCGTCTGGCTCGACCGGGAACTGCGCCTGCATGCCCAGGCGCCGGTCCAGCAGCCAGACGCGGCCGTTGTCGCGGTCCAGCACGGCCAGGCCGCCGCAGGGACGAGGCGCCAGGTCTTGCGGGGTGAAGGGCCAGGCCGCGGGCCAGGCCAGCTCCAGCGCCGGGCCGCCGGCGACGAGGTCGAAGACCTGCAGGCCGCCGGGCCGCTCGCCCGCCGGCAGCAGGCCGGCGACGAGGTATTGCTCGCCGGTGATGGCCAGGCCGCGCAGCCTGCGCTCCAGCGGCACGGCCGGCGCCAGCGGCGCAAAGCCGCCCGGGGCGCGCGGCCTGTCGACGGCCGGCGGCGTGGCTTCGGCGAAGACGGACACGCTGCGCGAGCCGCTGGACCGCACGGCGATGCGCGCGCCGCCGTCGGCCACCCAGTAGACGCTGCCGTGTCGATCGATGGCCGCGCCGAGGCGCCGGGCCGGGTCGGGCGGCGTGTCGCTGGCGGCGGCGCGGAAGCGCGAGATGCGCCTGGACAGCGCGATGCCGCCGCATTCATAGGCCAGCGGCAGCTTGTCCCGCCCGGCCGCGGTCGCCCAGCCATCGGCCAGCGCGCGTTCGACGCCGTCCGCATCGGCATGCGTGCAACGGCCCCAGTCGGCGGGGCCGAGCAGGAGTTCGAAGCGGCTGCCGTTGGCGTCCTTCATGGCTTCAGCACTCCGACGGCACGACAGGCACCGGCACGATCAGCTTGCCGGACGGCGTCGTCGACGGCGCGGGCGTCGTGCCGCGCAGCGCGTCCAGCGGCACGGCAGCGCCGGCCTCGACCGACAGGCCGGCGATCAGCGGCAGCTGCAGGCCGCTCATCGGCACCTCGGTCGCGACGGCGCCGGAGGTGCCGGGGGCGAGCAGCAGTTCGTCCACCTTCAACACGCCGGGCTCGCGCGCGACCTCGGCCATCAGCTCCAGCCGGTTGACGGCCTTGCGCAGCGGCCAGCCCTTTTCCATGCCGGGGTAGTCCAGCGCGCTGTCCTCGCTGTCGTCGAGGGCGCCGTGCAGGCCGCGCGCCGGCGCGAGGTACTCGACGATGCGGGCCTTCACGCGGTCGCGCACGTCCGGCGTCGCGAAGCCGCCGGCCACCGTGATGCCCAGCGACAGCCAGATCGGCTGGTAGTCGGGCCCGCGCAGCACCAGCTCGGTCGTCACGAGGCGGCGCGGGTCGAGGTGGCGGCACAGCGCGTCGAGGAAGGCGCGGTCGGGCGAGGGCGTGTCGGGTGCGCGTGGGTCCTTGCGCGGCACCAGCATCAGCGTGACGACGCCGGGTGCATCGCCGGGCTCGCTCATGCCGAGGTCGGGGTGCCAGGCGGCCAGCACCTCGACGCGGGCGATGTCGACGCCGGGTGCGCTGCGGGCGATCTGCTCGAAGTCGTCGGCGGTGACGAGGCGGTCGCGGTGGCGGATGAAGCTGCTGATGCGTGCGATGCCGCTGTCCACGCCCTCTGCATCGGCACCGCCCCAGGTCGGCTGCGGGTTGTCGGGCTTGATGCCGGGCGGCAGGGCAGGGCCGGCGTTGATGGCGCCTGGTGCGACATTGCCGCGCGCGCCGTCGCAGACTTCGTAGCGGGCCACCAGGCGCGCGCCCAGCGGCGGGCGCGCGCCGTGCAGGCCGTCGCCGAAGCGCACGACGCCGGCCTCGGCATCGACGTTGAAGACCTGGCTCGGCCGCTCGTCCTCCCAGACCTGCCCGGGGGCGCGCTGCTTGTCGAGGGCGCGCACCTCGGCGCCAGCGGCCATCAGGTCGTCGATCTCGCGCCAGGCCTGCACCTGGCCGTCGGCGATGACGTTGACGGTGACCGAGCCGGCGACGACGCCGCCGCGCGCCAGGCGCACGCTCTGGTCGGTGCGGCCCGTGCCCTCGCCGATCAGCTCGTTCTGCACGAGGATGCGCTGGTGGATGGCCACGGCGTTGACGCCGGCCCACAGGAAGCGTGCCCGTGCCGAAGCCGACGGAGCGATGCGCAGCCAGCTGATGACGCGCGCGGCGTCGGCAGAGTCCTCCAGCGCCGGCGGGCGGGCGCCGACGCCGGCCTCCAGCGGGTCGAGCTGGTCCCAGGTGCCGATCTGCGCGGCCGTGGCCGGCAGCGTGATCTCGACGACGCCGGGGCCGGCCAGCACGTCGTCGCTGCTGCGCGCCGGGCGGGCCTGGTAGGCGGCCTCGGCGCTGGCGACGACCGGCATCTCGTAGCGGATGAGGCCGGCCGCGTCGGCCGCGTCGGCGCGGCCCTGGCCCTGCGTGGGCAGCACGGCCGGCGCGTCGTCCACATAGGGCATCAGGCCCAGGCTCAGCGTGCGGCCGGCCAGGGCTTCGCGCACGGCGGCCGGGTCCGCGCCCTTGGGCGCCAGCAGCGCGATCCACAGCACGCCGTCGACGGTGTCGTTGGTGATGTCGACCGGCTGGCGGCCGTCCAGCGCGCGGGTCTCGTACATGCTCAGCTCGGCGCCGGCGTTCTCTGCCTCGGCGGCGGCGTAGAGCAGCCGGTAGTAGGCGTTGTCGGCGTCGCCGGGCGTGACCTCGAACTTCACGTAGCTGCGCGACTCGACGGGCAGCACGTCGATGGCCGCGGCGGTGCGGAAGGCGATGTCGCCGGCGCGCACTTCAGTGCCGCCGGCCAGTGTCGTGGCTGCCGGCTGGGCGCGCCTGGACGTGAACTGCACCAGGCCGCGTGCCGGTGTGGCCGCTGCCAGCGGCAGGCCCAGCAGCGACAGGAACTTGAGGCGGCTGTTCTCGGGCACGCGATTGCTGCGGTACAGCAGGCTCTCGGCCATGAAGGCGAACAGCTCCACCAGCGTGACGCCGGGGTCGCTGTGCGCCAGCTGCGTCCACTCCGGCGTGTGCACCGGCACGCGGGCCAGCGCGGAGCGAACGAGGTCCTGGAAGCCTCGGTCGTCGATGGTGGGGACGGTGATCGGCATGGCTTTTCCTTCACCTCGTTCCGGCGACGGAGACGGACAGCGAGACGCGCTCCTGGGCCTGGGTGGCGACGAGGCGGTAGCTCAGCGTGGCGATGGCGGCCTGTGGGTCGGCCGGGTCGGCGACCACGTCGACGGACTCGACCCGCACGCGCGGCTCCCAGGCCTGCAGCGCGCCCTGGATGCGCTCGGCGATCAGCGTGTGCGTGCCGGCGGTGTTGGGCTCGAACAGGAAGCGGCCCAGGCCCGCGCCGAAGCTGGGCAGGTAGAGGCGCTCGCCCGGCTCGGTCATCAGCACGATGCGGATGGCCTCGCGCACGTTGCCTTCGCCGCTGGACCAGGCGATGGAGCCGTCCGGCTGCACGCGTGGCGGGAAGGCCATGCCCTGGCCGTAGAGCCTGGAGGCGTCCATTCAAGGTTTCCTTCCTTTGAAGCCGGGCAGCGGGAAGCAGACGATGAAGTAGGGCAGCCAGCGGAAGATGAAGTCCAGCAGGCTGACGATGATCAGCAGCAGCAGCAGCGCGCAGATCGTGATGATGGGAATCGACAGCGAGCACATGACGCCCAGCGAAAGGCCGTCGCCGGTCTTGCAGTCGCCCTTCTCGGGCACGGACAGCGGCTTGTGGAAGGGCCAGGGCAGCACGCTGAGCACCAGGTCCACCAGGCCTATGCCCTTCATGCGGTCGACCTGGCCGCACAGCATGTCGCTCATCATGAAGACGGCGTTCTTGTCGAACTTGCGCAGGCCGGCCGGGCTGATGTCCACCGGCAGGCCGATGCGGATGGGCCGGGCCGGCGCATCGGGGTCGAAGAAGCCGGCCATCTGGAAGGGCGGCGTCGCCGCGCTGACGACCGCCTCGTGGAAGGGCGCGCAGCCAGGCCGTTCGTAGACGAGGCGCATCACATACCAGGCCTCGCGCATGTCGGCCGGCTGCATGGACGCCAGCGTCGGCTCGGGCGACGGCTTCGCCGGATCGGGCGCGGGCAGGGCAGCGGCGACGAGGTCGGCCAGCGCGTCGATGCGGGCCTGGACCTTCTCGACGAGGTAGTCGCCCTCGGGCGGGTTGAAGCCTGGCTGCTCGGGCGGGCGCGCCACGCCCAGCCAGGGGTCGGCGAACAGGTAGAGGAAGTCGGGCCAGCCGGCCGGCTTGGCAGGCGCCGTGGCGGCAGGCCGGGGCAGGTCGAAGGCCGTCTTCGCCGACTCCAGTGCGGCGCGGAAGGGCAGGACTTGCTGGACTGCGGCTATCAGGCCATCGGCCACGTCGGCAGCCTCGAAGGCACCGTTGGCCTCGGCCAGCGGCGCCGTGGCCGCGTCGGCGAAGCCGGGCGGCGCGGTGGCATCGAGCGCGTTGTAGAGCGTCAGCAGCGCGCCGGTGGGCGCGACGCCGCTGTCCAGATCCAGGCCGAGCTGGTCCTTCAGGAAGTCGTAGAGGTCCAGCAGCAGATACCAGGACGCGGTCTGCAGGCCGCCGCGCAGCTCGCGCACCTTGTCCATCACCAGCTGGCCGCGCTGCACGTTGCCGTCTTCGTCCTGCTTGAAGATCGCGTCGGGCCGTGCGGACTGCAGTTGGGTCAGGCTGTCGGGGTCGGCCCCGTTGATGCCGGTGCCGACCTGGCCGTTGGCCATGGCCTTGTTGGCGAGCGCCTTCCACGGGCCCAGCACCTGGGTGTGGAAGAGCACCAGGCGCGGGTCCAGCGCCGCGCTGGGGGCCGCGCCGCCGCCGCCCGGCGCCGCCCGCGTGCCGGCGCCCTGGTAGGTCTCGCGCCGGCCGACCGGCACGTTGCCGATGTGGATCCGGCGCGGATGGCCGTCGTCCTGCACGTAGTTGGCGGGGAACAGCGCCAGGCGCTCCTCGGCCGGCGCGATGGTCGCGACCAGGCTTTCCGCGTCGGCCGGGCCGATGTACTGCCAGGCGCCGGTCTTGCCGCTCGGCACGAAGCCGTATTCGTCCCACTCGTTGGTGTTGCGCGGGTCGGGCAGCGGATCGTCGCGGTTCATGCTTGTCGCGCGAGGCAGCAGCCGGCGGATCACGTAGCAGACCTTCTGCCGCGCCGGGTCGACCTGGCGATCCGGCAGCCCCGGCGTGCGGCAGACCAGCGAGCCGCCGACGAGGTAATGGCGCATATGGGCCGGCTGGTAGAGCTTCAGCAAGCCGGTCGAGACCGGTGCCGGCCGTGCCGTGCGGCCCAGCAGCGCACGGCGCCGCGCAGCGAGGAAGCGTGCCGGCGAGCCCTGAGGCAAGGCGTCGGGGTCGGCGGCCGGCGTGGCGCCCGGGCCGCGCCAGGTCTCGGCCATGGCGGCATGCACGGGCAGCGCCGCGGGGCTTTGCTGCAGCAGGGCCAGCAGCTCGGGAATGAAGTCGTCGTGCGTGAAGCGCAGGATCTGCGGCCGGCGCAGCGCGCTGCCTGGCTGCACGACGCCGGCGGGATCGGTCCAGAAGGGCTGCGGGGACGCCCAGGTGAGATCGTGCTTGGCGAGCTTGGTGCTCATCGCGCGGCCCTCACCAGATGTTCCCGGCGCCGGGGGTGTACGACGCGCTGATGATGCTGTTGCAGATCACCGTGTCGGCCTTGACGACGCCGGAGAAGCTGGACATGCCGGCGTCCACGCTGACCATGCTGGCCGACACGTTGACGGTGCTGGCGTTGACGGTGACCTTGGCCGACGCGGTGATGGTGATGCCGGCGCTCTCCAGCTTGACCGAATTGCCGTTGCTGTCCTCGATCAGCACCTCGCCGGGGCCGTCCTTCAGCGTGACGCGCTGGCCGCCGGGCGTCTCGATCAGCAGCGTCTCCTGGCCGTCGCTGTCGTCCATCAGCAGGCGCACGCCGTTGCGCGAGCGAATCAGCTTCTTGAAGTTGTTGCCGGCGCCGTCCATCGTCTCGGGCGCGGCGTCCTGGCCGTTCCACAGCGCGCCGATGACGTAGGGCCGCACCGCCTGGCCTCCCTCGAAGGCCACCAGCACTTCGTCGTCCACGTCGGGGATGAACCAGCTGCCGCGGTTGTTGCCGGCCATCAGCGTGGCCAGGCGGGCCCACAGCTCGCAGGGAGCGCCAGCGCCGTCGGGCGACCAGGGCAGCTTGATCTTCACGCGACCCTGGTTGTCGGGGTCCTTGATGTCGGTGACCAGCGCCGGGTAGACGCCATGCCACAGCCCGCCCCAGCCGCCGGCCTCGCGCGAGCGCAGCAGCGCTTCCAGCATCGGTTGTTCGGCGAGGTTCATGGGCGTCCTATCCAGGCTCGTTCGACGACGAATTCGGTGCGCAGGCCCACGGCGACGTCGAAGCGGTGGCTGGTCTCGACCACCGCATAGGCGCCCGAGAACAGCGGGCCCAGGCCGCTCAATTTGACGGTGCGGCCGACGTGCAGCCGCGTGTCGGCATCGGCCACGCCGCGGCCGCGCAGGAAGCGCCGCGCCAGCGCGCGCAGGTGGGCCTGGGCATAGGCCTGGGCCGCGCCGCTCTCCTGCGGCAGGCAGTGGGCGACCGTGTCCTTGCGCGCACCCAGCGCCTGCTGCAGCACGGCCGGGCCGCTCGTGCCGCCGGCCGTCTCGGCGCCAATCGCGCTGGCCGTCGCCTCGGACGAGATGGCCGCCTTGGCCGCAACGTCCCAGCCGGTGCAGACGACGGCGGTGCGCTGGTGGGCCAGGTCGGCCAGCACGTTGAACTCGCGCAGCCGCGCGCCCTGCACCAGCTCCAGCCCGGAGTCGCTGCGCGAGGCGCGCTGGGCCGCATGCAGGGTGCTGCCCTCCAGCCACAGGTCGGCATCGGCGAGCGCGGCGCGCTGGCGCAGGAAGGCGAGGTCGCTCTGGTTGACCTGCGTCAGCACCGCGTGGCTGGGGCCGGAGAGGTCGGTGTCGGCGGTCAGGCCGTGGTCGCTGCACAGCGTGCGGACGATGTCGGCGTCGGCCTGGTTCTCGAACACACGGGTGCGGCGCGTCATGCGCAGGTCCTGCATCCGGTCCTCGGCATGCACGACCAGCGTCGGCGGTGCCAGCGGCGGGAAGCGCGCCTCCAGCCCCATGATGCGGCCCTCGAAGACGGTCGCGCTGCCGATCTTGACGACGAAGTCCTTGCCGAACTCGAGCACGCTGCGGTCGAACCACAGGAAGCCGGTGCTGCCGCCGGTGTCGCCCCAGTTGCCGAACTCGGCCTCGCAGTGCGACAGGCCGGCCTCGTTCTCGCTGCAGACGAAGCGCAGCAGGCCCGAGTCCAGCCGCGGCTGCGCCGCGCCAGCGACCGTGAAGCCGGGCCGGGAGGAGGCGAGGGCGCTGCGGGCGTCTTCCATGATGCAGTCGGCTTCAGTGAGCGGCGCGACGCAGCAGCAGCTCGGCGGCAACAGCCTGCAGCCGGCGCAGATCCTCGGCGTCCATCGTCGGCGCGGCGGGCGGTGGCGCCGTGCTGCCGTCTGCCCGGGCCTGTGGCTGCGGCGCGTCCACCACTTCGAATTCGTTGATGACGACGGCCATGGCGGTTCTCCTTCAGAAGCGCGGTGTGCGGACCGAGGCGGACAGCGACGCCGAGGCCGACAGGTCCAGAAACTGCCCGGCGGCCAGTTGGCGTGGGTTGTCGATGCCATTGGCCGAGGCCAGTGCCTGCCAGGACACGCCGGCCCGTGTCGCCGCCGCCAGGCCCTGCAGCGTGCTGCCGGCGGCGGCGGGCGTCATGGGCACGGTGCCTGGCGCGCCGGGCAGGCCGAGCGAGGCACCGGGGCTGCCACCGAAGTCGGAGATCAGGATGGTCTGCTGCGACATCGCCATGGACAGCGTCGAGCGCAGCGGCTTGCCCTCGGGCGAGAAGTAGTCGATGGTCTCCTCGATGCTGTCGATCAGGCCCTTGAAGTTGAAGGAACCCCAGCTGAAGCGCACGCCCGGCGGCAGGAACTTGGACGGGTCGCTCTGCGCCTTCTTGCCCTTGATGAAGTAGATGACCTCCTGGCTCAGCTTGCGCACGTCGTCGACGCCGGCCTGACCGGCATCGAACCACAGCTGCACCGACAGCTTGGTGGTGCCCGCGCCGATGAACTGCCGGCCCTGCGTGCCGCCGGCCTGGTCTCCACCGCCGCCACTGCCGCTGCCGCCCGCCGGGCTGCCGGCGGTGTTGCTGCTGCTGTTGTTCTGGATCTGGTTGGCGAAGCTGAGCTTCAGCGACTCGGGGTTGAACTGCACCGTGGCGGTCTTGCCTCCCGGCAGGTCGTCCTCCAGGTTCTCGGCGAGCTCGACGAGCAGGGCCTTGCTGGCGTGGGTGTCGCTCATTTCATTTCCCCGGCTGCATCGTGAAGGACTCGTAGGCGATCTGCAGCTCCTCCACCGCGATCGCGCCGTCCTTGGCGCTGAAGCTGGGCGCCTTCAGCTTGACCGGCAGGCAGCGCTGCAGCAGCACGCGGGCGCGCTCGCTGGCGCCGTCGGCAGCAAGCAGCACGACGGTGGCCTGGGCGCGCTTGCCCGGGTTGGCCAGGCAGTCGGACATCCAGTTCCACAGCTCGAAGCTGTCCTCGCTCATGCCGCGCTTGAGCGTCAGCTGGCCGAAGGTGGCCGGCCCGGCGAGGCGGATCTGGCGGTCGTTGTTGCCGCCCTCGCGGAGCGTCTTGACCTCCATCGACATCTCGATGCCGTCGCAGTCCGAGAAGGCCGCGCTGACCAGCGGTGCGGACGCACCCTCGGGCACGATCTCGACGGCGAAGTTGAAGGCGGTGAAGGGACGCATTCAGTGCACCTCCTGCGACTGCACGCGCTCGCCGCTGCGCATCAGCAGCACGGTGAGGAAGCTCATCGGCAGCGCCGGGGCGACCTTCAGCTCGACCCAGAACTGGCCGGCGTCGCGCCGCGGGCGGGTGTTGAGGTCGTCGCCGACGTTGACCTGGAAGGCCTGCCGTGCGCTGGCGCCGACGAGGGCGCCGCGACGGTAGAGCTGGTCGAGCAGGGCCTCGAAGCCGCGCTCGACCGTGCGGCGCAGCGTCGCGCCATTGGGCTCGAAGACATAGGTGACGCCGCGCTGCAGCGCCAGGCGGCGCAGCAGGCACATCAGCCGGCGCACGTTGATGGGCCGCCAGTCGGGGTCGGGCGACAGCGTGTCCGAGCTGCTGACGATGAAGCCTATGGGCGCGCTGCGCAGCAGGTTGACCTGGGCGTCGAGCAGCTGCTGGCGCTGCGCCAGCGTCGGGCGCAGGCCCGGCCGGCTCAGCGAGACGACGTCGCGCAGCGGGCGGTTGGCCGCGGCGATCCAGGCGCCGCGTTCCAGCGCCGTGGCGGCCAGCTGGCCGCAGGCCGGGCCGTCGGGCGGGAACCAGATCTCGTCGGCGTCCCTGCGGATCATCAGCCAGGGGTGCAGCAGCGCGCCGTGCGACAGCGCGCGGCTTTCGTTCTCGCCGATCGCCGGCGGGTCGCCGGGGCCGGCCAGCGGTTCGGCCTGGGCGCGCAGGCGGTCGGCATGGCGGCAGGCCTGTTCGGCGCTGTAGGCCATCGGCAGCGACAGCAGGGCCAGCATGTCGCCGCGGCCGGCGGCCGTGCGCAGCATCAGCCGGTGGATGGATGTCAGCGTCAGGTCTTGCCAGGGCAGCGCCTCCCAGCCCTGCAGGCCGATGACGATGCGCACCGGTGCCGACCAGGGCGAGCGCCTCGGCCCGAGGCTGGCGCGCACGCGGTAGTAGGCGGTGCCCGGCTTGCGCGGACCGGCGTCGAAGCGCGTCGCCGGGCCTTGCTGGACGGCGACGGCGCTCTCGAAGGCGGGCGCCATGGCCTCCTGCAGCTCATAGGTGGCGCCGGCCATCACCGGCGTCCAGTAGAGGGCGAACGAGCCGTCGGCGCGCGGGTCCGGCCCGCGCACGAAGGCCGGGCGCGGCAGCGGCGCGCTCGCGCAGGCGCGGAAGGCTTCACCGGCGCAGGGGTCGAGTGGCTCCGGCAGCGGTGGCAGTTCGGTCCAGGTCGCGGGTGGGTCGGCGATGGGCTGCCAGCCGGGGTGGATGGCATCGGGCAGCACCAGCAGCGTGGGCTCGTCGGCGAGGCGCTCGGGCCGCGCGCCGAAGACGGCGTGCATGCCGTGCAGCGGCGCCGGGCGGTGCGGGTCCGGGCCGGTCAGGCGCAGCGCCTCGGCCTGATCGGCCAGCAGGTCGGCACCGTAGCCGGCCAGCAGCGGCTCGGCGAACAGCGGCCAGCCGAACTCGCGCAGGCCGTCGCGCTGCAGCGCGGCCAGCGGGCTGGGCAGGGCCTGCAGCTGGGCGTCGAAGTCGTCGAGGTCGTCCAGCGGGATGAGCAGGCCGGTGCCCGCGAGCGGGTCGGACGCGAGGTCGAGGCGGCTGCTGAGGCGCCCCAGCGCGTCGCGGCTTGCGAAGGCGCCGGTGACGGCATCGCCGCTGCCGAACAGCTGCTCGTCGTCGGGCAGGCCGAAGACGCTGCGTGCATCGGGCTCCACCGAGCTGGCCAGGCTGAGGTCGGTGATCAGGTCCTGCTGCTCGGGCGAGGTGCGCGTGCGCAGGTCCAGCCGCAGCAGCTGCACGAGACGCGGCTGCGGGTCGGCGCACCAGGCCTCGAAGGCCTGGCGGGCGCTGTTCAGTGACATCCGCCAGGGCCGGCCGGTGACGACGACCTCGACCTTGCCATCGAGGTCCGGCGCCGCGCTGATCTCGGGCGCGTCGACGCTCATCCATGCGCGGCGCTGCGCGAAGCCCAGCGCCAGCACCTGGCCACGCTGCGGCAGCTCCTGCGGCGGCAGGCGCAGCCACAGGCTCAGGCGCCCATCGGCATGCCATTGGTGACGCTCGGCGGGCGCCGCGGCGGTGCCTTCAGTGCCCTCGGGCACGGGCACGTTGCTGGTGGCGTCACCGAGCAAGGGCTTGATCGCGACGCGGCCGTCGATGCGCAGCCGCAGGCCGGCTAGGGCATCCACGCGCAGATGCATGCGGATGGGGCCTAGCGCGATGCGCAGCAGGTCGCCGGGACGCAGCGCGGCGACGGGTGCGGCGAGCTGCAGCGTGAACTTGTCCAGCGCGCGGGCGCGCAGCGGCGTGGACACCAGGCGCGCGGCGACCTGCACCGTGTCGGCGCCGCTCCCGGGGCTGCGCGCCGGCAGGCTGGCCGGTCGCAGATGCCATTGCCGGCCCGCGCCGCGGCGGCGCACGCGCAGCAGCGAGGGCAGCGGGAATCGGCTCGTTTTGACGCCGGCCCCGGCCACGCGCAGCACCCAGCAGCGCCGGCCGCCCTGGCTGAAGAAGGCGCGCACGGCGGCATGCAGATGACCCGTCAGCGTCGCGCCGGTGGCGGCGTCCAGCGCCAGCGGCAGCGGGCCTCCAAAAATCGTCTCGAACTCCGCCAGGCTTTCGACCGCGACGGCGGCCGTCAACGGGCCGCTGCCGGCGAAGCCGACGAACAGCGCGATGTCCATGCGCGGCAGCGTTAGGTCCAGCGCCGGTGGTGGCACGTCGAAGCTGACGCCGGGCAGGCGTCGCAGCGATGGCGGGTTGCGGGTCATGGCGGCGGTCCTGCCGTTATTCCATTTCCAGGCGCTCGTAGGCCAGCACCAGCTCTTCCATCGCCACGTCGGTGCCCTTGGCGTTGAAGGGGCCGCTGGTGTGCTTGATGATGCGGGCTCGCAGCAGCTTCCAGGTCTGGACGATCTGCGTGTGGTCTTCGTTCTGCAGCTGGATCGTCACCGTGCGTAGCGCGCCCTGGTCGCCGTTGCGGATCTGGTCCAGCCACTGGTAGAGCGACAGCGAGCCGATGACGCCGCGCTTCAGCGTCACGTCGGTGGCCTTGTTCAGACCGGTGATCTTCATCACGCTGTTCTCGCGGCTGTTGCCGGTGCGGTACTCGGCGACGGTCACTTCCATGCCGACGCCGCTGACTTCCTGGAAGCCCGCGTCGGCCCCGTCGGTGACGCCGTTGCCAAGGTCGACGAGGAAGTTGAACTGCACATAGGGACGGTCTCTGAGGACGGCCATGTTGGATCTCCTTGAGGCTCAGGGCTTGCTGATCGATCAGGACTTCGCGTCCGCGGTCCATTGGCCGATTCTGAAAATCACGAACTCGGCGGGGTACAGCGGCGCGACGCCGATCAGGCAGACCAGGCGGCCGTTGTCGAGGTCGTTCTGCGTCATCGTCGAGCGGTCGCAGCGCACGAAGAAGGCCTTCTCGGGCTTGTCGCCGAGCAGCGCGCCGTTCTGCCATTCGTTGAGCAGGAAGTCGGACACCGAGCGGCGCAGATTGGCCCAGAGCTTTTCGCCGTTGGGCTCGAAGACGGCCCACTGCGTGCTCTTGTCGATGGAGTGCTCCAGGTAGGCGAAGTAGCGGCGCAGGTTGACGTACTTCCACTCGGGGTCGGAGCTGATCAGCCGCGCGCCCCACAGCCGCATGCCGCGGCCCTCGAAGTAGCGGAAGCAGTTGATGCCTTCGGGGTTGAGAACCTCCTGCTGGGCCTTGTTGAGCAGGGTCTCGAAGCCCAGTGCCAGCGACACGACCTCGTTGGCCGGCGCCTTGTAGACGGCGCGCTGGATGTCGTTGCGGGCATAGATGCCGGCGACGAAGCCGCTGGGCGGCAGGTTGATCTCCTTGCCACCGATCGGGTCGAGCACGGTGACCCAGGGGTAGTAGAGGGCCGCGTGCTTGGAGTCGAGCTTGGCGCGCATGTTGCGCACCTCGGCAATGCTCTGGCCCTCGGCGCTGTCGAGCACGGCGATGCGGTAGCGCATGTACTCGGCATGCTGGATCAGCAGCAGCTGGATGGCGTCGGCGTCGCTGGCGTAGTTCGTGTAGTCGGCTGTCGAGCCCGGCGCGGCGACGATGGAGATGTCCTCCAGGTCCTCGAACTGCTTCAGGCCGAGCGAGTAGTTGCGGTCGAGGAAGGCCTCGCCTTCGTAGTCGGCCGCGGTCGGCCGGGCGCCGTCGTTGCCGCCGTCGAGCAGGAAGTCCGCCGAGACGCCCATGCCGAGCTTGTCGAGCACGCCGATGCGGCGCCGCGTCTCCTCGGTCGTGGGTGCGAGCAACGCGACCGGGTCGGGGCCGAACAGGCCCAGCAGCACGTCGCCGGCCGAGGCGATGTCGGTCGGGTCGCGGGCGATGACCAGCGGCAGGCGGATTGCGTCCGAGGCCGAGTTGGGTGTCGTCGCGAAGTAGTCGAAGGCCGAGTCGCGGCTGGCGCCGCTGCGGTGCTCCGGGTCCAGCGGCAGGCCGGTCCAGCTGCCGAGGTCGGTGCTGCCGTCGCGGCTCAGCAGGCTCACGCTCAGCGTCACGACGCGGATCGCGTCGCCCTGGCCGAGGTCGGGGTTGGGGAAGAGTTCGTTCAGCGTCATGGGGACGTCGGGGCTCGCCGCCGGCACGGCAGCGAAGTTCCACTCGGCCTCGTCCTCGTCCCAGGCGGCCCGGTAGAAGCCACCCAGCGACGCATCGTCGGGGCTGGCGCGGTCGGCGGACCAGACCAGATCACCGTGCTTCAGCGAGCGCACCGTCGTCTTCTCGGCCTTGGTGATGGGGTCGACGCCGACGCTGAGGATGTTGCCGCCGGCCTTCAGCGTGAAGCGCACGCGGGCGTTGCCGGCGGCGCCCGGGTGCCGGGCGCGCACGACCAGCCCGGCGCTCAGCAGCTCGCGCACGCGGGCATGGCCGTCCTGGTAGTAGCTGACGCCGCCCTTCTCGATGACGGCTGCCGCGGCGGCTTCCTCGGTGTCGGGATCGATGGGTGCATAGCGCACCGGCGTCGTCGCGCCTTCTTCGTCCATGGGCTTGAAGATGCGCGAGATGTAGAGCCGCTTGCCGCCGTTGCTGAAGAAGGCGCGCACGCCCTGCCAGAGGTGGTGGGTCAGCGGGCTGTCGGTATTGAAGACCAGCTCGTTGCCGTCGCCGTAGATCTCCTCGAACTCGCCGAGGCTGGTGATGATGTCCGGCGGCAGGTGTACCGGGCCGGTCCGGGCGGCGCCGATGAAACCGGTGGTCGTTGTCGACACCCCTTCGATCGACTTGGACCGGAACGAGGTCTCTTCCACGAACACGCCGGGTGCAAGGTATTCGGGCATGGAAGCTCTCCTAGGCAGAGATGAAGACGAAGGACGACGATCCGCTGCCGCGGATCACCAGTGGCGAACCGGCGACCAGCAGGGCCGGGGCGAGGGGTGTGGGTGGCGAGGCCGACAGGTCCTGCAGCAGCGACACGGGCGGCAGCGACTGCAGCGCGCACAGGTCGGGCGCGGCGGCTGCGGCGATGGCGGGCGACCAGAAGGCGCGCAGGCTCACCGGCCATTCGGCCAGCGGCGGCACGATGTGGGCCGGCGAGCCGCCCAGCGGCAGGTCGACCGGGGCCGGTAGCGCGCACAGCAGCAGCGCGCAGCCGCGCCGGTCGGCCAGGCCGCGGGCCAGCAGGCGGCCGTCGGCGGCCAGCCGCAGCTCCAGCCAGGCCCAGGCGGCGGGCTGCTCCGGATCGGAGGCCAGCCGCAGCTCGACACGCACCTCGCCGACGCCGGCGGGTACCGCGCGGGACGGGGTGCAGAACAGCGGGACATGGGGCTCGGCGGTGGGGTCGAGGGCGGGCGACTGGGCCAGGCAGGCGGGTTCGAACAGACCGGCATGCGGCAGGTCGGCCGGGACCGTCATCGGCAGGTAGCGGCCAAGGGCGTCTTCGACGGTCAGTTCGTAGCGGCGCGTCGTTGGCGGTGATGTGGGTGGCGCGGACATGCCGCGCAGGCGGTGGCAGGCGAAGGCGCCGTAGCCGTTGGCCGCCAGTTGCCGCGGCGCGCCGTGCGGCTGCTGCGGATCGCGCAGGCGCACCTTCAGCCCGTCGCTGACGACGCGGCCATCGAAGCCGTCGCGGAACATGACGCCCAGCACCGGCGTCAGCGCGTTCGTGTCGAAGCCCGGCCGCAGCTGACGAACGCTCATGCTGCAGGCTCCGCTTCGGTGCCGTAGAGCAGCTCGCGCCTCGTCACGAGGCCGGCGTCGCGCAGCGCCAGCTCGGACTCCAGCATCACCATGCGCGCGACATACATCACCGAGGTCTGCCAGCGCGTGCGGTACTTGTCCCACAAGCCCAGGTAGTCGGCCAGGCCGGGCGGGTCCAGCGACAGCTCGACCGTCTCCAGCGGGCCGAAGACGGCCAGCTCGCGGCGCGTCAGCGAGTGGTTGAGCTGGCTGGCGTCGAGCACCGCGTTGTCCTCGATGAAGCGCATCGCCCAGCCGAGCAGGCGCAGCTGGCGCTCGGCCTCGCCGGCCCAGGGCGTCAGCATGAAGTGCAGGTCCAGCGGCAGGGCGGGGCGCCGCAGCACGCCGTCGGCGCCGCGGCGCGGCGGCTGGTTGCGCGCGGCCGCCGCGGTGACGCGCCACAGCATCAGGGAGAAGCCCTCGTTGACGAGCTGGCTGCCGAAGTCGTGCGTCTGATAGAGCTGGAAGGACGGGTTGGACGTGAACTCGTCGCGCGGGCAGCGTTCCTCGATCAGGCGCAGCAGCGTCCTGGCGACGGCGGCGATGGCGAGGTGGCTGGCCATGCCTGCGGTCAGCCTTGTCGGCCGTAGGTCGGGTTCGTTGCCATCGGATCGGAGTTCTTCACCACGCCCTCGCTTTCCAGTTTGGCCAAGGCCAGCTCGACTTTCATCAGCGCCACCTCCCCATGGCGGGGCGCGAGCCACCAGCGCTGTATGCCCGCCGCCGTGTCTGCCGCCCGCGGGTGCTCGTCCAGGTAGCCGCGGATCCAGGCCGCGGTTTCATCCACGGTCGGGCCCAGGGGAGATGTGTTGCCCATCGCTGTGCCCCATGGCGCCATGCCATCCACCGCTGACAGCGCATCAAGCGTTCCCGTCCGAATAAACGTGGGGGGTGCCAGTGCAATCAAGGACTTGGCGCTGCCTCTCGGCCGGGGTGGGGCGGTTTGGCCCCAGCTGCGGTGGGGCGCGCGCGCAGCAGGTAGGGCGGTTCGGCCGTCCCCGATTCAGGTGAGGGGACATGCGCGGCGGCGGACCCCCGCG